>JAYSYN010000019.1:0-7725 GCA_043727575.1 Fimbriiglobus sp.
CTAGAATGAGCTCTTTCTCAAACTTGGCCATGCCGTATCCGACCAAATTAAGAACTTCGTAATTGTCGTGCTTTGTCCCGGAAGGTTTGTTTTTCATGCTTCGCCTTCAAATTCTGCCAGTAACGCTTCCTCGACGGGTGTGGGAAGTTTACGAAATCTCTCACGGTATCAATGCGGGATGTTGGCGAGGCCATCCCGAGCGGTCGGCGTCAGCCCTCCGAGGAAGTCAAGCGCCGTGATATTCAAATCGTCGGAGGCTCGACGCCACCGCTCGGGATTTGCGACACCCCGCTCCGCTTTCTCGGAGGGCTCACGCTTACCTTGCGGCAAAATTACCGCGGCTCGGGATTCGGAAATACGGCCAGGCGCCCATGCTGATTCTGCACGTAGCGGATCGCCGTCTCCGCGGTGCGGTCGTCGGGCAGTTTTCGGCTCGATCCGGATTTCGTCCACCATGTCACGGACTCCCATACGAGTGGAGTAGCTTTTCAAATCCCACAGAATTGCTTCGGTCAACACCGCTTCAGGCGCGCTCAAGACAGCGCGGAAGTGGTTGGCCATTACCGCAACCGCGTGAATCGACCAGCTCCGGTACGCGGCCGTTTCGCGGAATTACTCGAGGACGACTCCGGCTCGCTCCGCGGTCAGCAGGATCGGCTCGCCTTTCATTTGCGGTTGCGCCGCCCGCATCGCGGAGATGTCCCGGTCGTATTCGGAGGGCTGACGCCCACCGCTCGGGTGTCATGTAAACGCCGGGTTGAACTTGGGGATGTTGTTGAAGCCGATCCGGACCGGCGCCGAGTCTTCGGCGCCGAAGAGGGTGCCGAAGTGGATCGCGTTTCTCCCGAATTTGCGGTTCACTTGATCCATCACGTGCGAGAGGACCGTCAGTTGGCGATCTTGCTCGAAGAGCGACGGCGTCGCGTAGCGGCTCGGCGTCAGGCCGGCCAAGACCATCCCCACTTTCAGCGGCGTCCGGCCGCGGACTTCTTTCTCGTCCCAAAGCTTCGAGAAAATCAACAACAGGTTCAGCGTGTCTTGGCACGAGGGCATCCGCACGGCGGCGCTCCAGCCAGGGCCGTCGAGATAGCTGACGCTCGCGCTGAAGGTGTCGGTCCAGTGTTCGATGGTGCGCAATCGCGCCGCGGCTTTGTGGATCAACCGCACCATCACGCCGCGGGCGCCGAGGTCGGTACGCAACTCCGGGGCGAGGATGTGCGAGTGGCTGACCGTGCGCCGCCGCGTCGGCGCGTCCGGCACGTCGTCACCTTTCAGCAGCCCGTGCCAGCGCGCGGCGTGGACCTTGCTCCCCCAGACCACGGTCAAAGCCCGCATCGACAGTTCGGTCAGTTGCTCGGTCTTGACGATGCCGTAGCGCTGGAAGCGCTTGAGCATCTGCGAACCGATGCCGGGGAAGTCATCGAGCTTCAGCGCGTGCAGGTTCTTCGGTAAATCCTCCGGGTGGAGGAAGGTCAAGCCGTCGGGCTTCATCATGTCCCCGGCCACCTTCGCCAGCATGATGTTTGGCCCGACGCCGATAGAGCAGCGCAGACTGTCGCCGGCGGTGGCCTTGATTTCGCGCTTGATGGCGAGCGCGATGCGGGTCGCGTTCTCCGGCTTGCGTTCGTCGCCCATTAGTCGGCAGGCCATCTCGTCGACCGACATCACCTTGGTGACGGGGATGCAGCGACCGACGGCCTTCACGATCTTCGTATGAATTTGGCAGTAGCGCTCGGGGCGGGCCAGCACCAGCACGATGCCGGGACAGAGCTTGCGGGCCTCCCAGACGGGGGTGCCGGTGCGGACGCCCATCGCTTTGGCCTCGTAGCTCGCGGCGATGCAGGAGCTGGTCTCGGCGACGACCGGCACGACGCCGACAGGCCGGCCGCGCAGGTGCGGGAAGTCCTGCTGCTCGACGGAGGCGAAGTACGCGTTCATGTCGACGAAGAGGTAGCGCAGTGGCATGGGCGTCCCGTCGCACGTTATGTTCAGAACTGAACGTAACATCCTTATGGACAAAAATCAAAGTTGGCGCGCCGATTCGGGCGACAAACTGCGAATTGATCGACCGGGCGGTGGAATATTCGGAGCGACGCCGCGGGGAAAGGGCCGTTTACTTCGAACCGTACACGTCGCGGATGCGCATGATGAACGGCCGGCTGATCGCTTCGTATTTGCGGAAGGTCTCCCGGCCGATGCGGTAAACCTCGGTGCGTTCCTCGGCGATGACGCTGCCGTTGCGCGGTTCGTTCGTCACGAGCGCGCGGTCGCCGAAGAAATCTTGCACGCCCAACTCGGCGACCTTCGTCGGCCCGAACCCGGCGTTTCGTTCGACCCGCACCTTTCCCCGGCGGATCAAATAAAACTCGCTGGCGTCGTCGACCGGGTCGCCCTGCTTCACGATGGTCTCCCCGGCCGCGAAGACCTTCACCGGCAGTGTCTCGTCGGTCGACAAATGCAGCGGAACCGGTAGATCCGGGTGGACGCCGATGCAGATCCCGTCGGCGATGGCCTGCTGTTGCTCCGGCAGAATCGCGGCGAAGAAGGCGGCTTTGCGCAAGCCTTCCGTAACGAACAACCGCTCGGCCACGACGACGTTGGACACGATCCGGCCGCGCTCCATGTGGACAATGCGGTCGGCCCGGTTCATGATGCGGGCGTCGTGCGTCACGATCAGGCTCGTCGCCCCGGTCTCCACGGCCAGTTCCTTCAACAGCACCGCTTGATCTTCGGAGAGCCGGCCGGATTCGTCGTCATGATCCCCCGGCTTGCGCACGAGCTTGGCGATTTCGTCCGGGTCGCGCGCCCGCGCCAAATTCTGGAGCAGCGCGATGACGGCCAAGCCGCTGTTGGCGTCGAGCGCCGCCGTCGGCTCATCGGCGAGGATCAGTTTCGGCCGGTTCACCAAAGCCCGCGCCACGGCGACGCGCTGGCGCTGGCCACCCGACAGGCCCGCCGGTTTGTAGTGCATCCGCTGGGCGAGTCCCAAGTACGTCAGCAGCTTGCGGATGTCCTCGTCGGCCGCGGCGCCCCCCTCGGTGAAGAGTTGCTGGGCCATACGGATGTTCTGCACCGCTTGCAGCGAGTCGAACAAGTTGTGCCGTTGAAAGATGAAGCCGATGAGGCGGCGGACCTTCACGAGGTCGGCATCGGACGACCCTCGCAGGCTGCGGTAGCTCCCGGCCGGGCCGTCCCAGATTTCGATCTCGCCGGACTGCACGCCGCGCAGGCCACCGATGAGCGTGAGGATCGTCGTTTTGCCCGAGCCGGACGGGCCGCTCATGATGACGAGTTCGCCGGGCATCACTTCGAGGTTGTTGTCGAAGAGCACCTGCGTTTTGGCGTCGCCGGAACCGAAGGTGTGGTTCACCCCGCGGAGACGCAACAGCGGTTGCCCGGCGGGCGGGACGGACGTCGGGGCAGGTGTCATTTCGCCTCGGTTCTCGATGCTGTGCGACGACTGCAGCCATCGAACATCGTATCGCGCCGTTCGCCCACCAGCATCGCCGCGAGCGCCAGCACCAGCGCGAAGGCCGCCCAGAATAAGTTGCCGAGGGCCATGAAGGTGTGGTTGTCGGTGGTGGCCGATTCGATGCCGAGGGCGAAGAAGACCGTGACGGCGGCGACCGCGCCCCAACCGAGCCAGCGATCCCCGCGGCGGGGGCCGTGCAAGCCGCGCGCCACGCAGACCGTCAGCGGCGGGATCAGCCAGACGAAATAGTACGAGAACGCATACGGTGTCCCGATCACCATGAGCAGTAAGAGCAATGATAACTCGAGGGCGTCGGTCCGCCGTGTGCGGTTCGCCCGCACCGGCAGGACGAGGATGAAGCCGAGGCCGAGGAGCGCGGAACAACCCATCAAGACCAAACTCGCTTGCCGGTAGCTCAAGTCCGCGAGGTTCACGTACTGCGGGGGGATGTTGATGTCGAAGGCATCGGCCTCGGCGTTGGCCGGACGGAGGTAGCGGTGGCCGACGCCCAACAGCGATTGGTTCCGCCAACTGACGCTCTGTTCGGGGCGCTGGCCGACTCCTTGTTCGCCGCTGCGGAAGAGCATCCCGTCCGCCCAAGTTCGCACTTCGACGAGGTTGCGTTCGAATCCCCGTTGTGGGGCGGGGACCACGGCGATCAGCAATGCCGTGACCGCGACCATCGCCCCGGCCGCTTTCCATTCCCGCCTCCACAGCAGGTAGACCAGCACGACGGCCGGGAAGGCTTTGATCGCCGTCGCGAGCGCGAACAAACCCCCGGCCCACGCCCAGCGGCCGTTCCGCAGCAGCATCAGCCCGCCGAGGATCAGCACCATCAACCCGAGATTGGGCTGGCCGAGCGTGAACATGTCGGCGATGAAAAACAAGCAAACCGCCGCCGGGATCGCGCGCAGCCAGAGTGACACCACCGGCGTCCCCGCGACGAGGCGCACGCTGAGTTCGATGGCCAAGAAGACGCTGACCGCGTTGAGCGCCACCAATGCCAGTACCATCCCGGTCGGGCCGAGGTTGCTGAGCGCGCCGAGGGCGAACGCGGCGAAGGGCGGGTACATGAACGGGAAGACATCGCCGTTGGTCGGGTACAGCTCTTCGCCGTGCAGGAACTTCTGCCCCGTCTTGTACCAGAGGGGGTAATCTTTGTTCCCGCGTTCGCCGAAGGCGTTGGCAACCGGCGCCGCCGCGCATCCCGCCACGACAAGAGCGAGCAACAGGGCCTGAACGGGCCGGGACGGGGGGTTGAAATTCCAACTCAAAGCGGTCGACTCCGTTCCGATCGTTACGTGTGGACGGCGTCGAACAGTCCGAGGGTGATGGGGCCGAAGATCATCACGGGCAGCCAGGCGGCCAGCGGCGGGGGTAGGACATCGTGCTCGCCGAGGTACTTGCAGCCGTACACCCCCGCGTAAAATACGGCGATCACGACTAAACACAGTCCGGCCGACACAAAGACGTGGCGGTTTTGGTCGCGCAGGATGATCGCCAGCGCCAGCAGCACCATCAGGCAGCCGACGATCGGCCGCGTCAGGCGGATATGGAACAGCACGGCGACGTTCTGCTGCCGACCCCCCTCCGGCTTGTTCAACATCTCGTACAGGTCGTGGGTCGGAGCGTAGAAGTACCAGTTCGGCCGGCGGGTGATGGTCTCGAAGTCGACGTTTCGCGATTTCAAGAAGTACTGCCCCGGCCCGAGGCGGACGAGCCCCTCCGGTAGCGGGTCGGGCAGCGTCTCCGGGACGGCGTTGTACAACTGCCAACCGTGCGAGAGCTTGCCGCTCCCTTCCGGGAGGTAGATCGCTTCCGCGGCGGTCAGGTGAATCAAGCCGCTACTCGTGTCGGACGCGGACGTCCATTCGAACCGCGAGACCTTCCGGTCGCGCCGGTAGGCGTCGTCTCCGACGAAGTGCTCTTTCGTGACGGAGTCGAACGCGCCGCGCACCTTCGTCGGCTTCGCCAGCTCTGGGTCGTCGCGCGGCACCGTGATCGCGTCGGCCAGTAGCGGGATCAAAAACTCGGTGTTGAGCGGCGCCAGCGACAGGCTGAGGACCGCCCCGAGCAGGACCGGACGGATGATCCGCAGCGTCGGCACGCCCGCCGAGAGCTGCGGGAGCAGTTCGTTGGTCCGCTGCATCAGCGACACCGTGAAGACCGCCGCGATGATCGTGATCGGCTCGGCGAGCTTGTCGAAGATCATCGTCGATTGGACGCTGTAATATCCGGCGATATGCTTGGCCACGGCGGCGAACCCGCCGCGTTGGTTCGTGAAGTCGTTGAGGTTCGTGAACAGGTCGATCACGATGAACAGGCTCATCAAGCAAACGAGCATGATCAGGTAATTCTGAACGAATCGGACGAAGTACATCCGGTCGAGAATGCTCACGATCCGCCCCCTTCTACCGGTTGCACCGGCTTGCCTCGGCGGATGCCCTTGCGGTAATCGATCAAGAACCGCTTGATGTAGTCGTTCGCTTCCGTGGCCGCGTAGGTGCCGAACCCGTTGGCTTTGAGTTCTTCGATGACTTCGGGCAAGGTCCGATTTTCGTATTCGAGCCGGTAAATCGCCGTGAACAAGCCCGTGCGATGCAATCCGGCTTGGCAGTGGATCATCACCGCGTGCGGGATTCCCTTGGTCCAATATTTGTCGCGGATGCCGTCGACGAGTTCCAAAAAGTCGTCGATGACCGCGGGGCGTTGCCCCGGTTTCGGGTCGTCTTCGAGGACCCCGCCGTCCAACGAGACCGACTCGACCCCCAAACGGGCGAGGACCTCGCTCTCGCGCACGGCGGGTTTGCCGAAAGTTTGCGCCGGGATCAGTGGGTCGCGGACGTCTTCCTGCAAATTGATGACGGTCTTGATCCGGTAGCGTTGGGTCGCGTCGCGGAAGCCGGTTTCGGAGAGTTGCCCGCAGCGGTAAAACTTTCCGTCGGTGACGACCCGCAGCCGTTTGGAGTGTTCGTAGGTGTACCGGTAGTACAATCCCGGCAGCCCCAACACGATTACGGCGAGCGCGACCCCGAGTAACCACGGCCGCGCCGAACGGACTATTTCCATTCCGGGAGCTTATCGGCCGGCGGGGCCGCGTGTCAACGGCGCTTCGGTACGGGAATGTCACGCTCGAGTCGACTCATTGGCTGATTGCTGAAAGCAGATCGCTGACAAGGACTGCTTGCAAAACCTTGAAATTGAGAAGAGCGTTCAGCAACCAGCAACCAGCAACCAGCAACCAGCAAACAGTCAACAGTAGGAAAGGAGACCCTTTCGCGTTTCTCCATCCGGAATTCATCTCGGCCTCGGAACGGGCATACGCCCGTTCCTTGCCCAGTCTCGACGGAGCCAGAACCATCGTCTACAATGCCCCCGTCCAAGTCTGGCGTCGGTGGGCATTCGCCCGTTCCTCTCTCCGCTTTGAAAAGGTGTTCCCATGTTCCAACGCGCATTGTTCGCAGTTACGGTCCTAGCGTTCGCCGGCCTCGGGGTTGCCGTTGCGGCCGAGGCAATCACCGTCGAATTGAAAGACTTCAAATTGAAGTCCACCTCCGAAGATTTCAAAGATGGCGTCGCCCTCAACGAGGGTGACGCCAAGATCGGTTTCTACACCGAAGGCACGGCCGTGGCGACCGTCAAGATCGCCGAGGATGGCGAGTACGACATCGTTATCGAAGCGTCGTGCGACGAAGCCGAAAAAGTAAAAGCCAAGATGACTGTGAAAGTCGGCGACGAGGTCGTGAAGGAGAATTTCGAACTCAAAGTCGTCGAAGCCAAGGAGTACACCTTCACCGCGAAGTTGAAGAAAGGCGAGACCAAGCTCAGCATCGCCTTCACCAACGACGCCTACGAAGAGAACAAATTCGACCGCAATCTGTACGTTCACAAAGTGAAGATCGAGAAATCGAAGAAGTAGGCTGCCGGGAACGCATCGAATGGAGTCGCGATGCCAAACCGTTCGATGCGACTTTGAAGCAACTGCTCGATCTCTGATCCGCGTGTGGGAGTTGAGCGCCGATGTGCTCTTGGCGGAACTCGTCGCCCGAATTTCGCTGGCCGAGGACCCGCTCGCGCTGCGGACCGCGATCCGCGGCGCGAACAAAGTCGGGAGTTTGGCGGAGTTCCGGCTCACCGGCGGTTGAATCCCGCCCCCCGTCGTGGGTGGTAACTAACTTCTCTGGTGCTGTCGGGTTGATTTAGGGTAAACAGGGGGACTCCCTTACCCTTCGCACGGATGCGACCTATGTCCG
>JAYSYN010000020.1:0-23081 GCA_043727575.1 Fimbriiglobus sp.
AACGCTGAAAGCATATAAGCGTGAAACTTCCCCAAAGATAAGGTTTCCTCACAAGAAGGCTCCTCGTAGACTACGAGGTCGATAGGCCGGGTGTGTAAGTGGAGTAATTCACTCAGCTAACCGGTACTAACAGCCGAACGTTTGGCCACATTGTCCGTTTTCTTGCTACGACACAGAATCATTCAAGCGTCTTTGCTGCGACTTCATACCCCACCAAATTGCCATAGAATTCGATCTCCAGATCGTTCGACACAGCTTGCCGGTGAATTTACCCTAGTGGCCACACCCGTTCCCATTCCGAACACGGCCGTTAAGCACTCGGGGCCAATGGTAGTCCGTTCAGGGCGAGAGTAGGTCATTGCCGGCGCTTTTAAATAGCCCGTGTGTCATTAACCTGACACACGGGTTTTTTCGTTTCTTCATCCGCTCTTCCGAGCCATTCATGAATTCCTCTGTTTCGCACGACGTCGATCTCATCCGCGAACTCCAACTCCGACGCTGGGCCCGCGAAAATTACGCGCCCCAATCCCAACGCGAAAGCGACTGGCACCCGGTCATCCACGACGAAATGAGCCGTCGTGACATCGAATCCGCCGACGCTCAGTTGGCGAGTTAAGAATCAACCACAGAGGCACAGAGACACAGAGAAGACGAAATCGATCTGTCTTAATCTTTCTATTTGCTCTGTGTCTCTGTGTCTCTGTGCCTCTGTGGTTAATCTTCTCCGGAACACACAATGAGCTTCTTCAATGGCCGGGTCACATTCCTCCGCTTTCAAGTCGACGGGCCAAACCCCCGCCTCTTCACCGACGAACACCTCGGCCGGCTCGAAGAATTCCAAGCCGGCCGGCAGAAGATCGCCTCCGCCGATGGCGTCGATGTCGGCTGGACCGCCGGTGAGCACATCCTCGATGTCGATTTTCAGCCGATCAAAAATATTGTCAATGATATGCTCAGTTTCGACCTGCGGATCGACGTCGATAAACTGCCGAATGATTTGATGAAAGCTTATTACACCGTCGACTTGAAGGCGCTCAGTTCGCAAAACTCGAGCGGTACTCCGACGGCCAAGCAAAAGCGGGAAGCGAAAGAATCGGCCAAAGACCGACTCGAGACGGAGGCCAAGGACGGCCGGTTCAAACGCCGCAAAACCGTCCCCGTCGTTTGGGACACGCTTTCCAATGAAGTGCTGTTCGGGGCGACCTCGCTAACTCACCTCGATCGGCTCGTTAGTCTTTTCCAACAAACCTTCGGTTACGGGCTCGAGCCGATTACTGCCGGCAAGCGGGCGTTCCAGCTAGCCGAACTCAACAAGCGATCGCGCACCGTCGATGACTCTTCGCCGTCCGCGTTCATCCCGGGCGTCTCGGCCGAGGAGGTCGCGTGGATCGCCGACGACACCAGCCGCGACTTTTTGGGGAACGAGTTCCTGCTCTGGCTCTGGTACGTCACCGACACGATTTCGGATACGTTAAAAATGTCGGACGAATCCGAGGCGACGTTCATGCTGGCGCGGACGCTCACCCTCGAATGCCCCCGCGGCGAAACCGGGCACGAGACGATCACGCACGACGGGCCGACCCGATTGCCCGAGGCGAAGAGGGCCGTGCAATCCGGCAAACTCCCGCGCAAAGTCGGGCTAACCTTGGTTCGGCACAGCGAGCAATTTGAATTGACCCTGCACGCCGAGACCCTGGGCGTCGGCAGCGCGAAACTCCCGCCCCCGGCGGACGACCTCACGCAGGCCCGCGCCAAGCTCGACGACCGCGCCCGCCAGATCCGCACTTTGATCGAAACCCTCGACCTGCTGTACGACGCCTTCGGCCAACAGCGCTTCGGCAAACCTTGGCCCGACACGCTTTCGAAAATGCAGAAGTGGCTCGCCCAAAACGAGCGGAAGATTTAACGGGCTTTTCGGGAAGCGGCCCGGCGCTACAAAGCATACCATGAGTGCGAGCCCTCCCGAGATCGCGGCGGCGTTGCGCCCCGCATCTTTCTTCACCCGGCTTTTCTGGTTCTGGCTGATCGGCCGGAGCGTCGTTTGGATCGCGGCCATCGTAGCCAGCCATCCGAATGCGCCGATCGACCTCGTCGAATGGCTGTCGTGGGGCGGGGTGTGGCAGTGGGGCTACTGCAAGCACCCGCCGTTGCCGGCGTGGTTGGCCGACGCCGCCGCGAGCCTCGACCCCGGCCGCGTTTGGCCGGTGTACGCCCTCAGCTATGCAATCCTCGCGTCGATGTTCGTCGCCGTCTGGAAACTGGCCCGCGAGTACCTCCCGGCCCCGCTGGCGCTCGCCGCCGTGATCTGCCAAGACGGGCAAATCTATTTCACGAACGACGGCGCCGAGTTCAGTAACAACATCGTCCTCGATGCGGGCTGGGCGTGGCTCGTCTTTTGCACGCACCGGGCCGTCTTCCGGCGATCCACGTGTTGGTGGTGCGGCGTCGGCGTCGCGCTCGGATCGATGCTGTTGACGAAATATACCATCGGTTTGCCGGTGCTGATCCTGGCCGGGTTCCTGATCGCCACGCCTTCGACCCGTTCGATTTGGCGGACGCCGGGGCCGTACCTCGCGGCGATGGTGGCACTCGCGATTTTCGCCCCGCACGCGTTGTGGCTCGTCCGGCACGACTTCATCACGGTGACCTACGCTGCGGAACGGACCAGTGAACCCGGCGGCTGGGAGCAGCACTTTTTCAATCCCGGTCAATTCGCGCTCGGGCAGGCGCTCCATCTCGTACCGGTCTTTTTCATCTTGATGCCCTTGTTGAGTTGGAAGCGCCGACCGGAATCGAACACGCCCGAACGACGGTTCCTCGCTTGGGCGATCCTCGGTCCGTTCGTGTTTCTGTTGCTCCTCTCGTTGACGACGCGATTCGCCCTGCGCGAGATTTGGGGTTCGCCGCTCTGGTCGTTCTACGGCATCGGTCTGTTGGTCGAGTTCTGCCGCGGCGATGCCGAACTGCGGCTGCGCCGAGTGGCCATCCGCTGGGCCATCGTGGCGTCGTTGCTGCTGGTTTACACGGTGGCCAAACAGGTCGCGGGGCCGGCGCTCACCGGTCGGCCCGAGCGGCCGCATTTCCCCGGCCGCGCGCTCGCCGACGAAGTCAACCGCCGCTGGACCGAGAAATATGGCGGCATGCCGCCCATCGTCGGCGGGGAAGGCTGGCGGGCCGGGAATGTCTGTTGCTACTCGGCCCACCGCCCCGGTTTGTACAGCAGCGGCCACATGGATTACCTCGCCATGAAGCCGGAACATTCCCCGTGGACGAGCGACGCCGACTTGAACGAACGTGGCGGGGCCATCGTCTGGAATGCCGAGGTCATCGGGAACGATACCATCGACGATTTGAAATCCCGCTTCCCACGGATCGAATTCCAGTCGGACGTCGAATTGCCGTTCGAGATTTGGGGCGAACGGAAAACGACGCGGGTAGGATTGGCGTTCGTCCCGCCGCGCCGTTGAATCGCCTGTGCTACGCTACTCAAACTGATCCGCCACCGCACCGGAGGTTGGGACCGATGCTCGAAATTTTTATCTTGTTCAAGGTCGGCCAAGCGATCAATCGCAAGGCCACGTCGAAGGGCTGGCCCGGTTGGCCCTTCGTCATCCTGCTGGTGATTATGTACATCTGCTGCGCCATTTCCGGTGTCGTGGCCGTGGTGGTTCTGTCCGACAAGGGCGGCAATGGGAACGGGGACGACAGCCCCTTCGAGTTCATCATCGGGTATGCTCTGGGCGCCATCGCCGGGGCCGTGGCGAGTTACTTCATCGTGCTCATCCTCTCGGATCGGAGCGAACCGGTCGACGACTACGACCGCGACCGGACCCGCCGACTGCGCGATCGCGACGAAGACGATGAAGATCGGCCACGCCGATTTCGGGACCGAGACGACGATGTCGAAGATCGGGACGGCCGTCGCGGCCGACGGACCGACGACGACGATTGGCGACGCCGGTAATTCCGCGCCGTCGCCGCCCGGCACTCCGTTATAATTGGGTGTCCTATGGATTCGGTCACTTCGGGGGTTCGGGATTGAAAACGCGAACGGCGATGCTGTGGATCTTGGTCACCGGCGGTTTCGCG
Organism: Fimbriiglobus sp.; assembly: GCA_043727575.1. Classification (GTDB taxonomy): domain Bacteria; phylum Planctomycetota; class Planctomycetia; order Gemmatales; family Gemmataceae; genus JALHQU01. The sequence continues at coordinate 4,090 of JAYSYN010000020.1, forward strand.
GCCGCCGCGGATAATGCCACCGGCGACGTGGGTTTGTACGTCGCGGTGCCGACGCCGATCACCACCGAAGCGGTCACGCGCATTAAAAATCGCGTCGATGCGGCCCGCGGCAAAGGCGATCAACGCCCGTCGCAGGTGGTCTTCGATTTCAACCCGGCCGACAAAGACGCGGCGAACCCGAACCACGCCGCCTGCGCAGAACTCGCCGAGTACATCTCCGGTCTCAGCGATGTCGGCACCATTGCTTACGTCCACAAACGGGCCACGGGCCACACCGTCTTGGCGGCGCTGGCCTGCAAGCAGCTCGCCATGACCAAAGACGGCGTCTTGGGCGAAGTGATCGGCCCGACCGATTCGCCGCTGCCGCCGAGGCTCATCAACGATTACACGCTTTTGGTCACGCCGCTGCACAAGCCGCACGCGGCGATCATCCAAAAGATGTACGATCGGGATCTCGTGCTCGGCGAAGGGAAGAAAGAGGCCGGGGGCGTTTGGTTCGTCGACCTCCGCCGACCCGCGGCCGAATACGAAAAAGAAGGCGTGCAGATCCCGGACAAGAAAAAGGTGCTCGCGGCGGCCGGGGTGGCCAAGGCCTTCACCGCCGACGAATTGCGGCGGTACGAACTCTGCAATCAAATCGTCTCGGATCGGGCCTCGCTCGCTTCGAGTTACAACATCGTGGCGGGGAGTTTGCGAGACGACCCACTGGGCGGGCGGCCCCCCGTCGCCTTCCGGTACACGCTGACGGGCGAAGTGACCAAAGGGACGAGCGATTCTCTTTCCCGAGTCGTCCGCGACATCGTCCGGCAGAAGGGGAACGTCTTGTTCCTCCAACTCGACTGCGGCGGCGGCGACCCGCAAGCCGCTCGCGACTTGGCCGACGAGTTGATCAAATTCCAAAACCCGGAGAACGGCCAAGATGGCGTCCTCATCATCGCGTGGATCCCGAACAAAGCCCCCGACACGGCTGCGATCATCGCTCTGGGTTGTACCGACATCGTGATGAGCAAGCGTAAAGAAAGCAAAACCGCCGAGGACAATCTCGCGACCGAGGCCGAGTTCGGTGACTTCGAGGGGTACATCGGCAAGCATCCGGATTTCAACGTCGATCTTTGGATCAACGCGTTGCGACCGCTCGCCGAACGCAAGGGCGTACCGGCGATTTTGCTCGAAGGGATGATCCGCAAAGAGCTGAGCATCGTCCAAGCCCGCTCCGGTGTGAACCGGAACAAAACCGAATTGATGACCGAAGACGAACTGCGCGACCGCCAAGCCAAGGGGGAGAATCTGCAACTCGCGGGGGTCGTGAAGCAGAAGGGTCAATTCCTGAAGCTGAGCGCGACGCGGGCCAAAGAATTCGGCATCGCCCAGGCGACCCTCGATGGCACCGATACGAACGAACTCTACACGAAGTACGGCGTCGAACCGGGCAAGGTCCAAAACGCCACGCCAGCGTGGCTGGATCAATTTTCGGCGTTCCTCAAAAAGCCGGTCGTCACGGTCCTGCTGGTCGTCATCGGCTTCACCGGCTTGATTCTCGAACTCAAAGTCCCCGGCACCACCGTCCCCGGCATCATCGCGGCGCTCTGCTTCATTTTGGTCTTCTGGGCGCACACGCGCTTCAGCGGCCAAGTCGTCGTCCTCGCGGGGTTGCTCTTCCTCATGGGGTTGATTCTCATCCTCATGGAGGTCTTCGTATTTCCCGGTTTCGGCGCCGCCGGCATCGTCGGCGTCTTTCTCATGCTCGGGGCACTCGGCCTCGTCACCGTCGATAAGATCCCCGAGTCCGGCGACCAGTGGGTCGGCTTCGGCGCCAAGATTGCCCAGTACCTCTTCAGTCTGGTGGGGGCATTTTTAATCGCCTTTCTCGCCGCGTCGTACGTCCGCAAGATCCCGATCCTCAACCGGATGACTTTACCCGGGATCGAAGAAAAAGACGCGGAGTCGCCGTTCGATTCGATCCCCGGCGCCGCGAAAGCCGCCGGGTTACTCGGTGCCATCGGCACCTCCGCGACGGTGTTGCGCCCGGCCGGCACCGTGCGCATCGGCGACGATTTCGTGGACGTCGTCACCGAAGGCGGGTACATTCCGGCGGGCACACGCGTGCAAGTGGTCGAGGTCGAAGGCACCCGCATCGTCGTGAAGGAAGTTTGATGGAAGAATACCTGACGATCGCGTTCGTGCTCGTCGCGGTCGGCGGAGCGCTGCTAGCCGGAGAATTCTTCCTGCCGACCGGGGGCTTTCTCGTTGTCGGGGCCGGCGCATTGTTCGCCGTCGCCGTCGGTCTCATTTGGTATTCCGGCACGCAAACCGAAGCTCTGGTGGCGACCCTCGGGGTTTGCTTGGGCATGCCCGCTGCGGGCTTCGGAGTCATGCAAGGCTGGAAGCGCATGGCCATCCGGCGCGGCCTCGACCCGGAGGCCGCGGGCGGCAGCGTCACGGGCGCCTTACCGGAGATCGTCGAACTCGACAAACTCAAGGGCCGCTACGGGAAAACCGCGACGCCGATGCGTCCGGCGGGGACGGTGGTGATCGACGGCCGGCGCGTGGATGCCCTCAGCGAAAGGATGCTGATCGACGCGGGTTCGTGGGTCAAATGCGTCGACGTCCGCGCGGGCCGGGTGATCGTCCGGCAGGTCGACGAACCGACCGATTTGCGGAATTTCGATCTGGACGGACTAAACTAACCAAACACCCCGCCGCCCGCACTCGGGCGTTGGCTCCCCCGAAAGGAATGCACCGTGAACGTGGCCCCGCCTCTTTTCGCCGCCCCCGACTCCGGCGACTTGATCTTGATCATCGCCGCGGGCGTGACGGCGCTCTTCTTTCTGGTCTTCCTGTTCGTCTTCTTCAGCTTCATCCGCCTCTGGATCCAAAGCCTCACCACCGGGGCCGACATCAGCATCCTCAACATGATCGGCATGAAGCTACGGAACGTCCCGCACGTGATGATCGTCAACCAGAAGATCGCCCTCGTCCAAGCCGGCGTGAAAGTCAACACCCAAGACATGGAAGCCCACTACCTCGCCGGTGGCCGGGTGCCGCAAACGGTGAAGGCCGTCATCGCCGCGCACAAAGCCGGCCTCGATCTCCCGTGGCGCGTCGCCTCGGCCATCGACCTCGCCGGCCGGGATGTGCTCGACGCCGTGCGGACGAGTGTGAATCCGAAGGTCATCGATTGCCCCGATAAAAATATGGGCAAGCAGTACCTCGACGCCGTCTGCAAAAACGGCATCCAGCTACTCGCCAAAGCCCGCGTGACGGTGCGGACGAAACTCGAGCGGCTCGTCGGTGGTGCGACCGAAGAAACGATCATCGCCCGCGTCGGCGAAGGCATCGTCAAGGCCATCGGCTCGGCCCACGACCACAAAGAGGTGCTCGCGAACCCTGGCATGATTTCGCAGACGGTGCTGCACTCCGGCCTCGACGCCCAGACCGCGTTCGAGATCGTGTCGATCGATATCGCCAACCTCGAACCCGGCGAGAACATCGGGGCGAAACTCGCGGCCGACCAAGCCACCACCGACTTGCGCGTCGCCCAAGCCGAGGCCGAAAAGCGCCGGGCCGCCGCCGTCGCCAAAGAGCAGGAAATGCAGGCCCTCGTGCAGGAGAACCGGGCGAAGGTCGTCCTCGCCGAAGCCGAGGTGCCGCTGGCCATCGCCGCCGCATTCCGCGAAGGTCGCCTCGGCATCATGGAGTATTACCAGATGCGGAACATGCAGGCCGACACGTCGATGCGGCAGAGCATCGCCGGTATCTCGGGCGGCCCGACCGACAGCAGCAGCCGCGGGAATTGATCCGGACCATTCGACGGAGTGGACAGCGCCATGCAAAATATCCTCATCCCCATCGGGATCATGGTCGGGCTCAGCATCTTGGGTTGGCTCACCCAGAAGCTGAAGAACTCCCAGGATCGCAAGCAGGTCGAGCGCGACCGGGAACGCCGCGCGAACTCGCCGACGGTGCCGGTGGTGCAATCGTCCGGGCCGAAAGCGGCCGCCGGCGACCTGAACCGCTTCATGGAAGAGATCGACAAATTGCGTCAGCGCGGTGCCCCCGGCGCCGCGGTCCCGCCGCCCGCGCGGCCCATGGCCAAGCAGCCGATTCCCGTGGTCGCCGCGAAGCGGAAACCGCGGGTCGATGCCCCGATTCCGAAATTCGAAACGACCGCCGCGCCGATCAATTCGCGCTCGATGAACCCGGCCGACGACCTTCCCCTCGCCGCCGTGGTCTCGCCGACATTCGCCCCGCCGCCGATCAAACCGACCGCGACGACGGGTGGGGCTCCGGTCGTCACCGCCGCGGTGCGGGCGATCTCCGGCGTGCAGAAATACAAAGAGCGCAACACCGGCGCGACGACCCCTTTCGGCCGGCAACTGGTCGCCCTGCTGGGCAACGCCCAATCGCTACCGATGGCCGTGGTGCTGCAAGAAATCCTAGGCCCGCCGAAGTGCAAACAGATCCTGCCGTACGAACACCAGGCACCAGCCGCGGCGGACGCCGAGAAGAAGCCCGAAGCGAATTGAGACCGTGCTAAGCTGGTGAATTGAGTTTTGCCGATCCGATCGTCCACTCCGCCAAGCCGCTTGTCCAATGGGAATCTGAGTTGCCCGCTCGCTTTCCGCGATGCCAAGTGAATCTTTTGCGCAGTGATGGATCCGCGGCGGGGCGAGAATAGAAGAGTTCTCCTGCGAGAACTCTTCGAAGTGAGTCCGCCGACTACGAGACGCCTTTTTTGCTCTTCTTCAAGCTGCGGTTCTTGTGCTTGCGGGCGCGGACGCGCTTCTTGTTCGCGTTCCGCAACGACTTCGATTTGTGCTGGATGCCCATAGTTGGGTTCCTTTGTGTTCGGGGTTCGATTTCAACCGAACCAGAATTGTAGCGACTCCGGCGTACTTCGGCGGCGCCAACTTCTATCCTATCCCGATTGAACGTCGATTCCGCGGGTAGGGTTGCGCCGATGGACATTCCCGTCAAGAAGATCGTCAAGCTCCTCGCCGACGACCAAGCCCCCGAATTGCGCGCATCGGCGCTGCACGTCCTCGCCGAACTCGGCCTGAAGGACGCCGAGATCCTCGCGGCCATCGCGGCTAAGCTCGACGACGACGACGACATCGTCCGCGAAGCCGCCATCGTCGCCACCGGCAAATTGAAGCAGACGAAGAGCTTGCAGAAACTGCTCGACCGCATCAAGCGCGGCGGGGTCGAAGGGGGCCTCGCTTCCGAGGCCGCCGCGAAACTCGGCGCGGAGGGGGTGAAAGGCCTCCGAGACATTCTGCACAAGGTCGCGCCGGGCGTTCGCAAGACCGTCGCGGCGGCGCTGACCGGGGCCGTAGCCACCAATCCGGAGGCCGCGATCGCGGTGCTTACCGACACCGATGCCTCCGTCGCCACCGCCGCCGCAAATTCGATGGTGAACCGCATCACTGCGATGTCCGCGGAGCACAGGAAGTCGCTCGCGGAAGCCCTCGTCGCCGCGGCGACGAACAAAAAAGCGAAACTCTTGGCCCCCGCCGAGTTCACAATGCTGCGGGTGCTGTCGGCGCTCAACGACCCTTCGACCGCCGATGTTCTGTGGGCGCGAACGCAGGCGCCGTACCCCGTCGAACTCCGGGCGCAAGCGCTGCAAGCCGTCGGCGGCTGGCTCGACAACCCGACCAAAGAGCAGTGGAAGCGGCTCTTCGCCTGCGCCGCCGAGACGAACTTTCAAATCGCGGCGCCGGCCCTTGCCCTGCTCGGGCGGATGACCGTCTCCGATAAACAACTCGGCGATTGGGTCGGTTTGCTGCACGCCCCGGACATGGCCGCGCGGCGGCTGGGCATCGAAAAAATCGGCGACCGCGACACCGCCGAAGTCGCCGAGGGGTTGATCGAACAATTGAAGCACCCCGACCGCGTGCTCCAAGAATTGGCCCAAACCCGCCTCGGCAAACTGAGCCACGGCCGCAAGTCGCTCGTGGCGTCGCTGTTGAACGCCGAGTCGATGGAAGACCTCTGGCGGCTCGCGCGGATCATCGCCCCGTTCGGCAAGACGCTCGCCCCGGCCGTCCGCGCCGAAATCGTCGACCACCTCAGCAAGGAAATCGAAGCCGAAAGCCACCGGGGCGATCCGCTCTTGTTCCTGCTGAAGGAAGCCGACCCCGCCGCCCTGCGGGACGACCTCTTCGAGAAGGCCGTGGCGAAGCGGAAGAAGAAGGCCTACCCCGCCGCGGTGCTCTACCTCAAGTGGCTGGCCCGCGACCCCGCCATCGGTTTCCCGATCCGCCTCGAACTGGCACTGTGCGGCTTGAAAGTGTCGAGCAAAGATGTCAGCCACGACTCCCGCAACAACGACGCGTCGCTGCGCCACTTCTCGCACGTCATCACCCAAGACGCGGCCCAAGTGCAGGCGGAAGTCGTGAAAGCCAAGTGGCTCGACGACGCGGACTTGTTCTACTTGGGCTTCCACTTCGCCGAGCAATACCAGCACGAGAAAGCCTTCGGCGCCGCTGTGCTCCAGCATTTGCTGAAGGCGTTCCCGAAGTCCAAACTCGCAGCCAGCGCGAAGAATAAATTGAAGACCGTGGTGCTGTGATCATGCCACTCGACGAACGCGTACTCTGCATCACGGCGACGCACTTCCGCGCGGTCGGGTCGTTCAAAGGCTTCCGCCGGGCCGACGAAGCCTACCGCCGGTCGCTGCTCGATGCCTCGCAATACCAGTTCCTGACACGATCAGACTGCGAGACCGATCCCGCGTGGTTGCAATTGATCCCGTACGTTGTGCTGAAGTGCGGCTCGCAACTCTTCCACTATCGCCGGGGGGCGAGCGGTACCGAAGCGCGGCTGCGGGCGCTGCGTTCCATCGGCATCGGCGGACACATCTCCGAAGCCGATGCCGCCGGCGGCAGTGACCCGCACCTCACCGGCATGCTCCGCGAAGTTTCCGAGGAAGTGACGCACGCGACCGTCGTCTCGGAGCGACTATTCGGGTTCATCTTCGACCCGCGCACCCCCGTCGGCCGCGTGCACCTGGGGGTGGTGCATCTGTGGGAATTGGCAAAGCCAATGGCTACTCCGAAGGAAGATGCGCTGATGGAAGCAGGGTTTGCGGAAGTGACGGAGTTGATAGGGAACCAAGAGGAATTCGAGACGTGGAGCCAATTCGTGTTCGGGGGATTGGCGTGAATCATTCGTTCAGAGCGAAGTCGAAATAAAGGCTTGTTCCTCCGATTGCCGTTCCGCCGCGAGGGAGTTGTTTCGAGAGGCGTCGGAATGGCGGTTTGACTTCTTCGCCTGTGGGAATATGGCAATGGGCCACTTCGTACGTGTAGTGCTTCAATCGCTTGACGAGCGTGTCGGAAATCTCGTGGATCATGGTTCCTCCACCTGTCAATATCACATCGTCGATGCGATCATGATTGTGCTGACTGAGAAAGTCTTCGGCTCCATTTGCAACCTGACCTGCGAATACCGCGATCACATCTCGAATCGCTCTTCGCTCGGATTCGGTCTCCCCGATAACTGGTCCGCCTGATAATTTTTGTCGGGTCACGGGTTTGCCGTAGACGTTGACGTGAAACCCATCGAGGAAGCTGCTCGAGACTCGAGCACTCAACCGTTCAAAGTGTGGCTTTTTCGATTCGGGCAACGCTTCGAGGACACGCCTATCGAGATCGGCAATCCCGAGCGGTATCGACTTGTGTTTGAGACCTGGTTTGCCTTCGACTTCGCGGTCCAAATTGGCCGATAGCAATTCTAAATCAATACCGAGCATTGCGAAATCGGTGGTAAATCCGCCGACATCGACTATCAATGTCCAAGCCACGGGACTACCGCCGTGCTCGTATAGCTTTCTCATGCGTTGAAAGAGTCCTGTCTCGCGGAACATCTGCCCGTAGTCGGCATCTGTGCCTCTGGGATTTTGCTTGTTCGCACCGTTGCTCAATGCGCCAATAACGTTGGCTAGCGGTTCGGGTAATACCGGGAATGCATTGTCGAACAACAAGCCGGCTTCCATCAATATGTTCTTTAACTTCAATTCGGCACCGCTCTGTGCGCCGAAGCTTGGCAAAGTGACTCGGACAGGAATTTCGCTACAGGGTTGGCCGGTTACTTTCCGACACGCGCCATCCCAGAAGTTTCGCAACCAGCGGAAGTAGCCCACGCCGATCATGTGGTAATCGAGGCCCGGCGCTGACTTTGGTGACTTCGGGGGGCGGCCGCGTCTCCGAGGCGTCGCAGGTACGACCCCCGCGATCCCGGGCATTAGTTCTATGTTTGGCATCTGGAAGAATTGCGGTTTCCAATTCCTATACACCGTCATCCCCTCGACATCCTGATTGAACATTTCGAGTTCGAGGCCGTAGAACCAACGACCGTCGCTGAATTGCCCGGCGACAGTCGGCACGCAGGCGTTGAGTGAATCCGTCGTCACACCGGTGTCAGTCAGCAATGATGAGGGGCTGTCGGTTGTCTTTCGGACGGCCACCTTCGTGAATGAATTCCCGAAATCGATACAGAGCATTTCCTTCAAGTTGCGCCTCCCAAATTCGCTTCGACTTCCGCTTTGACCAGTACGTTTTGTTCGCCGCTAGGTGACCGATAAATCCAGCCGGCTTTGCGGACCCGACACGAAACGCCTCCGTGCAAACGCCCTGGACCTTGGTGATAGCGCCCATCGAAATCCACGACCTCGCCGGCTGTCCCAAAAGTATCCATGCCGTTCGTGATGTAAAATACGCGTTCGATCGCGTCGCGGCTGGCGGGGGAATCGATGTACTCTTCTGCTAGCTGATCGCAAACTCTCCGTTGAAAATCCGCTTCGACTTCGTTTCTTGGTTTCGGTGGTTCGCGGTCAAATAGCTTGGGAGCCGGGGGCTTCGGATCGTTGTCCGCAGGCATTGGTCTCGGGTGCAAAAGGTCTTTGAAGAAGTGCCGGCGCTTTTCAATGGTGTCCAATTCGGCGTCTAGCGCAGCTTGCCGCGTTGATACGATAACGCGAAATTGGTTTATCAATTTCGATTCCCGTTCCGCGATAGATGCGCGGTCTGTATCAAGTGACTTTAGATGTGTTTCCACAGCGGTCGCTACTGCGGATAAAATCGCATCTCCGTGGACTGTAGCTGCCGTGCGCATCAGAGTCGCATACTCGTCAGTCGGTGTGGCGTCAATGAGTCGTGAAAAACCACGGTTGGAAATACGCACATATACCACTTCAGAACTTTTGACCTTCTCTCTGCGTACGTGAAATAGCTCCAACTCCGGGTTCAGGCACTCGGACTCGGCGGTATTCACCCCTTTTGATTTTGCTGTGCCGGCTAGCAAACTATCGCTTTCAACACTCTTTGTCCGCAAGCGAACTTCACCTTCGAAAGTAATGGCTTTGCGGAGTGCATCGAGTGTCAAATCGGACAGTGCAGCAGTGAGCACGCAGGAAGCTCCAGGGACAAATGTCGGATTCTAACAAAAGTTGTACTTACATTCGGCGAGCGGGTCAACTCACTTCCGCAGCCGCTTCTGCAAATACATCGCCAGTGTCAGGCCGATGTCATCGTCGGTGCGGACCCGCACCACGTCGATTTGCATCGACAGGCAGATCGCTTCGATTTCGGTTTGGTGTTCGCCGAAGGCTTTCAAATAGCTGTCGCGCACGGTCAGCGGGTCGGTGCTGATTTCGGGTAAATCTTCGAGGCCTTGGAACAGCGTCGGCTGACGGAAGGGGAAATCGACCTCGGCCGCGTCGAGAACTTGAAAGATCACGACTTCCTGCCGTTGCGATTTCAGTATCCGCAGGCCGGCGACCAGGCCCGCCGGTTCGTCGAGCAGATCGCTGAAGAGGAAGACGATGCCGCGCCGGCCGAACAGTCCGGCCATCTCGGTCAGGGCGCGTCCCGTGTTCGCCGGTTCGCGGTAGGGCCCTTCGACGAGCGCCCGCACCACTTCGCGTACCCGGCTCAGGCCGCCGAGCGGCTTCAGGCCGAGTTTCAAGCTGCCCGCGTACATTTGAAAGCCGATGCTGTCGGCCTGCTGAACCATGAGGTAGGCGAGGGCCGCGACCAGCGTGCAGGCGACGTCGTATTTGGTGCTCGTTGCGCCATCCGGGCCGCGCACGGTACCGACTTTCATCGACTCGCTGGCGTCGATCACGAGCCAACCGACGAGGTTCGTTTCCTGCTCGTACTGCTTCAGGTGGTAGCGCTCGGTGCGGGCGTACACCTTCCAATCGATGTGGCGGATGTCGTCGCCGGGGGCGTATTCGCGGTGCTGAGCGAACTCCACGGCGAACCCGAACCGCGGCGAGCGATGCCGGCCGGACAAGTACCCCTCGACCACCTGCCGGGCGTCGAGTTCGAGCTTGTCGATGCGGGCCAAGATTTCGGGGGTGAGCTTGGAAGGCATGTTCGAGTGCGGAGTTCGGAGTGCGGAGTTCGGAATAAAGAATAAGAGTCATTCGGAGATTCCGCACTCCCTACTTCTTATTTCTCCCCGTCCCGCGGGATCAACTTCAACAATCGTTCGACGATGTCGTCGGGGGTCACGCCTTCGGCTTCGGCGATGTAGTTCGTCATGATGCGGTGCCGCAGCACCGGCAGCGCCACCGACTTCACATCGTCCAAAGCCACATACGCCCGGCCGGTCATGATGGCCCGCGCCTTGGCCGCGAGGATCAGGTTTTGCCCCGCCCGCGGGCCGGCGCCGAACGAGACGTACTTCTTGACGAAGTCGGGAATCGGGTGCGGATCGGCTTCGCCCGGTTGCGGTTTCGGCCGGGTGTATCGCGCCAGTCGGGCCGCGTAGCGGATGACGTACTGCGCCGCCGGGATCTTCAACACGAGATCCTGCATCGCCAAGATTTCCGGGCCGGAGATGACCCGTTGCACGGGCCTACGGGCACCCCCGGTGGTCGATTCGATGATCCGGCATTCGTCGTCTTCGACCGGGTAATCGACCTTGATGTTGAACATGAACCGGTCCTGCTGCGCTTCGGGCAGCGGATACGTGCCTTCTTGTTCGATCGGGTTCTGCGTCGCCAGTACGAAGAATGGATTCGGCAACATGTGCCGGGCGCCGCCGACGGTCACTTGGCGCTCTTGCATCGCCTCGAGCAGCGCCGCTTGCGTCTTCGGCGGGGTGCGGTTGATTTCGTCGGCGAGCACGATGTTGGCGAAAATAGGCCCGGGCACGAAGCGGAAGCCGCGCTGGCCGGTCGATTTGTCGTCGTACAAAATTTCGGTGCCGGTGATGTCGGTCGGCATCAAGTCCGGGGTGAACTGCACGCGGTTGAAACTGAGATTCATGCCGTCGGCGAGCGTGCGGATCATCAGCGTTTTGGCGAGGCCCGGCACCCCGACGAGCAGACAGTGGCCTCGCGAGAGAATCGCGAGGATCAGTTGTTCGAGTACCGGCCGTTGGCCGACGATGACTTTCTCGCATTCGTCGAGGAGCCGCCGGCAGGTGATGCGCAGCTGTTCGGACGTGCGGATTTCATCTTCGCCCATGATGATCGGGGTCAACTCGGCTTCGTCCACGCTCCGCTCCAAATGTCGTTCTGAAATGGTATCTTAGGCGGGCTTACCGCTAGGGAGTGGGGGGTCTTCGGGTTTCGCGGCGAAGGCCCGGTTCACCGCGTCCATCAGTTTCTCGGTCGCGAATGGCTTGCGGATGTATTCGACGACGCCGAGGTATTCGGCGTAGGCTTTGTGCCGGCTGCCCTCGTTCGCGGTGATCATGATGAACGGCGGGGCGTCGGCCTTGCCTTTGAAATGCTCGAGCACCGGGTAACCGCCCATCCGCGGCATCATCATGTCGAGGATCACCAAATCGGGCTTCTTGTCGTAGATGGTATTTTTGCCTTGGTGGCCGTCGTGGGCGTGGATGACCTGGTACCCTTGCCGCTCGAGCATCATCCGCAACCCGTCCACCAACTCCCGGTCGTCATCCACGATGAGGATCGTCTTCGCGTCGGCCATGCCCGTGCCCTCCTGTCGGTCGCAACACCCGTCAACTTATCAGAGCGGGGGGCGGGTCACAAGTTTGCGGGAGGAAGAAGGCGGGCCCGATCGCGCGAGTCCGACCCAAATGATTTCGGCGCGGAGCGCCCCACCCCCCGGCGAAATCATTCCGAATTCGGGTAGAACCCATGCGCGCCATGGCGGCTTTCGAATGTGGGGACACATTTCTCAACGTGTCGGAAACCGAATGATGGACTCCGGAGCCCAACTATTGGCAACGATCTTTCCGACACGTTAAAAACGTGTCGCCACAACGACTCACCGGAACGCTTTCGCTTCGCCGACCTTGCCGGCCGTGACGCGGACGATCGACACGGCGACAGGCTTCGGATGGCCTTTCAGAATCGGCTTGAGTGCGGCGAGTTCATCCTCGTCGGCGTCGGTGATGAAGACCAGATAATCCGCGTGGAGCGCCAGCGCCGCACGCAGAGCGACCTCGTGTTGACTGTCGCCTTCGGGCTTTAAATCTCCGAGCGCCGCCAACAAAGCCGCGTTTTGCTCGTGCGATTTTTTCAACAAGTCGCGGCCGGGGAACAATCGCGTGACTTGGCCGTTGTACGCCAGCGCTTGGTACCTGCAGTCATTGGGAAGGGCTTGCACGGAAGCGAGCAGCGCGGCGCGGGCGGCACCGAAGGTTTCGCGGGTCAGGCCCATGCTCGTGGAACGATCGAGGATGTAGACCACCGATTTTCCGGCGGGGAGTTCACCGTGCAGCGGTCGACCCTTTCCGAAGCCGGGCTCGGCGACTTCGACCGGTCTACTACTTCCGGTGTGCGGCTCGACGACCGGCGTTCGGAAATCGATGGGCGTCACATCTTGCACTTCGTCCCGCGGCGGCGGTCGTGAGGCCAACTCGCGGACGAGGTTGGAAAGTTCGGGTGAAATCGGATTCGGCCGGATCGGTTCGGCGGGCCGCTGCCCGGTCGGCGAGGCGATGGCCATCGGCTTCAATGCACTCGGTTCGACTGTCCGCTCCAAGGCCATTGCGCTGGACGATTCTTCGCCGGCCGAGTCGTCGCGGGTCATCGGTTCCCACGGCGGCAGGGTTCGCACTCGGCCGGGATCATCTTGGAATAGCACCAGTCCGAGCGCGGCGTGGAAGCCGACGGAAAGTGTCCAAGCGAGGATTTTGGCACGGCGACGCGGCATTTCGAACCCTCATGGATAGAGACGAATAGCCGCACCTTCCGATTCGGTCAACAGATTTGCCTCACGCAGAGCCGCGAAGACACAAAGTTGGAGAAGGACTCGGTTTTCACTCTTCCCCCTTCTCTGCGCCTTCGCGGCTCTGCGTGAGATCATCCTCCTCCCGCGATGCGCTTCGCCAAGTCTTGGACTCCCCGGAGGTCGAGCTTGCCGCTACCCAGAACTGGCAGGGCCTCCACGGCGAAACAATCGCGAAAATCGGGAATCCAGAGGTTCGGGAATCCGCGGCCTCGCAGGTTCTCGAAGGCCGCTTTTAACCGGGGCGCGGTGCCGGTGAGGTGCAGGACCACGAGGCGTTCGCCGCGTTTGGGGTCGGGGACGGCCGTCACGGCCAGCACGCGTTCCCCGGCCGTGGCGAGGGCGTCGTGCAGTTCTTCTTCGATCTTTTCGAGCGGCACCATCTCCCCGGCGATCTTGGCGAACCGGGACAATCGGCCGGTGATGCGGATGAAGCCGTCCGGTTCGATCAGCCCCATGTCGCCGGTGATGTACCACTTCCCGATATAAACCGAGTGCGTTTTCTCCGGCTGTTGCCAGTAGCCGATCATCGCGTTGGACCCCTTGACGCACAGCACGCCTTCGGTGCCCGCGGGCAATGCCAGTCGCGTATCCGGGTCGAAGGCCTTGGCGACGACACCGGGGATCGGTTGGCCGACGGTGCCCGAAGTATTGGCGATCTGCTTGACCCCGGCGACGAAAACATCGAGCAGATTCGCGCTGACGACCGGGGAGAGTTCCGTGCAACCGTACCCTTCGAGGGGTAGCACGCCGAACTTCGCTTGGAATTCTTGGGCCAAGCTCACGGGGAGTTTCTCGGCCCCGCAGATGAACAACCGCGCAGCGCGGAAGTCCGCGGGGTCGCAACGGCGCAGGTAAAAGCGCACGAAGGTCGCCGTGCCGAGGATGATAGAGCAACTCCAGCGCCGGCTGAGTTCGCCGACTTCCTTGGCCGCGCGGGGGTCGGGGTAGAAGACCGACATCATGCCGATGCTCGCGGGCGCCCAGAGGCAGACGGTGTAGCCGAAGCTATGGAAGTTCGGCAGCGTGCAGAGCATCCGGTCGTGCCGGGTGAAGTTCACGCCTTTCTGGAAGCCGTCGGCGTTGCACGAGATGTTCCGCAGCGTCAGCATGACGCCTTTCGGGTCGCCAGTGCTGCCGCTGCTGAAGATGATCGTCAGTAAGTCGTCCCAGCCGAAGCGCCGGCAGCGGAGGATCACGCGGTCCAAGAACCAACCCGGCAGCAGCAGCACGAGGATGATCCGCCAGAGCTTCCACGAATGCGGAATGGCAGCGAGGGCATCTTCGAGATAGATACGGCGGACATCGTCCGGCAGATCGAGGGGCATTCGGGCGACGAAGCGTTTCGCCGTGATCACCGTCTTCATGCCGGTTTGGCCCGCGGCCGAGCGGACCGAACCCGTGCCGGCGGTGTAGTTCAAATTCACCGAAGTCCGGTGCAGGAACGCCAATGCAAAATTGGCGAATGCGGAGCCGAGGCCCGTCGGAAGCCAGACGCCGACGACCTTTTCTTCCTTCCCGAGTCGGCCCTTTAAATACTTCGCCAAGCACCACGCCCCGACGAGCGCCTGCGGCCACGTCAACTTGCGATCCGTCCCGGTCGATGCATCCACGAAGGCGACCCGGCGGACGTTGAGCAGCGACGCCCCTTTCCGCACGAAGCCGGCGTGGACGGGGATGACGTACTCGCTTTGCAATGTCCCGCAATCGGCGACGCATTCCACCACCGCCGCCCGGACATCGGCGGACTTCGTCGTCCCAGGAAGTGCATCGCCAAAGTAGACCGCGATCCGCCGGCGGAAGCCCTCGGGGCAACGGAAGAGCACCCGGCCGTGCTTCCAACTCAGCAGCGATCCCCACAGATTCCACAGGCACGCGGGGACGATCGGCACCGGCACCCCGGCCCGTTCGACGATCTGCTCCAGGCCGCGCTGGAACGGGAGCATCTGGCCGTTGCGCGTCAGCCGGCCTTCGGGGAACATCAACACCGCCCGACCGGCCGCGAGTGCCATGGCGATCTTTTCGAGCGAACCCGTCAAGCTGTGCGGCTTCACGATGTCCCGGCTGTCGATGTAATGCGCCCGATTGCGGACGTACGACAGCAGCACGCGCAGAACCCAGTGCCGCTTGTATCCGCTCCACAACACGAAGGTCAACGGGCGCGGGCAGGCGAGCCAGAGGTACATCCAATCGAAATAGCTGACGTGGTTGGCGACGATGAGCACCGGTCCGCTCGCGGGGATGCGTTCGCGGCCATAAACATGGAACCGGTGCATCCCGCGGACGACTAACCACCAGACGGGACGGAGCAGGCCGGGGAATATCCACGAAAGAATCGCATACAGCGAGCAGTACGCCAGCAGGGCCAGCGGGACGTGATACCACTCGAACGACATAAAGGCTTCCGAAAACGACCGGCGATGCCGCGTTGGGAATGTTGTGGGAAATCTGCGGTGGAGGTCAACCGCTCGATGTGGCGACACGTTTTCAACGTGTCAGATAAAGATCACCACCAAAAAACGCACCGAGGCACGGCGACCGCCGTGCCTCGGGACTTATCGTGATCGGCCGAAGGGGCGGCCGGCTAGGCGGACGAATTATTCTTCATCTACCGCTGTCGGCGAAGATCGATCCTCGGAGATCGCTTCACCGCTGGCGACTTTGTAGTCTTCCCGCAACCAGCGCCCGAGGTCGATCACCCGGCAGCGCTTTGTGCAGAAGGGATAATCCGGGTACTCGACCGGCGAGGCCGGCATCGGCGTGTCGCAGATCGGGCATTGCACCCTATTCATCGTCCGCCGCCCCAGAACTTCGGAAATACCGCCCACAACGCTACTGGCCGTCCTTCTTTGTTTTCCCGCTTCCACCGGTCTTTTTGGCGGGTGCGGCCGGAGTTTCCGCGGCGGGGGCCGGTGTCGCCGGTGTCGCGGCGGGCGTTTCCGGCTTCGTTTCAACGGGTTTGGCGGTGCCCGCGTCGGCCTCGGCCTTCGCCGACTTCTGGTAATCTTCGTTGCGGTTATAGTCGGTCTCGTAGAAGCCCGAGCCTTTGAACAGGATCGCGGCGCCGGAGCCGAAGAGCCGGCGGAGCTTCTTCTTCTTGCAGCTCGGGCAAGTCGTCAGATGGTCGTCCTTGAACGATTGCCACTGCTCAAATTTGTGGTCGCAAGCGTCGCACTGGTAATCGTAGGTCGGCATCGTCGGGAGGTCCGGGTGGGAATTCGGTGGGCCAAATTCATTGTAGCACCCGTTACGCCGGCATCGGATCGGACCCGCTCGGCGCCCGCTCGATCGCGCGGAACCAGCGCGGCGGGTACATGACCAACCCCTGCACGACGAGCATCATCATCGAGATGTACAGCACCGTGAAGAAAACCTCGGGCATGCCGTCGATGAACAAGAGGTTGTGGAGCAACCGGCCGAGGAAGGTCGCGCTCGAGTCGAAGGTTTGCCCGTCGAGGACCCGCAATTTTTCTTCCCACGTGCTCAGTGGACAGCGCCAACCCATCACGGCTTCGACCGCGACGATGCCGATGGCGGCGAGGTGCGTGAACCGGAACCACGGGTTCCGAGCCCAGAACCGTTTGAACGGCGCCGCGACGATGATCAACAATTGCCCGATCAACACATATGCGACGTAGAGCACGTGGAGCAACACGACTCCGTCGGCCAAATAGCCGTACATAGTCCGCCTCGGTTCGGGGTGGTTCGCGGGATGCGACTGCGAATGGGTCTGCTACAAATAAGAGCCGGATCGGACCGATATATTCCCGACTTGTCACAACTCCGGGGTGTCGCGACGATCCGAAAATCCAACCTCCGAGAATCGTTTCGACATCCCCCGCTTGAGATCTCCTAGAAATCCCCCGCGAAATCCGGTACGATATGCGTCGGTACCGACGAGTGAAGGGGACGGGCATGGCGGATGACAAACCGAAGAAAACCGTGGCCAAACCGGTCGCGGCGAAGCCGAAGCCGGCCCTCGCTTCGGTGCCTGCTCCGGCGCCGGTCAAACCGCCGGCCGACGACGATGACGACGACATCTCGGCGTACGGCGTCGTCACCGAATCAGAAGAAGAGCAAAAACTCGCGCAGAAGAACAAGCCGGTCTTCGGCGCCGTCCGCGACAAGTTCAAACGCAGCGCCCGCGGCCCCGCGGCGGCGCTGATGGTCATGCCCTCGACCCTGCTCCTCGGGCAGGGGGTCCTCACGTCGGTCGTCGGCCTCGCGATGTTCATCCTCGGCATCTGGCCGTTGATCTTCAACGAAGCCCCCCCGTCGGACGAAGAAGTCGCCGAGACGATGTACTACATCCTCTTCGGCATCATCGCTTTCATCTGGGGCGGGATCGTCTGCTTCGGTTCGTATCAAATGTCGACGATCGGCTCGTACCCGTGGGCATTCGTCGGCGCCGTCTTCGGCCTGTTCCCCTTGCTCGCCGGGATTTTCAGCATCATCACGCTGAAAGATCCGCGCGTGATGGCCGGGTACATCGAACCCGAGGCCGGGCCGAATCAAATGTCCGAAGACGACGCCGTGAAGAAGCTCGCCGGCGAGAAGACGGCCGAGCAAGATGAAGATGAAGATGAAGAGGAGGAAGAAGAAGAGAAAGTGAAACCCAAAAAGAAGAACAAGAAGAAATGAGCCCCCTTGCCGAGAGCGATGCGACCCTGCTGGCCCGCTTCCGGGCCGGGGACGCCGACGCGCTCGCGGCGTTGTATGCCCGGTACGAGCGGCCGATTTTCCTCTTCTTGGTCGGCATGCTGCGCCATCCGCACGACTCCGAAGACGCCCTGCAAGAGACGTTCATCCAAGCGCTGCGAAAATCGGACGCCGTCGCGGGCGAAACACTCCGCAGTTGGTTGTTCACCGTTGCCCACCAACAAGCGGTGCTGTTGAAGCGCAAAGCCAAACGGGTGGCCCGGCCGACGCCGGCCGAAGTATTGAACGGGTGGGCCGTGATCGACGACCCGACAGCGGCGTACGACAGGGCCGAGCGCGCGGAACTGCTGCGCGGATTGTTGGACGAATTGCCCTCGGCACAGGGGGCGGTCATCCGCTTGCGGATTTTTGAAGGCCTGCGCTTCCGCGAGGTGGCCGAGCGGCTCGGGTGCCCGTTGAACACGGCGCTCGCCCGCATGCACCTGGGATTGAAGACACTCCGCCGGCTTTGGGAGACCCGCTATGCCGCACCGTGAACCGACCGGGGAACTCGCGTTCCGGGCCCTGCGTTACGCCGCCGGAGAACTCGCGGGCGCCGAGGCGGACGCGTTCGAAGCGCGACTGGCCACCGACGCGGCCGCGCGGGAGGCCCTCGGCGAAAGTGTCCGCCTGAGCGCGGCCGTGGCGGGTATCGCCGCGTCGGGGCCGTCATCCGGGGCCTTCACCGCCATCCGGGATCGATTGTTCCCAACGCCACTCCGCCGGCTCTTCCCGATCCGCTCGTACCGCGGGCACCCGGCGCTTTGGGTCGGATTGGGGATCCTCACCGCCGGGTCGGTGGGGCTCGCTTGGGAACTCACCACTGCGCCGGTTCCCCTGTCCGTCGTCGC
Organism: Fimbriiglobus sp.; assembly: GCA_043727575.1. GTDB lineage: Bacteria > Planctomycetota > Planctomycetia > Gemmatales > Gemmataceae > JALHQU01. Next base: position 22,856 of record JAYSYN010000020.1, read on the forward strand.
CGCACCGCTGATACCCGCCTCGGTCGAACCGCCGATGCTCCCCGCCGAATCGGTCCCGTCGACCCCCGTCGCCGGGATGGAACCGGCCCAGCCCGAACCGATGGTGGTGCCGCCGATGCCGATGGGTCAACCCCGCGTCGAAGTCCCGCCGGTGCCGACCGAAACGAAGAAAGGGTGACGCCATGCCGCGCGCAGTCCTTGCGTTCGCCATCGCGGCGCTGTTCGC
>JAYSYN010000021.1:0-7693 GCA_043727575.1 Fimbriiglobus sp.
GCGGTTGACGACCACGCTGGCCGGGTGGCATTGGCTGGCCAGCGTCACACTCATGCTCAAACAGGCGTTAGGATGGGAAAGTCAATAACAGCCTCTAAGAATGGTTGCTACACCCCCCGCGGAGTGGCAAAGTCGCTCCCTTTCCCATTTCGGCCCCGCGGCGGGTTCATTACAATCTGCGGATGGGAGTCATCTCGGGCGGGGGTCGACCGTGACGCTGGGCGTTCGTTGTCCGCATTGCGAATCGCAATTTCAACTCAGCGCCGACCTGCTCGGCAAGTCGATGCGCTGCCCGAACCCGGACTGTCGGGAAATCTTCGAAGTGCGCGAGGACCGGCCCGCCGTCGACCCGGCGCCGCCCGTTCCAATCAATCTGGAGCCCGATCCGGTCGCCCCGATCGCGGCGCCGATTTCCGGTTCCGTCGCCGATTTTCTCCCCGTCTTCGAGATTGCCCCGGTCTCCGCCCCGGTGGTGATTTACGACGCCGAGGTGTTGCCGACGGCCAAGAGCCTCCCGGCGCCGATGAAGGCCGCGGCGATTTGGCCCGCCGTAAAACTGCCCGAAGCGACCGCCCTGCCCGGACCCCGCGAAGTGGCGTGGGACGCCGCCGCCGAGCCGCTGCCGGTCCCCAAGGCGCCGGCGATCAAAACGAAACCGAAGCCGGTCGACGACACCCCCGTCGGCGGTCGGCGGAAGCGCAAAGGCGTGCCCAAAGCCCTGCTCGCCCTCATCAGTATCGCCTTATTCGGAACGCTCGTCGGCGTGGTCGTTCTGCTCGTTGTCCGCGGGCAGCAGACCGAGGCGAAACAGGTCAAGGAAGCCGAAAAGCTTTACGCGGAAGGGAAATTCGGCGAAGCGGCCAAGCGCTACGAAGAACTTCAGCAGGAATACCCCGACGGGGAGAACACCAAGAAGTACGAGTTCTTCGCCAAACTGAGCGCCGCGCAGAACACCATCGGTTCGGTGGCCGCGCGGGAAAACCCGGCCGGCCCGCATCAGACCCTCCGCGAGTTCCTGACCGAATACGGCGAGTCGCCGTTCGCCCAACCCGACACTGGTTTCGGGTCGGACATCGTGCAGGCCGGGCACAAGCTCGCCAATGTCTTCAACGACAACGCCGGGGACCACGTCAAAGAGTACCGCAAAGACCGGTCGAAGCTCGGCGAACTCGAACTGGCGGAAAAGTCGATCCGGCAAGGCCGGGAACTGCTGCCGCAATTGGATCGCTACCGCGGCAGCGGCGGATTGGACCCCGGCAAAGCCCGCGAGCAATTCGACGCCACCGCCGGCGAAGTCGCCAAAGAAAGGACCCGCCTCGCCGTGTTGGCACCCTTCCGCGACCTCGGCGCCGGCCCGACCGACGAACGGATCGCCGAGTTCGAGCGGGCCTTGAAGTCGGCCTTGCTCGCCGAGGACAAAGAAGCCGGTTCGATACTCGCGTCGGCACGGGCGAAGCTGCGCGGGCTCGTGGTGTTCGCCCCGGAGCGCCGCCGAGCCATCGCGGCAATCGAAGGGCCACCGCTGGCGTTCCTCGCCCCCGCCGTCGCCGGTTCCCCGGTCGCCAAATCGGGCACCGAAGAAACGAACGACGCCGTCTTCGGCATGGCCCTCGGCGTGTTCTACGCCCACGACGCCCACACGGGGAACCTGCTTTGGGGTCGCAAACTCCACGCGACCGGCGCCGACCCGAAGACGATGGACCTACCGCTGCGGATCGTCCTCGCCGACGGCGCCATCGATTGGGTCCTGCTCCCGTCGAACCTCGATGGCAAGCCGGCGCTCACCGCGTTCCGCACCCGCACCGGCGAAGCGATCTGGCGGCAACCGCTCGCCGACCCGGTGCTCGGTCAGCCGGCGCTCATCGGCAATCAACTCTTCGTTCCGCTGCAAGATCCCTTGGGCACCGTCGTCCACCTCGATGTCGTCACCGGCGAACAGTTCGGCACGTTATCGATCCGCCAGCCGATCGGCGGCGGATTGGCCGCGCTCCCGGGCGTCCGCGCCGATCACGGCTTCCTCGTCGTCCCCGGTGACGCCCGGCGGATTTTTGTGCTCGAGTGGGGCCGACTCGATTCGGACAACCGCCGGGAACCTTTGACATGCGTCCGCAGTTTCGCGACTCACCATCCGAAGGATTCCCTCCGGGTCGAACCGATGTTGACGAGCGGCGGCGACGCCAACGCTTCTGCGCGGCTGACCCTCTGCGAAGGGGACGGTCCGACCTCGATGAAGATCCGCAGCTTCCCGTTGCCACCGGCCGACGAATTGAGCAAACCCCAAAGCGAAGGGGACATCGAACTCGCCTCTGTCGCCGAGACCCCCGTCGCCGGCTGGTGCTGGTTCGCGCCGATTTCCGACGGCGAGCGCGTCAGCGTCAGTACCGACGCCGGGGTCTTCATGGCCTTCGGCATCAACCAAGTCGGCAACTCCGACAAAGGGCTGTTCTCGTTGCCGGGCCAGCCGCCGGCCAAAGAGCAGGATCAAGTCTGTCGGTCGCAGGTGATCGCCCAAGACGAAGACGCCATTTGGGTGCTGATGGGGAATCGACTCGTCCGGTTGAAAGTCGCCGTGGACGGGGCGAAAGGCTACCGGCTCGAACCGCGCGGCGAAGCGCTCAAACTCGGGGAACCGCTGGCCCGGTCGCAGGTGCGCCCCGCGTTGAACCGGGCCTACGTGACCTACCGCCCGAGCGCCGGCGGCGCCATCCGGATGATGGCCTTCGACCTCGAGACCGGCTCGCCGGCTTGGGAACGGCAACTCGGCGCGAGCGCCATCCATCCGCCGATTCCTCTGCCGAACAAGGAGTATTTGCTGCTCGACGCGTTCGGCGGCGCCCACCGGATCCGCGATACCGCGACGCGCCCCGAGCAAGAAACCGCGTTGGTGGCCGAGACGATCACCCCGCCCGCCGACGGCTCGGGCGGCCCGGCCCGCGCCGTCGTTTCGGCCGATGGGCGCGACGTCTGGACGGTGCGAGTCGAATCGGCGGGCGGCGGGACGAAAATGAAATTGCAGAAGTTCACCGACGGCCGGAGCGCCGGTGTCACCTCGGTGTCAGTGGTCGAGCAACTCTCCGGGGCGCCGCTGGTACTCGGCTCGAAATTACTCGTCCCGTTGGCCAACGGGTACGTCTATCGAATCGGCATCGCCGACAAAGCGGCGGGCAAAGGGAGCGTATGGCGCGGGACCGCCGTGCGCGGCCCGTCGGCCTGCTACCTCTCCCTGGCCGGGGCGGACGAGTACCTCGCCTCGGACGGCGGCGCCGGTGTCAATCAGTTCGGCTGGCCCGCCGACAAGGAAGAAGCCGCGCGGATCGCCGGGCCGTGGGACGGTCGCGGCAAGATCAGCCTGCCCGCCATCTGGTTTGACTCCGGCGAAGCTAAGTACCTCGCCACCGGTAACGACACCGGGGGAATCTGCCTGTTCGACCGGGCCAACGCGCTCCGCGAACCGATGCGGACATGGAAAGGGAAAGCGGACGGGCCGATCCCTGCGGGCCCGGTCACGCAGCAATTCGTCTGGATCGGTTCGAGGCTGGTTTATTCCGTGAAAAATGAGTCGCTCGTCGGCTTGGATCCCGGCGCCGACGAACCGGCGTGGGTCGCGCGGCCGCCGTTGCCCGACACCGGAGAACTCCTCGGTTGGTCCGTCGACGCCGAACGATTGCTGATCTCTTATCAATCCGGATTCGTGCGAACATTGAATGCGAAGACCGGCAACGCGCTCGAAGAAACCGAAGCGGATCGCCCCGTCGCGGACGTCGCGGCGATCCGCTTCGGCCCGAGCCGCCTCTTGCAAGCGAACGCGGACGGCACCGTCGGCCCCACCGCGATCATCCCCCTCGCGGGGGTGAAGTGAGGTCGCGACTCAGCACCCGTTCCACATAGCCGAACAACTCCCGTTCGTAGCGGCCCTTGTTGAACGGCTCGGCGTTCCTCCTCGCATCGGCGGGGTCGAAGGACGCACGCTGTTTCTCGAATCGTTCGATCGCATCGACCAGCGCTTCCGCGGTTTGCTCGCCGAAGAATAGGCCGGTCGGGCGCGGTTCGCCGAGGCCGCGAATGGTCTCGGTCGCGCCGCCTTTTTCGTAGGCGATCACCGGGGCCCCGCAGGCTTGGGCCTCGACGGGGACGATGCCGAAATCCTCTTCCGCCGGGAACAGCACGGCGGCGCAGCGGCGGAAATGATCGCGAATGACTTCGTCGGGTTGCCAGCCGAGGAAGGTCGTGGTCGGCCCGGCCGTCGCGCGGAGTTTCGCCGCATCTTGACCCGAACCGATGACCACGAGGCGTTTGCCGAGCAGGCGGCAAGCCTCCACGGCGAGGTCGAAGCGCTTGTACGGGGCGAGCGCCGACACCACCAAGTAGAAGTCCTCGCGCGGCACGTCGGCCGGGGTGTAGAAGTCGGTGTCGACCGGCGGATAAATGACGGCGCTGTCGCGGTCGTAGCATTCGCGGATGCGTCGCCGAATCGTCTCGCTGATGGCGACGAAGTGCGTCACCCGGCTCGCGGTCCGGCGATCCCATTCGCGGAGTCGTTTCAATACCATTCCTACGGCGCGGGCTTTCCAGCCGCCGCGAAAATACGAGCCTTCCAGATGCCAGGCGTAGCGCATCGGGCTGAAGCAGTAGCAGATGTGCGGAACCCCGCGCGGCGGTCGCGCGGCCTTCGCCACGCAATGGCTGAAACTGAGGACGACCTCGGTCGATGCGGAAATCGGCCAGCGAGCGGCCCACGGCATCAGCGGCAGCAGGTAACGGTAGTACCGAGGCCAACCGGGGAGTTCGTCCAGCAAGCTCGTCCGCGGTTTCAGGCGCTCGATGGCTTCGGAAACCGACCCGGGTGTGTGCAGCAGCGCGAAGAGCTTGGCATCCGGCCAATGCGCGCACGCGGCTTCGAGGCACTTCTCGCCGCCGCGCATCCCGGTGAGCCAATCGTGGACGAGCGCGACGCGTTGCAGCATAAGAGCAGTTTACGAAAGGATCGGTAGAATGTAGTGGTTCCCATTCCGCACGATGCGAGTTTCAGTATGAATGCCGAGACGCTCAGGAAACTCTTGACCGGCCAACCCGGCCAACCCTTCCAGCCGTTCGCCATTAGCATGACCAATGGCGAGATTCACCAAATCCGCCATCCTGAGATGGCTTGGGTCGTGGGCGGAAAGATCTACATCCACCTCCCGGAAAAGAATTGCGAAGTCGTTTGCTCGTTGCTTCACATCAACAGCGTACATCCGGTCGAGTTGGTGAAGAGCTGAAGCTGTGCCGCCTCCAAGGACCGCTCGGGTACTTGCCCGAACCGCTCGGCATAGTTCCGCGGGAGTTGCGCGGTCGCCTCAGTCACCCGCTCGGCGGGAGCAATCCCGGATTGCCGAAGACCGTCTTCCACGGGCGGATGGTCCAGCGTGCAAAGATCCCCGCGGCGTGGAAGGGATCGGCTTTCAACAGCGCCTCGGCCCCGGCGGCATCGGCCGCTTCGTAGACGATGAGCGCGCCGAAGTCGTCGAGGAAGGGCCCGGCGACCGCGAGCCGGTTCGACTCGATCAAGCCCGTGAGGTACGCGCGGTGGGCCGGGCGGTACTCCGCGACCTTAGTCGTATCGGCGATGTACTCGATGACGGCGGCGAATTTCATCGGTCGTTCTCCACCGGGACCGCGGCGGTGCGCTCGGCCGGGAAGTGGGTCCGGGCCAGCAGGGCGTGCGCGGCGAAGAGCAATCCGGTGCAGACGAGATCGCCGAAGAACGTCCCCCGGTAAAACGGTACGCCCTGCCGGTAGCAATCGAGTAGCCCCGCCACTGTGTACGGGTACGGCAACGCCTGATTGAGCCACGAGCCGAAGTTGCTGAGGAGGAAGAACAGGGCGCTGGCCAGGACCGCCCCGCCGGCGATCCAGTGCGGATTCTGCGTGCGGCGGACCAGTGCCGAGCCGACGACGGGGTAGATTGCCAAACTCGCGATGATTGACGCCATCGGCAGGTAATCGTCTTGGAAATCGTGGGCGGCGTAATTCAACACATCCGACAGCAACTTCGAGCCGAGCGCTAAGATCAAGCCCGGGATAAGCCCCATGCGGCCGGCGACGAACAGGCCGACGGCCCCGAATGCGGCGAAGTTGTACGCCCGGTACGGCTCGGGGACCAACGGCAGCGCGGCGCATCCGAGGCCGAGGAACAGGCCCAAAGCCAGCGTCATCGGTGGGATCGGCTGGTCTCGTTTCGGCGCGGGCTGGGTCATCGGGCGACTCGGGTGACGGCGTGGCAATCTGGGATTATGGTAGGTGGCTCGCAGGCATTCGCAAGTGGGGACTCAACCCACCGCCGCCGCGACCGCGTCGCCCATTTGGGTCGTCGTCCCCGTGCCGCCCAAGTCCGGGGTCTTCAAACTGCCGCTGCGCAGGACCGTGGCCACACCGGCGCGGACGGCGTTCGCGCTCGCCGTCAACCCCAGGAAGTCGAGCATCAGCGCTGCGCTCAGGATCGCGGCCATCGGGTTGGCAATCCCCTTCCCGGCGATGTCCGGGGCGCTGCCGTGGACAGGCTCGAACATGCTCGGGAATCGCTGGCTGGGATCGATGTTCGCACTGCTGGCCAAGCCGATGCTCCCCGCGACGGCGGCGCTGAGGTCGGTGAGGATGTCGCCGAAGAGATTGCTGGCCACGACCACGTCGAACGACTCCGGCTTGCGGACGAAGTCCATCGCGGCTGCGTCCACCAACAGCGATTGCGACTTCACTCCGGGGTACTCTTTTCGCACGGCGTGGTACGCGTCGTCCCATAACCCGAGGCCCCAGACTTGGGCGTTCGACTTCGTGATGCTCGTCAGGTGGCGGCGCGGTCGCTTCATCGCTCCTTCGAACGCGGCCCGCAGAATCCGTTCGCAGCCGCGCCGGGTGAAAATGCCCGTTTGCACGGCGATCTCGTGTTCGGTACCTGGGTAGAGGTTCCCGCCGACGGGGGCGTATTCGCCTTCGGTGTTCTCGCGGTAGACCATCATGTCGATGCTGCCGGGGGCCTTGCCTACGAGCGGGCAGGGGACGCCTTCGAACAAGTAGGCCGGGCGGAGGTTGACGTACTGGTCGAACTTCCGCCGCATCGGCAGCAGGAGTTCGTGGATGGTCACGCGGTCGGGCACGGCCGGGTCGCCGATGGCGCCGAACAAGATCGCCTCGTGCTGCTGCAAAATGTCCCAGCCGTCTTCGGGGAGAATGCGGCCGTGGCGCAAGTAGTACTCGCTGCTCCAGGGGAGGTGGTTCCACTGCAGCTCGGCGCCGGGGTCGTGCTTCGGCACGGCGGCTCGCACCGCGCGCACGGCTTGATCGATGACTTCCGGCCCGATGCCGTCGCCGCCCATGACCGCGATCCGATGGACTGCCATTGCAAAATTCCTCCGCCTTCGCTATTCGCATCGATCCGGAAATGCCCCGCGATCCGGACGACTGGTCCGGGCGGTGCGAACAGTCGATTCGGGGCGATTCCCCGTTCGAATTTTCTCCCGACTCCGGTAGCCGCCGCTCCGGGGAACGTACAGTTTACAGGGTCTGACTGCGAATGGCCGTTTCGCCCACGCGAGGGCCGACCATGGCGATGAACTTGCCCGAACTCTCCCGCAAATTCCGCATCGGCGCCCTGCTGATGGTCGGCGTCTCCGTGTTCGCATCCGGTTGCAAAAATCGAGAAGGCGGGCTGTTCAGC
>JAYSYN010000022.1:0-7664 GCA_043727575.1 Fimbriiglobus sp.
CCGACACCCTCAGCATAAAACAAGTCGGTTCCGAGAACCAGAAGAGTTCGACATATGGATGCGATTCCGCGGCTGACCGTATTGATCTCCGGTTCGGGCAGCACGCTGCAGAACCTCATCGAGCGAACGTCCTCCGGCGATCTCCCCGCCTCCATCGTAGGCGTCGTGGCCAGTCGCGCGGGGATATTCGGCCTCGCGCGCGCGGAACGGGCCGGTTTATCCACGTGCGTCGTCGAACGCAAACCGGCGGAGACATTCTCGGAACGGGTCTTCGCCGCGCTCCGCGAAACCGTCCCCGATTTGGTGATCCTCGCGGGCTGGTTGCACCTGCTGACGATCCCGCCCGATTTCGAGAATCGCGTGCTGAACATCCACCCGTCGCTGCTCCCCGCGTTTGGCGGCGCGGGGATGTACGGCCGGCGCGTCCACGAAGCGGTGCTCGCTTCCGGGGCGACCGTATCGGGTTGCACCGTCCACTTCGCGGACAACGCTTACGACACCGGACCGATCGTGCTGCAACGCGAAGTCCCGGTGCTGCCCGACGACACCCCGGACACTTTGGCCGCCCGAGTCCAAGCCGCCGAGTGCGAAGCCTACCCGGACGCGATCCGGCGAATTTGGGAAGAGCGTCGGTCCGAGCGGTGAGATTTCGCAAAATGATTCCAGCGAGAAGTGAGACACCCTCCCGTGGAACCATTGCAGAATTCTGGAATCATCCCGTTACGCCTAGCCCGGCATCGGGTTGCGACAAATGAGCCGGGCTTATTGAGACGGGATGCTCCGGTAGCACGAAGACTTGGCAGGGGAAAACGACCTTAATGAGCGTGCGATTCAACAGTCCGGGTTCGCGGAGAGACCGAGCAAGCGTTGGCAGTCGGCGAGGCGGCGCTGCAAAAAATCTCGATCCGTGCTCGCGGTCGTCCATCGCAGCGACTCCCGCCAAGCATGCTCTGCCACCGGAAATTGGCCGAGGCGGAAGTGGAGTTCGCCGATGACCGCGTGCCACCCCGGATAGCGGGCGGGGACGTTTTCCGGGGAAACGGTGGCCAATCGGTCGAGCCCGGCTTGCGGGCCGTTCAGGTGGGCTTCGGCGACGGCGCGGTTGAGCGCGTGGATCGGCGAGGGTGCGATCCGCTCGAGTGCGTCGTACATTTCGGCGATCCGGCGCCAATCGGTGTCGGCGAACGTCGGCCCCCGGCAGTGCTCCCACGCGATGCCGGCTTCCATGTGATAGCGCGTCAGATGGTCGCCGGTGGCGGATCGGGCGAGCCACGCCATCCCCTCGCGCACTTCGCCCCACTGCCAAGTCGTGCGATCTTGATGCTCGAAGAGGACGATGCCGCCGTCGAGAGCGACCCGCGCGTCGAAGCGCGCCGCGTGGAAGCACATCAGGGCGAGCAACGCATGGACGACCGGGACGTCGCCGACGGGATGCTCGACCAGCATCCGCGCCAACCGCCGGGCCTCGTCGCAGAGGTCGCGGCGAATCGGGGCCTCGGCATGCGTGGCGTAGCAGCCCTGACTGAACAGGAGGTAGATGACCGAGAGCACGGCGTCCAGCCGGGTGCGAAGCTGGGGGGCGGCCGGTTCCTCGAAATCGAGGTCCAGGTCGCGCAGCCGATCCCGGGCCCGCTCGATGCGTTTCTGGACGTTGGCTTCGGTGGTGAGCAAGCCGCGGGCGATCTCGGCCGTGCTGAACCCGCCGACCGTCCGGAGCGCGAAGGCGACGCGAGATTCCGACGGCACATCCTCGTGGCAGCAGACGAAGAGAAGGCGGAGCGGCTCGTCGCCGATCTCGTCTGCGAAATGCGCTTCGGGCGGCGGGGCTTCCCGCTCGGCCACATCCGCAAGGTGCGGCAACGCCCTGGTATGAGTTTGCTCTCTTCGCAGGGCGTCGATCGCGAGATTGCGGGCGGTGCGGTAGAGCCAGCCGGACGGATCTTCGGGAACGCCGCGCCTCGACCAAGCTTCCAGACCCTGCAAGAGAGCGGCCTGCGCGACGTCCTCGATCAGGTCGAGCCGGCGCACGCCGAGTGACCGGGTGAGGACGGCGACGAGCCGGCCGAACTCGTGGCGGAAAAAGTGCTCCACCAGGGCGCGCGGATCGTTCAAGCGTAGCCGCCCAGCTCGCGGATCTCGATCAAGTTGTCGCCCGGACACTCCCGGGCGATGGCCACCGCGGCATCGTAGTTGTCGGCTTGGATCAGGCTGAAACTGGCGACGAATTCCTTGGCTTCGACGTAGGGGCCGTCGGTCACGATTCCCGACCGGAGGACTCGGCCCCCCGGTTGCAAACCATCGCCACCGGGCAGGATCGACGCGGCAAACTTCTGCATCCAGGCGTACCACTGGCCCCCAAGGACCTGCATTTCCTCGGGCGACGGTCGGGATTTGGGGTCGTTGGAGTGGCGAAAGACGAACAGGTATTTCGGCATGACACAGTTCTCCGAGCGGGTTTGCGTTCTTGGACCGGGACACAGATCCCGACCCTTCGGTGATAAAACGAATGAGGAAGCACCTGTCGGACACAGCCGCCGGATTTTTTTACTGAATGCAAGATGTTGTATTTGCGTAACAAGACCACCGGTTGCCCAAAGCTCCTAGCATATCTCCATCGGAACAGAGCCACCCGGAGCCTCGCCATGACCCTCCCGTACCGCCAGCTTTACATCGATGGAACATGGTGCGATGCCGCCTCGGGCAAGAGGCACGCTGTCGTGAACCCGGCCACGGAGGAGGCCTTCGCCGAAGTCGCCTTCGGTAGCGGGGCCGATTGTCGGCGGGCCATCGAAGCCGCGTCCAAGGCGATGCCCGCGTGGATGAAACTGACGGCGTGGGACCGGGCGAAGATTTTGAAGAAGACGGCGGAACTCATCCGCGAACGGGCCGACAAATTCGCCCGCGACATGACGATGGAACAGGGCAAGCCGGTCGCCGAAGCGAAGATGGAAGTGATGCAGTCGGCCGATACCTTCGAGTGGTTCGCCGAAGAGGCCAAGCGGGCTTACGGGCAGGTGATCCCGAACAGCGTGCCGGGCAAGCGGCACCTGACGATCAAGCATCCCGTCGGCGTCGTCGGCACCATCGGGCCGTGGAACTTCCCGATGAGCCTGCAGTGCCGCAAAATCGCCCCGGCGTTGGCCGTCGGTTGCACGGTGGTTGCCAAGCCCGCGAGCCAGACGCCGCTGTCGGTGGTCAACATTTTCGATTGCCTCATCGACGCAGGCCTCCCGGCGGGCGTAGCGAACTTGATCATCGGACCGTCGAGCGAGATCGGTGACGAGATCATGACCAACGACCTCGTCAAGAAGGTGAGTTTCACCGGTTCCACCGCCGTCGGTAAGCATCTGATGCGGCAAGCGGCGGGGCAGGTCAAGCGGCTCAGCCTCGAACTCGGCGGGCACGCGCCGTTCATCGTCTTCCCGGACGCCGATCCGGAAGTCGTGGCGAAGGCCGCGGTGATGGGCAAGTTCCGCAACAACGGGCAGGTCTGCATTTCGCCGAGCCGGTTCTTCGTCCACGAGAAGATCGCCAAGCAGTTCACCGAAGTCGCCGTGGAAGAAGCGAAGAAACTGAAGTTGGGCAACGGCCTCGAGGAAGGGACGCAAATCGGGCCGATGTTCGAGAAGAAGGCGATGGAAAACACCCTCGGCTTGATCGCCGACGCCACCGGCAAAGGGGCGAAGTTGCTATCCGGCGGGAAGCGCTCGACACAATTCACGAAGGGCTATTTCTTCGAACCGACGATCCTCGCGGGCCTCAGCGCCGATGCCCGCGTCCTCACCGAAGAGCCGTTTGCCCCCGTGATGCCGATCCTCGATTTCAGCAAACTCGACGACGTCATCGCCGCGGCGAACAGCACCGAATACGGCCTCGCGGCGTACGTCTTCACCAACGACATCACGGTGGCGTTCAAGATGGCGGAAGGGCTGGAAGCGGGGATGATCGGCATCAACGACCCGGTGCCCGTCGGCGTGCAGTGCCCCTTCGGCGGCATGAAGCAATCCGGCCTCGGCCGCGAACTCTCCCACGAAGGGCTGGAAGCCTACTTGGAAACCAAGCACATCAGCTTCAAATTGAGGGATTGACCGGTGGCCGCTCAGACGAGCGGCGCGAGGGCCGTCGGACGGAAGTCGATCACTTCGATTTCGACGCTCTTGCGGCCTTGCCACTCGTTCACTTTCGGCGTGAATGCCAAACAGCAATGGCCGCCGCCGGAGGTCAGTTCGTCGACGCGGTCGGCCATGCCGAAGGCGACGGCCCGCATCACGGTTTGCCCCTGCCGGACGCGGAACGACAGGTGCCGTTCGCCCTGGCCGATCTTCCGCGGCTCCCCCTCGAGCTTCAACCCGCTGGCGAGGAACTTGGGCTTCGGATTCTCGGCCCCGTAGGGTTCGAGCAAGTCGATGTCGCGCATCAAATTGTACGTCAGTGAACCGAGCGGTACCTCGGCGTCGAGGCGGAGCCGCGGCCGCGGCAATCCATCCGGGAAGAACTTGGACACCTGTTCGGCGAAGCGCTCGCGGAGTGCGTCCAGCCGGAGGGCTTCGACTCGGAACCCCGCCGCCGCGGCGTGCCCCCCGTGCCCGAGCAGCAAATCGTCGCAGGCCATGAGCGCCTCGTGCAGCGGGAAGCCGACAATGGAACGACCCGAACCGGACGATGCGACGCCGCCCTCCTTCAGGGCCGTGATCAATGTCGGGCGGGCGTAAAACTCGGCGAGCCGACCCGCGACGATCCCGACGACCCCGGCGTGCCATTCGGTTGAACCGAGCACGATGGCCGGCTTGGAATCGTACCCGCTGGCTTCGACCAACTCCTTCGCCTCTTTGACGATCTTCCGCTCGATAGTCTGCCGCTCGGCGTTCTGGCTCTCGAGGTACGTGGCGATCTCTTCCGCTTTCTTCGCACTCCGGGTCGTCAGCAATTCGACGACGAATCCGGCGTAGCCGAGCCGACCGGCGGCATTGAGGCGCGGGGCCAACCGGAAGCTCACGTCCTCGGCGCGGACCGGTTTGCCGTCGGTGAACCCAGCCGCGGTGAGCAACGCGCGCACCCCGATCGACGGACGGGCGACCAACCGTTTCAATCCGTGCTGGACGATCACGCGGTTCTCGTCCTGCAGCGGCACGACATCGGCGACGAGGCCGAGCGCCGTTAGACCCAGTAGATCGAGGAGCGCTTCGCGCAGGTCGGGGCGAACCCGGTCGCTGCCGCTGGCGCGCTGGGCGACGGCCCACGCCAGTTTGAACGCGACCGCCGCGCCGGACAATCCGGCGAACGGATACTGCGAGCCGGGCAACCTCGGATGCACGAGCACATCCGCGGCCGGCAGCGTCTCCTTCATCTCGTGGTGATCGGTGATGATCAATTCGATGCCGACTTCGCGGGCGACCTCCGCTTCCTTCACGCTGGTGATGCCGCAATCGACGGTGATGAGCAGTTGTTTCCCCTCCGCCGCCAATTTGCGGACGGCCTCGGCATTCAGCCCGTAGCCCTCGTCGAGCCGGTGCGGAACGTAGTACCCGACGTCGGCCCCGAGCTTCTGGAGCATCGTCATCAAGATGGCCGTGCCGGTCGTGCCGTCCACGTCGTAATCGCCGTAAACGACGATTTTGCGGCGCGCTTGCACGGCGCTCCAAATCCGCGCGGAGGCGTCGTTGACCCCCGGCAAGAGTTCGGGCGGGTGCAACGCGCTCATGGGGGAATGGAGGAAGCGCCGGGCCGCGTCCGGCTCGCGCACGCCCCGGTTCCAGAGGAGTTGCGCCATCACCGGCGGCACCCCGGCCACGGAGGCGAGCCGGCGCAGGGCCGCGTCGTCGTGGGGGACCAAATGCCAATCGCGGGGTGTGGGCGGCAAGCGGATCTCGGGTCGTGGGAAGTTCCGGACGAACGGCGTTACCCGCGCATCGGGCGCGGGCCGCGCACGCGGTGAAACCGCACGGGCAATCCTAAGACCGCCGGGCTTTTATTGCAATCGTCCTCCGGTGCCTGTCCCGCGCCCGCCGATGGAATTGGACAAGTCTTCTCATCGCGGAAGCACCGGTTCGAGCGGGAGCGATTGCCCCGCTTCACCATGACCCTGCCCCATTCGGCTCTCGGAGGTTTCACCCGTGAATGCGACGTTCCTGATTCTCAGCTCGGCTTGGCTCGCCGGCGCGGATGCCGCCCCGGCCCCGGTCGCCCCGGCCCCCGTCGCGATCAGCGCCGCCGGCTGCGGCGGTTGCGACGCCCCGGTCGCCTCGTGCGACACCGGTTGCAGCACCTCGTGCGGCCCGCGCACGGGCCTCTTCTCGCGGATCAAAGCGAAGTTCAGCTGCGCCAAACACAGCAGCTGCGCCCCGGCCTGTGCGGCCCCCGTCGCCGCCCCTTGCGCGCCCGTGGCTTGTGCCCCGGCCTGCGGCACCCCGCTGGTCGGCCACTCGCTGTTCACCGGTTTCACCACCTGCGGCAGCGGCTGCGGTTCGAGCAAGCTCGGTTTGTTTGATCGCTTGAAGTCGAAGTTCAAGCACTCGGGCTCGTGTTCGAGCGGTTGCGATAGCGGCTGCGGCTCCGCGACGGTGAGCAGCGGTTGCTCGACCGGCCCGGCCATGGTCGCCCCGGCCAACCCGACGGTTCCACCGAAGGAAATGCCTGCGCCACCGAAAGTCGATCCGAAGCCGAAGACCTCGGCCTCCGCACCGGACGCACTCCGCATCCCGGAATTCGGTAGCACCGCCGGCAAATACTAACGTTCGGCCCCGCCGAAAATTCCCGGAGCCCGGACGTCTCGGCAGCGAGGTGTCCGGGCTCCGGTCTATTCGCATAGCGACCCGCGCAAAATTGTCGCATTCGAACTGGCGGCCGCGCGGGCGCCCGGTAGGATTGCACCGGGGTGGGCACGGAGGAACCGCGGGGACGACCATGACCAAGACCGCCGGTGAAGTTCTCGACTTGGCGAACAAAATCGCTCGCTTGGTCGAAGAACGCGGATGGAACCAAGAAGACTTCGCCCGCATCTCGCAGCTCAACCGTCACACCGTCCGCACCATTCTCAACGCCGGGGCCAACCGCCGGCTCCGCAACGCCACCGTCAGCCAATGCGCCGACGCCCTCGGCCTCACGGTCAACGAACTCCGCACCCTGCCGCTGGAGCGGCTGCTCCCCCGGATGCACGGGAAGAACCCGGTCGACGAAGCGCTGCTGAAGATGCTCGCGGCGAACGCACGCCTCCCGGAACTCGCCGCGTGGCTCGGTCGCAACGACGAACGCTCGGCCGAATTCAGCGCCGAAGAAGTCGATGAACTGCTGCAAATGCAGGAGCCGGGCGGGGCGCTCGAACGCTTGGGCGTCGAGCAGTGCGTGGAAATGCTCGAGCGCCGCCGGCGCTTGCTGGCCCAAGTGCGGCTCATCGCCGGGACCGAATACCTCGACCTGCTGGAACAAGTCGTCGATCTGGTCCAGTGCAAATTGCACGCGGCGAAATCCGAACCGGGCCGGCGAATCCGTGGCTAAGGCGGACTACCAGTATCCGTGGCGTCCAGAATTGACTCTCGACGCACTGCCATCGGTATTCCAGTGGATCTTCTAATCTTCCCCACGGTTGGTGGACAGGCAGAACGCGATGTATCCTGACCGCATCAGGAGTCATTGATGGCCACAAAGTACACCCCCGAGTTCAAACG
>JAYSYN010000023.1:0-22960 GCA_043727575.1 Fimbriiglobus sp.
GCGGGCGCCGATGGCGCGGGCGCAAGAAATGTCGTGCGGGGTGTCGCCGATTACCCAGATTTCGGAACCGGTCACCGGGCGGCCGAGGTGGGTCATCGCGGCGGCGAGGGCTTCGCGGGCCACGTCGTTGCGGTCGGTGTAATGGTCGCCGAAACCGCCGGGGCCGAAGAAATCCCAGAGGCCGAAGTGATCGAGTTTCACGCGGGCGCCGCGCCGGACATTGCCGGTGAGCAGCCCTTGAACTATATCTTCGCACCGTTGCAAGCGATCGAGAATCGCGGGGATACCGGGGAGGATTTCTCCGCCGGCCGATTTCAAATAACCGGGGAGTTCATCGAGGTAGGCATCGCGGAGCTTCGCACGGTTTTCGTCGGTCGCGGGAAGGTCGTGGGCGAGGAGCAGATCGCCGACGATGGCGACATCGGTGCGACCGCTGTAAGCGACGGTGTCGAAGATTTCCTTCACCCCGAAGGCGGCGCGGAGAGCCGATTCCATCGCGAATTTGCCGGCGCCGCCGCTGCGGATGAGCGTGCCGTCGATATCCCAAAGGACGATGGTCATTCGGGTCTCAAGGTTCCAGCGGTGCGGGGACGACTGCGGGAGTCGGCGTGGCTTTGCGCTCGGCATCGACGAGGGATTTCACGGTTTGGGCCGGGGGCACGCCGGTGCCTTCCGAGTTGGAGTCGTAGTCTTCGCTGAACTCCAAAAACAACAAGCCGATGGACGCGACCATCGCGAGCAGCGTGAAGAAGAGGATGCCGGTGTAACCGCCGTCGCGGTAGATCGGCTTCGGGGGCGCGAACGATTTCTTCGCCATGGCAGCGACCTCGATCAGTTGGTTTTGCCTTTGGCGGCGGAGAGGTCGGCGGCCGTGGGGACGGTGAGGACCGGGGCGGCCAGCGATTTCAAATTCGTTTCTTCGTGATCTTGGTAGAAGAAGACGGCCGCGCCGATGAGCGCGATCAGGGAGAGCGCCGCGAGCCCGGTGAAGACGTCGCTGCGCGCTTTGGGGGCGGTCAACTCGGCTTCGTCGTCATCGCGGACGCGGCGGAGCTTCGGTTTCGGCGCCTCGTCTTCGAGAACCTTCGTCGGCTTCGGCGACTTCGACTTCTTCTTCTTGGCCATGGGAGTCACTCGAAAACGGGATGCGCGGCGAAGACTACTTCATGGGGACGATTTCATCGCCGACTTTCGGAAAGTCGTCGCCGGTCGGTTTTTTGACGCTGAACGGGGCGGTCCAAGTCCCCACGGCGCGATCCTGGTCGACTTGCTGCCCGATCAAGAGGGTGCCGATGTAGTTTTTGTTGCCGACTTTGCGGACGACGTTGAGAAGCATCCCTTCCTTGAGACCCGCGTTCAGTCCGGGGCTGATCTCGACGATGTCTTTGTCGACGTTTGTGATCGTGCCGCGGAACCCTTCGGGCGGGGCCGGGCGGAGGTTGCCCTTGCCGCCGAGTTTGGCTTGGGCGAGCTGATCTTGGACTTCTTGCAACCGGGCCACGAGTAAATCGGCGCGTTGCTTCTCGGCGTTCGCACTGCGGATCGCTTCGTCTTTTTGGTTCCGGTTCGCTTCGGTCACGCGGATCTGCGAGTTGAGGTCGGTTTCCATCGTCTTCAAATTGTCGGACTGCAATTTGACTTGATTCAATAACTGCGCGATGTCGTTTTGGAGTTCGTCGACCTTCTTGTCGCTGACGCGGTCGATTTTCAATTTGTTTTCGTAAGTCGAGTAGAGTTTGTTGTACTGCTCACGCACTTCGCCATTTTGCAGTTGGAGGCGATCGACGTTCGCTTGCAGTGCGGCCAGTTTCGCATCGGAGGCGCTCCGGTCGGCTTTCGCTTGCTCGGCGAGCGCTTTAGCGCCTTCGTAATTGTCCTTGGCGGTTTTGTTCTGCTTCTCGGCTTCGGCTTTCCAATTGGTGCGCGTGGCCCACGAATTGATGACCAAGCCGGCCCAAACCAGCGATAGCAGGAACACGAAGATCACCATCATTTTGCCGATCGCGGTCATGGGCGTGGCCTCCGTGGAGCGTGAGTCGAATGCTATTTTGAGATCGGGCGGCGGGCCGCGTCCGCGTCGGATGGTTGCAGGGTTTTCAGATCCTTTTGCAGCCGGGCGACTTCCGCGAGTTTCTCTTGGAGCTGCTTGTTCCGCTTTTGCAGGGTGACCAACTGTTCGTCCCAGTTGATGCGCGAATCGGCGATGAAGATTTCTTCGTCGCGGAGATCCTTCAGCAGCCGCTTCAAGCGGGCCGATTTGATATCGTACGCGGCGATTTCGCCGGAGTAGCCCGCTTGGTCTTTGCGGTATCGGTCGAACTTTTTGGAAGCGGCGTCCACGCGATCCACTTCCGAAACCAAGTCTTGTTGAAGGAGCTTCACACCGAGGAGCGGCTTGCCGTCGATGCCGTTGATTTTGTCTTCTTCTTTCGGGTTGTCGTTGATGAGTTGACCGGTTTTGTTGAGGTCGTAGAAGGTACCGGTTTCGGATTCGGCTATCCGTTTTTGGATGACTTCCCTGAGCTTTTCGTATTCGGTTTCCGCGGTCGCCGTGGCGTTCATTTGGCGGGCGTGGTCGCGCTGAGCCGGGGACATCGCGTCGTTGAGTTCCCGGGTCCGCTCGGCGAGTTTTTTGTCGCCGTCTTGGACTTCGGTCCAATCGATGCGGTTCGCGTAGATCGAGAAACCCCACGACAGGAGCGCGAACGCCACCACGGTGTTGAGCAGGACGAAAAACTTGCCGAAGAACGTCATCGCGAAAACTCCTAGGTCGGCGGTCCCCTCGATTCCCTACTTCACCGGCAGCAGTTTCTCGGCGGCGATGACCCGGTCTTCGAGGTCGAAGTTCGCCCGCAGCATCGCCCCGACCCGGGTTTGCAGCGCGAACAATTCTTTCTCGACGGCGTCCTGTTCGGCCACGAGGCCGGTGAGCGTCGCTTCGGTCGCTTCGGCTTCGGCCTTGGCCACGTCGCGCTGCCCTTTGCGCTGGAGGACCAGTCCCTCCGCCTTGGCGGTCTGGGATTCGACCGCCACGCGGAGTTCGACTTGGCGGGCGAGCAGCCGGTCGAGGTCCCGGGCCTGTTCTTTCGCGCGGTCGTAACCTTCGAAGAACTTGATGAGCTGGTAGTCTTTGAGTCGCTCGTAGCGCGTCGGATAGTCGGGCTGGCGTTCGATCCGATCTTGGAGACCGGCCAAGTAGTCGGTCATCCCCACGGTCAGCACGACCCGCTTTTGCCACGGCTCCGACGGGTCCAGGCATTGCATCAAAATCGTCCCGCGGCGTTTGCGGTCGCCCTCGTCGTTGGCGGTCAGGCCGGTCTTCAAAATCGTTTCGTGGAGTTTCTTGGCCGCGGCGCGGACGGCGTCGACGGCGAGGCGGCTCTTGCCTTTGACCTCGGCGTCGGTGCCCCCTTTCGGGTCGCCGACGAATTGGAAGAACGCGGCCATGGTGGTGGGATCGACTTCTTTTTTCGTCCCGGCGAGGACTTCGTCCATTTGAGCTTTGAACGCCGACGTGGCGATTTTCTGATCGTCCGCGACTTGCTTCGCCGCGACCTCGGATTCTTGGAGCAATTTCTTGGACGCATCGATCGCGGCGACGTCTTCGATGTACTTCCCGGCGACCGGCTTGTTGATGGCCGCGTCGATCTTGGCGTCAAACACTTCCTTCGCCCGTTTGGCGTTGGCCGCGATCTCATCGGGTTTGAGCTTCTTCGGCGTCCCGCCGGGCCAGAGGATTTCACCGAGGAGCGCTTTGTATTCTTGGCGTTCGTCGAAGGTATCGGCCAGCATCACGAGTGGACCGGGGAGGAAACGCGTGCCGCTGTACTTGCCGACCAAAAACGCGAGTTTCTCCGTATCGGATCCCTTCGCGGCGTAGACACCGTCGAATTTGCCTTTCAGGCGGGTCAATTCGGCGACGCGGGACGCGGGCGGAACGGCGTCCGCGTAGGTGCCGGTCTCGGTGCCTTTGAAGTGCTCCTTCAGAAACTTGATCGTCACGGCGTCGACCGTGTGGCCTTTGCCCATCGGCACCGGCATGGGCACGGTCGAGTCGTCGGCGGCCCCGGCGCTCACGGCGGCGCCCTCTTGCGGGACGCCGTCTTTCTGGAGGTAATAGCGCAAAGCGTTCGCGTTCTGCTCTTGCTTCTTGGCCCACGACTGCGACGCGAGGTAGACCACCGCCGCGCCGGCGAGCAGGTTGAGAATCAAGAGTACGTAACCCAGAAGCTTCATACGGGCGCTTCCTTCACACGAGAACCGGGCAAGATGGGGCCGCGACGACTATAGTGGGTCCCGGTCTATCGGTTCCGCTCGATTTTGCCGGATTTCAACGCGATTGACAAGCGAACTGCGGTGGTAAAGCGCGGAAGATCGATAAGTTCGATAGGCGCGACCGGAACTTTCCCCGACGCCGGAGCGCCTTCCCCAACCGGAGCAACCGCCATCCCCGGCATTGTACACCCGCCGGGTTGCGGCGCCGCCGGTCATTTTCCCGGAATCGCCGGTTCCCGTATTTTGCGCGGATTTTGGGAAGACGTGAACTATGCTGAGGGTGCAGCCTCAATAACCCCCTGCCGACCGCGATGCCGGTCGCGGGCCCGTTTCGGATCCCGATTCCACGCGCGGGTAGTCTGAGCTATGTCATTCGGCACCCAGACGGTCCTGCGGGAAATCGGACAGTACGAGTTGGTCGAGAAAATCGCCGAGGGCGGCATGGGCGCGGTCTACAAAGGCCGGCACCGCGATTCCCAGCGCATCGTCGCGATCAAAATCATCCCGGCCGAGACCGCCCGCAACCCGGTCTTGCTCAAGCGATTCGAACAGGAATTCCGCGCCGCGAGCCTGATCGACCACCCGAACGTCGTCAAAGCCATCGAATATTGCGGCTTCGGGCCGACCCCTTTTTTGGTGATGGAGTACGTCGACGGATCGTCGCTCGGCGACAAGGTCGATCGCGAAGGGGCTTTGCCCGAAGATTTCGCCATCCACCTCATCGCCCAAATTTGCGAAGGGCTGCACCGAGCCCACAAGCAGGGGTTGATCCACCGCGACGTGAAGCCGGACAACATCCTCGTGACCGCCGACGGCGTCGCCAAACTCACCGACCTCGGCCTCGTCAAAGACATCGAAGGGGAAATGAACCTGACGCGGACCGGTAAAGGCCTCGGCACGCCGCACTTCATGGCCCCGGAGCAATTCCGCAACGCGAAGAACGCCGATGTCCGCTGCGACATCTATTCCCTCGGGGCGACGCTGTACATGATGGTGACCGGGCACGTCCCCTTCGCCAAAACCAGCCCGCTGGACTGCTGGATGAAAAAAACCAAAGACGATCTGCCGGCGCCGCGCTCCGTGTCCAAACATCTCGGCGAACGGATCGACTTCGCCATCCGCCGGGCGATGCGGGCCAACCCGGCGGAACGCCCGGCCAACTGCCGGGAGTTCATGGAAGACCTCACCGGCGCCCCGTGGCGACCGGGGCATGGCAGCCTCGCGGCCACCGATTCCGTCCACACCGTCGTCGACCCGAATTCGGTCTGGTACATGGTGTTTTACGATGCCGGCATCGCCCGTACCGTTAAGGGGACGACCGAGACGATCCGCAAAAATGTTTCGGCGAACATGCTCGGCGACCCGGCGACCGTGCTCGTGAGCCGGACGAAAGCGGGCCCGTTCGCCCCGTTGCGCAACACGCCCGAATTCCGCGATCTGCTCTTCGGCGATGGCTCATCCTCTTCGTCGCAGTCGAACGTCCTCGCGCAGGCGCTGGGATTGCAATCGCCGCCGGGCGTTGGGGATTCGAGCCCAACGCGGTCGAAGCTGAAATCGAACAACACCCCACCGCCGCCGAAGAAAACCCAAGTGGTCGATTGCGTGCCGCGGACGAATGCGGACACGCTGAACTTGGACACCGACCAGCGCCCGAAGTTGGCCGTGGAAGCGCCGACGCCCGTTCCATCCTCCGAGCAGTCGCTCGCCCCGTTGGAATTGGCGAACCCGAAGCGGATCACCTTCGCCGCCGTCTGGCCTTGGATCGCACTCGCCATCGGCATCGCCGGCTTCGCCGTCGGGCTGGCCTCGCTGCTGAAGTGATCGGGCCGGTATGCGGGATCGATTGGCGGTCAAATCTTCGCATGGTATACTGCTTTTAACCGATCCAAGAGAATCTGCCGCAATGCCGCTCGTCTTTCGGTCGATGCTCGCGGATGGCAGCGGTTCGATGCCGCGAATAGGTCACGATGCGGAGTCATTGGGAGTTCGCGTCTCGGAAGAAACCGGCGGCACTCAGGACATCACCGTGGTGGGTGGCAAGGTGCAGCTCGGTCGGGAAGGGATGTCGGTATCGCCTTCGATCTTGCTGTTGCCTTCCCATCGATTACCGAAGAAATTCAAGGGTTTGATCCCCGAATTGGTGGGGCGAAGGGTTCCGAGTGGGAAAAACGACCTGATCTGTTGGCAAATGGGTGAAGGTGCGTTTGAAGACAGTCGATTTGCGCCGGGATTGCTGTTCTTGACTCAGCCGATGGGCTCGCCTAAACATGGCGTGATCTCACCAGAGGCGGAGGTTCCGTTAGAAGCATACCGAATAGCATTGGCAAACACGCGACCCGATTGGACTGCCGTGCCATGGCCTTGGGAAGGAGATCGAACATGAACAAGCCCGATTCATACGACCGTAGTTACGAACGGGTGTACTCGGTTGCGCTCCTTCGTTTGAACAAGTTGATCGATACCGGCCTCGACGAGGAAGCGGAGGGGGATGCTGTCCGCGACGAGATGGACATGCATTGGTATCGCATGGATGACCGACAGCGGGAACGGATGGACTATTTGTCCGTCGATTTGGAAGACTTGGCACAAGCTAAGAATAAGTCGGATCATGCTGGACCAATTGATCGGAAATGGGCCGAGGAAATGCAATCGGTCCGTGACGTGGCCGGGGCCGAAGGGGCGGATCGGATTCTCGCGCTGCTGCGCGACCCACGCTCCGGCAAAATATCCGCCAACATCGCTTTCATCCAAGCACGGAATTACGAGCGACTCGGGTTGCCCGAAGCCGCCTTGAGATTCTACGAATTCGCTGAAGCGCGAGATGGGTCGCTCAAAGCCATGACTCTGCATTCCTTGACCCAACTGGGTTGGATGGATCTCGCGCTACCCCGTGCTGAGAATTTGATCTGCGAGCGTCGGCACGATCCGGTCGCCATGTATTATGCTTGCTTGACACTGCTGGAATCCGCTCGATTCATAAATCCGCTTTCGGCGAAGCCGACACTCATGCGAATTCGCGACCTGCTGACTCCATGTGTCGTAGAACTCGAGAAATCTAATTCGGATGATCCGAATCGGACTGACATTTATCCCGCGTCGGTCTTGATTCTTGGGTTGTGCTTGGATCGGCTAGGCCAATACAAACCCGTGGTTCGTGTCTGCGACAAATACTTGAATGCCAACACCGGAATTGCTTTCGCAGATGCTGAAATCTACCACCTGCGTGGTTCGGCAAAGGTGGCCATGGACGACCAAGGAGCGATGGAAGACTTTCGCAAGTCTATCCAGCTAAAAACGGAATCACCATGGCCCTATCTCTTTCTTGTCAGCAATTCGTTACAACGTGGCGACTTAAAATATGCAAATGAACTGTGCAACAATGCGCTGAATTACCTGCCTGCAATACCTCCGATTTGCAGAGCATTGCTGCTCGAAGGCCGAGCAATCGTAATGGATCGCCTTGGGCAACCGAAGAAATCTGTACTTGCAACCTTCGACCTCGCTATCGAACTCTCGCCGGAAGATGCGCGACTCAAGCGGAATCGAGACATTGCAGCGAGTGGAACGGGGTTTGACCTAACCGAATTGACCGTAGCCAGTCCCATCATGAGAATCAATCAGCTGCAGTTGATGAAGTATTCCGATTCTCCATTTGCCAACCGCATCGCCCGTCAAGCTTTCGAAATGATTGAGGGCATCACCATACCGTCCGCCGCTTGAGAATTTCGCTTCCCTACCTCTCTCCCCAAGGTCCCTCCCCGATGCTCAATCGTCGCTCCTTCCTCCGCACCGCCGCCGTCGCTTCGGCGGCCCCCGTCATCTGGCGAACGACTCCCGGCGCTCGGGCCGCCTCCGGCCGGCTCGCGCTCGGGTTCATCGGTGTCGGCACCATGGGCCGGGGGCACCTCGATGGCTTCCTGAATCGCAAGGATGTCGAAGTCGTCGCCGTGTGCGATGTCGTCAAGGAGCGTCTCGAGAACGCCGCCGGGATGGTGGGCAAGAAATACGCGGGGAAGTCGGGCACGCCGGCCGAGGTGAAATCCTACGGCGACTTCCGCGACCTGCTAAAACACAAGGGCCTCGATGCCGTCGTCATCGCCACGCCGGACCATTGGCACACGATGATCTGTACGCAAGCGAGCGCCGCCGGGAAGCACATCTATTGCGAGAAGCCGCTGACGCACAACATCAATGAAGGCCGGGCACTCGTCGAGGCGGTGGCGAAGTCGAAGGTCGTCTTCCAGACGGGTAGCCAACAGCGCAGCGAGTTCGGTGGACACTTCCGCAAGGCGGTCGAATACATCTGGAACGGCCGCATAGGCAAGCTCAAGAGCATCCACATCGGCGTCGGCGATCCATCGCGGCCGTGCGATTTGGCCAAGCAGGAAATCCCGGCCGGCACCGATTGGGACTTTTGGCAGGGGCCGGCGCCGGAGCGCGACTACCACAGCGACCTCTGCCCGAAGGGCGTCCACGGCCACTTCCCCGCGTGGCGGATGTACAGCGAGTACGCCGGCGGGCAAGTCGCGGATATGGGCGCCCACCACTTCGACATCGCCCAGTGGGCCATGGAGATGGACGGCAGCGGCCCGGTCGAAGTGATCCCGCCGTCCGACAAACCGGGCGGCAAGCACGGGTTGAAACTGATCTACGCGAGCGGCATCGAGATGATCCACAACGAATTCCCGAAGGGGAAGGACGGCAAGGACATCAAGGGCGATTGCGTCTTCGTCGGCGAGAGTGGGATCATCGTGGCCGGGCGCGACGGCATCCGCAGTGTCGACCCGGAGATTTTGAAGGCGCCGCTCGACGACAAATCGAAGCGCGTAATGGCAAGTAGCGACCACAAAACGAATTGGCTCGACGCGATCCAATCGCCGAAGCTCGGCACCATCTGCACCGCCGAGACGGGTCACCGCAGCGCTTCGATTTGCCACCTCGTGAACATCGGCTACCGCCTGCATCGCAAGTTGAAGTGGGACCCGGCGAAAGAAGTATTTGTCGGCGATGCACCCGCCAACAAGGAACTCGGCCGCACGCCCCGGGACAAATGGAAGGCGTGAGACCCGGGCAGTCCGTATCGTTTACTCCATGAAACGGCACGGATTGCGGCCTTACGGCTGGATGCTGACGAGTTGCGTCTGGTTCTCGGCGATGGGGCTGCTGGCGCACGGACTGCAGGCCGAGGTCGATTGGCAGGCCGTGGCATTCGCCCGCAGCACGCTGGCTATGCTATTCGCCTTCGCACTCGCGATGGCCACCGGGACGCGGCTCGTCTTCTTCCGGCCGCGCGTCTTGTGGATCCGCAGTCTCGCGGGCAGTGCCAGTATGATGGGCACCTTCTACGCCCTCACGCATTTGCCCGTGTCCGACGTGCTGACCCTCACGAACACCTTCCCGATTTGGGTGGCGATCTTGTCGTGGCCGTTGGCCGGTGAACGGCCGACGCTCCCCGTCTGGGGGGCCGTGGCCTGCGCGGTCGTCGGCGTGGCCGTCACGCAGAACGCCGATTTCAGCCGGCTCGAACCGGCGCACTTCGCGGCGTTGTTCGCATCGTTCTTCACCGCCATTGCCATGCTCGGTTTGAACCGTTTGCAAGGAATCGCCTCGCTCGCGGTCGTCGTCCACTTCTCGGCGGTCAGTTGCGTCTTCTGCCTCGCGGCCTACTTCGCATTCGAGACGCCCGTCGGCACAAGCCACCAGATGGAATCCGGGATAATGTTGCAATTGCTCGCGGTCGGCGCCACGGCCACCGTGGGGCAATTGTTCTTGACGAAAGCCTTCCGCAGCGGTTCGGCGACGCGGGTCTCGGTCGTCGGTCTGTCGCAAGTGGTGATGGTGATGCTGTACGAAGCGATGGTCGAAGATCGGCAATTTGAACCCCGGCAAATGCTCGGCACCGCGCTGGTACTCGGGCCGACGGCTTACCTCATGGCCCGCGAACGCCGCCGCGCGGCGGAGCCGATCCAGCCCGCTTGAAGTGGAAGCGATGGCGTCGACGAGGTGTCGACCATCGGCGAAGCCCGCCGTTTAACCTTGTCGACGGGACGATTTCCGACAAGTTAAAACCGGATGTCACCACTCCCGAGATCACCATGACGACCGTCGCCGACTTGAAGGGCCAAACCGTCGCCTTCGCCGCTTCCGGCGGGCTCGATTCCTGCACCGTCACCAAGTGGCTCACCGAACACGACGTGCGCGTCGTCGCCCTCACGGCCGACATCGCGCAGCCGGACGAGGCGAACTTCGACGAAGTCGGCGAACGGATGAAGGCCTGCGGTGCCAGCGACTACATCGCCATCCGGCTCCACGACATGATCGCCGAGTCGGGCATCGAGGTGATCCAATTCCAAGCCAAGTACGAAGGCGATTACTGGAACACCACTGGCATCGGCCGGCACGTCATCGTCGCGGGGTTGGTGCCCGAGATGCAAAAGCGTGGCATCAAGGTCTTGGGCCACGGGGCGACCGGCCGGGGGAACGACCAAGTGCGGTTCCAACTCTGCACGAATATGCTCGACCCGAGCCTGACGATTTACGCCCCGTGGCGCGACCCAGCTTTCCTCAACCGCTTCCGCGGCCGCACGGAAATGATCGATTACTGCCACGAGCGGAAGCTGCGGATCAAGGCGAGCAAGGAATCGCCGTACAGCACCGACGCGAACTTGCTCGGGCTGACCCACGAAGCGGGCAAGCTCGAACACCTAACCGTCGGCCCGTGGTTCGTGACGCCGGGCATGGGCGTCAAGCCGATGGACGCCCCGAACGAACCGGAGACGGTGTCGGTGCATTTCGACCACGGCCGACCGGTGTCGATCAACGGGAAAGCGGTGAACGCATTCCAGGCGATTCACCGAGCCAACGTCCTCGGCGGCCAGCACGCCATCGGCATTTGTACGCACCTCGTGGAGAACCGCTTCGTCGGCATCAAAAGCCGGGGTGTCTACGAAGCGCCGGGGATGGAATTGTTGGGGACGGCTTACCGTTACTTGCTGCAATTGATCATCGACCGCCGGTCGCGGGAGTTGTTCGACACGCTGAGCGCGTTCGTGGCGAAGCAGATTTATCAGGGCTACGGCTTCGACCTCGCAACCCACATGGCCCGCGAGGCGATGAAACCAATCGCGAAGCTCGCCACGGGGACCATCGCGCTGAAGCTTTACAAAGGGACGCTGACCTACGAGGGGGCCACAAATGTGCCGGCCCAGTTGTACTCGGAAGCCAACGCCAGCATGGAGGCCATCGGCAGTTTCGACCACGCCGACAGCGAAGGGTTCTTGCGGGTGTTGCAAGTGAGCGCCCGGGCGCTCGCGGTCAATGGACAAGTCACCCCGCCGAGTTGGGCGGGGTGAGCCGCCTTAGGCGCTCAGTTTTTCGAGCTTCCGAATCACCATCGGGATCTTCTTACGGACCACATCGGCGGTGACGGTGTGGTGCCCTTTGCGGTCCATCTCGGGCAGGTCGTACATTACGTCGAGCATGATCTCTTCGACAATGCTGCGCAGGCCGCGGGCGCCGGTGTCCCGCTTTTTGGCCAAGTGAGCGATCTCGCGCAGGGCGTCCGGTTCGAAGACCAACTCCGCCCCTTCCATGTCGAAGAGCTTCTGGTATTGGCGAACGAGTGCGTTCTTCGGCTCCGTGAGAATCCGCACGAGGGCGTCTTCGTCCAGAGGCTCGAGGGGGGCGACCACCGGCAAGCGGCCGATGAACTCGGGGATCAGGCCGAATTCGACGAGATCCTCGGCCGTGACTTGGGCGAGGATTTCGCCGAGCGCCGTTTCCCGGCGGTCTTCGGCGATGCTGCCGAAGCCGATCGACTTGCGGCCGATGCGTTTCTTGATGACGTTGTCGAGGCCGACGAACGTCCCGCCGACGATGAAGAGGATGTTCGTGGTATCGAGCTGGATGTACTGCTGCTCCGGGTGCTTGCGGCCCCCCTGCGGCGGCACGTTGCTCACGGTGCCTTCCAAGATTTTCAACAGCGATTGCTGGACGCCTTCGCCCGAAACGTCCCGCGTGATGCTGACGTTGTTCCCGGACTTCGCAATCTTGTCGATTTCGTCGATGTAAATGATGCCGCGCTGGGCCGCTTCGATGTCGAAGTCGGCGGCGTGGAGCAATTTCAGCAGCAGGTTCTCGACGTCTTCGCCGACGTACCCGGCTTCGGTGAGGGTCGTGGCGTCACCGATGGCGAAGGGGACGTCGAGCACCTTAGCCAGCGTCCGGGCGAGCAGGGTCTTGCCGCTGCCGGTCGGGCCGACGAGGAGGATGTTCGACTTTTCGATTTCGACATCGCCGCGGTTGGCGTCGACGTGGCTCAGACGTTTGTAATGGTTGTGGACCGCGACCGAGAGCACCTTTTTGGCGCGCTGCTGGCCGATAACGTACTGGTCGAGTTTTTCTTTGATGCTGCGCGGCGACGGCGTGTTCGACGCGGCCGTCTTGGCCCCCGGCCCGCCGCGGCGTTTGCGCTCTTGGTCGATGATCGACTGGCAGAGGTCGATGCACTCCCCGCAGATGTACACGTCGCCCGGCCCTTCGACCAAGGGTCCGACATCGCGGTGGCTGCGCCGGCAGAAGGAACAAAAGGCATTCCGGTTTCGACCCGCCGCTCCGGGGGGTTTCCGGCCCCCGCCGTCGCCCGTAACACGATCCGCCATTGGGGCCCCGAAATGAGAGATTGAGATTGATAATGAGTGAAACGAGACGACCGGAGTACCGACGCCAACTATACCTTCACAAATTATCTACGGGAGTTCGGATTCGTTTGCGAATGCGCGCTTCGGGGGATCGGTTCACCGGTCTTGTCGATTCTGGCGCCGGAACCGATTCCGGCGACTTCGACCCTTCGGGCTACGGCGTCGGATCGGGCGGTGGAGCCGGCGGTATCGGTTCGACCGGGGCTTCCGCGGTGGCGGGCATCGGCAACCCGACTTCGCGCCGCATCTGCGTCGAGACCTTGCCGCGGATCCGCTTGTATTCTTCTTCCGTGATTTCGCCGTTCTCGAAAAGCGCCCGGAAGTTCGTCAGCGATTCGGTCGATTCCGCCGCGCCGCGCTCGCGCTGTTTCCGCCAGCGGTCGAGGTACCAAATGACGACGGCCCCCGAGAGCAACACCGCGATAAGCGCGGCGGTGCCGACGACGAATTCAGTGCTGTCGAGGAGGTTGGTGACTGCGAAGGCCGGCGACATCGGAGCCCTCCTGGCCCACGGGATGCGTATGGGCAAGGTCTGTTCGAGCCCCTTGCGACAAGGGCATTATAACTCTAGCGCCGCCCGTGTCGAACGGATAGCCGAGAAACTGGAGAGGAAATCCGAAAAAGGTGATTGGGGTGCTTCAACCGGCGGGCGTGGCGAACAACTCGGTCATCGGCAACCGGAACTCCGGGAGGACCGGTCCGGCGGTGAGAATGTCCGATTCCGAAAACAGTTGCACGGACCGCGGCGACGTAAACGCGTGGATCATCCGATCGTGCGGGTAGACGATCCACACGAGCGACACGCCGGCCTTCAACCAATCCATCCATTTGCGATTTACCTCGTCGGCGCCGTCGTGGGTCGACACGACCTCCACCACCAAATCGGGCACCACCTTGGAGTAACCCTCGGTGCGCAATTGCTCGAGCGTCAACTTCGAGAGCAGGTGGAACGCGGCATCGGCCCGGCGAATCCGCGTCGGATCGTCGGCGAAGCATTGGTAGGACGTCCCCTCGGGGAAGACCCAACCGAGGCGGCGCGGCCGCACGAATTCGCGGATGCGGGCGAAGCATTCCCCGGCCATGTAACTGGAAAGCTGGCTCACGTTCAGCTCCTGCAACTGGCCGTCGACGAATTCGAAACCGCGCGGCAGGACGAAGCCCCGGTCGGCTTGTTCTTCGTATTCGTCCGGGATGTAGGGGACACTCGGCCCCACCGCGGTCATCGTCGCCATGTCGTGGACCTCCATTAGCCGGGTGTAGTTTACACGCGGATCGGCGAACGTGTATCGGAGGTTTTCGTTGGAGTTCAACCTTCAGGTTGTCTCCGTCGGGCCGAATCTTCGAAGCCCGACGCCCGCTACGGCAGCTGTCGAGTCTCGAAGACTCGGCTCGACCTTCTGCGCGTGCGGGGAACAACCTGAAGGTTGAACTCCAACAAGGACGGTCCGATTTTGTCCGCCGTACCGGTTCCGCGGGTCGGCGGGGGTATTCTGGGGACCGCCGCGCTGGACGTGATGCAGCCAGGCACTCCGGTCGGACGATGGTAACCGGCGACTCTGCTTGACGCACACCCCGCCCCGCTTAAAATGCGGACACGACTAGGACGGTCGCATTCGCCGCCGAGACTCGGCCCACCCGAACGATTCCGGTGACCCGTGCCCCGCATCTCGCTGGATTTGAAAAAACAGGTGAAGGCCGCCAACGACATCTACGATGTCGTCTCGACTTACATCCCCGTCACGCACGTCGGCAAGGCGCTCAAAGCGGTCTGCCCCTTCCACAACGACACCCGACCGTCGCTGCAAATCGACCGTCAGTTCCAGAATTTCCGCTGTTGGGCCTGCGATGCGAAAGGGGACGTCTTCGATTTCGTCATGAAATTCGAGAAGGTCGAATTCGGCGAATGCCTGCGGATGCTCGCCGACAAAGCCGGGATCAAGCTCGACACGGTGGCCAGCCCGCAAGACGAAGTCCGCAGCCGGCTACTCCGGGCCATGAAGTGGGCCGAGGAGAAGTATCGGACCTGTCTCGTGGATGAAACCGAAGCGTCGAATGCCCGCATCTACTTGGGCGAGCGCAAACTCGCCGGTCCATCCGTCCGCCAATTCGGCTTGGGATTCGCCCCCGTGAACGGCGACTGGCTCGTCCAATGGGCGTTGCGGGACGGCCTGCCAACCGATGTCCTCGTCGAGATCGGCCTGATCGCGGCCCGCGACGAGAACCGCGGGCACTACGACCGCTTCCGCGATCGTGTCATGTTTCCCATCCGCGATGCCCGGGGGCAGACCGTCGGTTTCGGCGGGCGGATTCTCCCCGATTCCCCGCTCGCGGCCCGCGCCCCCAAGTACTACAACTCGGCCGAGACGCCCCTCTTCAAGAAGAGCGAGTTGATCTACGGCCTCGATCTCGCCCGCCACGCCGGCGCCGCCGCGGGGTATTTGGCCGTCGTCGAAGGCTACACCGACGTCATGATGGCCCACCAATGCGGGATCTCGCAGGTGGTCGCCACCATGGGCACGGCCCTCACCTCAATCCACGTCAATCAGCTGCGGCGTTACGCGCCGAAGGTCATCATCGTCTACGACGCGGACACCGGTGGCATGGGCGGCGTCGACCGAGCCTTGGAACTCTTCGTCAGCCAAGACGTCGAATTGGCGGTCGCGTCGTTACCGGACGGCCTCGATCCGTGCGACCTACTCATCAGCCCCGGTGGGGTCGAATTGTTCCACCACGCGCTCGCCAACGCACAAGACGCCCTCGAGTTCAAGTTAAATATCCTCCTTTCCAAAGAAAATTCCCAAACGGTGGAAGGAACGCGGCGCGTGGTCGACTCCATCCTGAGTATGATGGCATTGGCCCCCGAGATGCCGAGCCAAATCGGGGCCGTGCGGCAGGAACTGATCGTGTCGCGGTTGGCCCACCGACTCGGGTTGCGGCAAGAGACGGTTTGGGCCAGACTGGCTGAATTGAAGGGCGAACGGCGCCGCAGCGAGCAGCGCCCCGGCCGGGTGATCCCAGAAAACGAGGGCCGCGAACCGACTCCGCCGACGGCCAAAGCGAGCGCCGCCACGGCCATCGAACGGCAACTCTTGGAACTGCTTTTG
Source organism: Fimbriiglobus sp. (assembly GCA_043727575.1). Taxonomy (GTDB): domain Bacteria; phylum Planctomycetota; class Planctomycetia; order Gemmatales; family Gemmataceae; genus JALHQU01. The sequence goes on from JAYSYN010000023.1 coordinate 16,079, forward strand.
GCCGAGCCGCCGCTGGTGTCGGTCGCCTCCGAACGGGTGCAACCGTCGATGCTGCAACATACCGGCCTTCGCCGAATGCTCACGGACTTGTATGCTTTGCATCAGGATGGTCACACCGCCGACTTGGATAGTTTGCGGGTTCGTCTGATGGATCGGCCCGACTTGGCCGAAGCGGCGATGAAGTTGGAATTCGTCGGCCGCCAAATGAATGACCGCCCCGAATGGCTCGGTCGGATCGTGAATCGATTCGCCGAGCAAGAAATGGAGTTCGCGAAGAAGGCCGTCCAGACTCAACTGGCGGCCGGCAGCATGGACGATGCCGCTGCGCTGGATTTGCTCCGCAAACTCCAAGCGCCAGCCAAAGCCTCGCCCCCCGGCAGCAACTGACCCTCCGGTTCCCCCGAACCGCCGCGGTCGAGATTCGACCTGACCCCCTTCGACCGGGACCCCGTCCCGGGCCAGTTGTCCGCAGGTATGGGAGGCGTCGCATGAGCTGGAAAGCCGACGAAATCTTGAAGGCCCTCATTGAAAAGGGCAAGCAATCCGGGTCGCTCACCTACGACGAGGTCAACCTCGCCCTGCCCGAATCGGCGGAACCCGAGCGCCTGCCCGATCTGCTGGAACTCCTCGAATCCCACGGCATCACGCTCATCGAAGCCGAGGACGCCGAGGAAGAAACACCCGCCGTCAAAGTCGAAGATCGCCCCGTGGTCGAAGCCGCCGCGGCTTTCGAGGACAACGACGGCGACGGCCGGCACATCGACGACCCCGTCCGCATGTACCTCACGCAGATGGGCGAAATCCCGCTGCTCGACCGCAAGCAAGAAGTGTCACTGGCCCAGCGCATCGAAGTGACCCGCCGGCGCTTCCGCCGCAAAGTGCTCGAGTGCGATTACGCCATGCGGAACGTCTTCGAGACGCTCAAGCGCGTCCACTTGGGCGAACTCCCCTTCGACCGCACGGTGAAAGTCTCGCAGACCGAGAACCTCGAAAAAGACAAGATTTTGCAGCGGATGCCGCACAACCTGCGCACCCTCGAACCGCTGATGGAATCGAACGTCGACGACTTCCACCGGCTCATCGAAGCCGAGTTGACCGACGCCGAAAAAGACGACCTGCGCAAACGGTTGAAACTGCGCCGCCGCAAGACCGTCACGCTGGTCGAAGAGTTGTCGATCCGGACGCAAAAAGTCCAACCGCTGATGAAGAAGCTCGAGCAAATCAGCTCGCGGATGGACGACCTCGAAGAGCAGATCATCGCTCTCAAGGGAATCAAAACCGCCCGCGAGGAACGGAGCAACCTGCGCAAGGAACTCCAAGACCTCATGCTCATCACGCTCGAAGAACCGGCCGGTCTGCGCCGCCGCGTCGCGATCATGAAGCAGCGCTTCGGCGAATACGAACAAGCCAAGCGCGACTTGTCGGGCGGCAACCTGCGCCTCGTCGTCAGCATCGCCAAGAAGTACCGCAACCGCGGCCTGAGCTTCCTCGACCTGATTCAAGAAGGCAACACCGGCCTGATGCGGGCCGTCGACAAATACGAGTACCGCCGCGGCTTCAAGTTCAGCACCTACGCCACCTGGTGGATCCGCCAAGCGATCACCCGGGCCATCGCCGACCAAGCCCGCACGATCCGCATCCCCGTCCACATGATCGAGACGATGTCGAAGTTGCGCAACGTCTCCAAGAAGCTGTTGCAGGACCTCGGCCGCGAACCGACCATCGAAGAAACGGCCAAGGCCGCGGGCATCAGCTACGAGGAAACGAAGCGCGTCCTCAAGATTAGCCGGCACCCGATCAGCCTCGACCGCCCCGTCGGCGAAGGCGAAGACAGCTACTTCGGCGACTTCATCGAAGACGACACCGTCGAATCGCCCGTGAGCGCGGCGACCAACGAAATGCTGAAGGACAAGATCGAGAACGTGCTGAAGACGCTCACGTACCGCGAACGCGAGATCATCAAACTCCGCTACGGCCTCGGCGACGGCTACACGTACACCCTCGAAGAAGTCGGCCGCATTTTCAAAGTGACCCGCGAACGAGTCCGTCAGATCGAAGCCAAGGCCGTCCGCAAACTGCAACACCCCGTCCGCAGCCGCCAGCTCGAAGGCTTCCTCGACGTCTGGGGCGCCGCCATCGCCAACCGCAAGCAACAGGCGCAGCCGGTGGGGTGAAGTGGATCGCCGATTGCGGGGACTACCGAGATCGGTGTTGTCATCTCCTGCTGCTACGCTAGGCGCTTTCTAGAGTGGCAGATCCATTGCAGAGAGCCTGACTCTTCGCTCCGAAGGGAGCTTCCGACTTTAGCCAGGCCCGGAAGGGCCTGGAACGATTTGGGATTTTGTAGCTCCGAAGGAGCGTCCGATGCGACTCCGAGCGTTCCTTCGGAGCTAAAATCACACGTGGCCACTCCAGGCCCTTCCGGGCCTGGCTAAAGTCGGACGCTCCCTTGGAGCGAAGAATGTCGCCGTCAGCGCGATAGCAACGTCCGCACCCGAATCGAAAGCGCCCCCGATGCCCGACCCCGACAAAGTCCTCTTCGCCGCGGCGGCGTTCGCGGCCCGGGCCCACCGGCACCAGCTGCGGAAGGACAAAGAAACGCCCTATGTCTCCCACCCCTTTCGCGTCTGCCTGATCGCCCGGCACGTCTTCGGTATCGGCGATCCGAAGGTCCTCGCGGCGGCGCTGCTCCACGACACCATCGAAGACACCGCCACGGATTACGACGACATCGCCGAAGAATTCGGGACCGAAGTCGCGGATTGGGTCTCGGCGCTCACGAAGGAAATGCGCCTGCCGGAAGCGGAGCGCGAAGTCAAATATCACGCCGCACTCGCCGCGGGTCCGTGGCCGGTGACCGTCTGCAAACTCGCGGATATTTACGACAACCTCACTGACAGTTTGGGGCTGAGCGCCGGCTTCCGCAAGAAAACCGTGAAGCGGAGCAAAACCTACTTGGCGGTCTTGAAGCCGGGCTTGCCACCGGAAGCGGAGAACGCGTTCGCGCTCACGGAAGCCCGATTGATCGAAGTCAAAGCCGCGAAGGGCGTATAATTCATCGTGGGTGCCGCGGTCACGATGAGGGTTCGCCGATGTTTGTCCGTTCGCTCGGGTTCGCCCTCCTCGGGTCTCTCGCGCTCGCCCTCGGCGAAGTGCGAGCGTGCCCCTTTTGCGCCACGCAAGGCCAGACGCTTTCGAGCGAAGTCGGCCAAGCCGATTTCATCGTCCTCGGCACGCTGAAAAATGCCAAGCGGGACCCCGAGGATTTCTCGAAGGGCTCGACCGACCTCGACATCGTCACCGTCGTCAAGCCGCACCCGTACCTCAAAGGGAAGAAGTCGATCGTGCTGCCGCGGTACGTGCCGCTGGACCCGAAGGCGGAAGCCGGGGAAAAGTTCCTCGTGTTCTGCAGTCTCTACAGCCCGACCGGCGACGTCGGCTTCTCCGCGCTCGCTTCCGCCGCCGTGTTGGCCGACAGCAACCGCGCGACGCTCGACCCGTACCGCGGCGAGCAAATCAAAGGCAGGAGCGACCTCCCGGACTATCTCAAGCAGGCGCTCGTGGCCCGCGAGAAAGATACTACCGCCCGCCTCACCTTTTTCTTCAAATACCTCGATCACGGCGAACTGGTCATCAACACCGATGCCTATATGGAATTCGGCAACGCCGAGTACAAGGATGTCCGTAAGGTCGCCGAAACCCTACCGCCCGAGAAAGTGCTGAAGTGGTTGAAGGATCCGAATACCCCCGCCTCGCGCTTCGGACTGTACGGTCTCATGTACGGTCACTGCGGCCAAGCCGACGGCGCGGCGGCGCTCAAGGCCTTGATCGACGACCCGGAGAAAGCGTTCAGTAGTGGCCTCGATGGCATGCTGGCCGGGTACATTTTGCTGCAGCCCAAAGAAGGCTGGGCCCATCTCACCACCATCGTCGGCGACGACAAGAAAGATTTCACGACGCGCTACGCGGCCCTCAAGGTGCTGCGGTTCTTCTGGGAAAGCCGGCCCGATGTGCTGAAGAAAGCCGACTTGCTGGCGGCGATGAAGACGCTCGTCGGCCAGCCGGAAATCGCCGATCTGCCGATCGAAGATCTCCGCAAATGGGGCGCGTGGGAGCAAACCGGATTCATCTTGCAAGAGGCGGTCAAACCGAGCCATAACAAGCAGATCGTCAAACGGGCCGCGTTGCGCTTCGCCCTCAGCGCCGCCGAGGAAGGCAAGAACCCCGCCGCCGCCGCCTACGTGGCCAACGCCCGCAAAGACGACCCGGAACGGGTCAAGTTCATGGAAGAAATGCTCGCCGACGAACGACCCAAACCATCGATCAAGAAAAAGGATTAACCACAGAGGCACAGAGACACAGAGAAGATCCGATTTGACTCTTCTCGGTGTCTCTGTGCCTCTGTGGTGAACTCAGAAATCTTCTAACGGGCAGGATGCCATGGCCAGATCGATTTGCGCGTTCGTGTTCGTCCTCGTCGCCATCGACCCGGCGAAGGCTTGTTCCTTTTGCGGGCCGGGATTGGCCAAGCAGGGTACCCTCCGCGAGCAATCCTCGAAAGCCGATGCCATCGTGCTCGGCACTTTGAAGAACGCCAAGGTCGGCGAGGACCTCCGCACGGGCACCACCGAATTTCATTTCGACGATACCGTCAAGACCTGCCCCGCGCTCAAAGCCGCGACGATGCTGGTGCTGCCGAGGTATATCCCCGGCGCGACCGAGCCGCAGGTTTTGTTCTTCGCGGTCGTCGAAGGCAAGCCGGACGTCGCGAGCAGCGTCCCCGGTTCGCCCGCCGTCGCGGCCTACCTGCGCGCCGTCGCCAAGCTGACCGATCAAACCGTCGCCGCACGGCTCGGGTTTTTTTTTCGGCACCTCGATTCGACCGACGCGACTATCGCCGCCGACGCCTTCGCCGAATTCGCCAAGGCCACCGACGCCGAGATCGCGCTGGCCAAAGCCGAGTGGAAACCCGCGACCCTGCGCAAATTCTTGACCGACCCGAAGACGCCCATCGACCGCCTCGGCGTCTACGCGATGCTGCTCGGCTTGTGCGGCGACGTCGACTCGGCCCCGATTTTGGCGAAGGCCCTGACGGGCGAACTCACGGAGCGCGTCGCCTCGAACCTCGCAGGTTTCCTCGCGGGCTACGTGCTCATCGACGCCAAAGCCGGTTGGGCGAAAGTGCGCGAGATCCTCGGCGATGCGGAGCGGCCCTTCGAATTGCGCCTCGCGGCCATCAACGCGGTGCGCTACTTCCAAGCCAACCGCCCGGCGGAATCGAACTCCCACATTTCGGACTGTTACCGAGATCTGCTGGCGAATCGGGACTTCGCCGACGTGGCCCTCGATGACCTCCGCCGCTGGGGGCGGTGGGACCTCACCGCCGACGTGTTGAAACTCGTCGGCCAACCGGCGGGCGCCGCGCCGATCGTCCGCAACGGCATCGTCCGCTACGCATTGACGTGCGGGGATGCCGCGTGCGCGAAGTATCTCGATGGACTGAGGGCGAGCGACCCGAAACTGGTCGCCCGCATCGAGGAATCGTTGAAGTTGTTGGAGTTGCCGAAGAAGTGACGACTTCGTCATTTACTCAGCGCCGGCTCTTGGCGTGGTGGAATGGGATCCACGCTCCATTCTGTGCGCTGCTCTCGACCGTCTTCGCGATGAACAACATCCCTTCGACGCCGTCGTAAATATTCGGGTAAACCGTGTTCACCGCTTCGACCGTTTCCCCCGAGGCCCGCTTGACCATGGCGTCGTACGCGGCGGTGTAGACGTTGGCGAATGCCTCGAAGAACGCCTCCGGATGCCCGGCCGGCAGGCGGACGCTGGCCCCCGCTGCGGCGCCGAGATAGGGCCCACCGGCGCGCGTATAGATCTTATGCGGGTCGCCGTTGCGGCGCACGATCAGCGAATTCGGCTCCTCCTGGCGCCACTGGATTGCGCCCTTCGTACCGTCGATCTCGATGCTCAGATCGTTCTCGCGGCCGTGGCTGATCTGCGACGCGGTGACGCTGCCGAGGGCGCCGTTGTCGAAGCGGATGAGGGCCATACCGTAGTCGTCGAGGGCCCGGCCGTCCTCGAAGATTTTGAGGTGCCCGGAGATTTCGGTCGGCAGCAGGCCGGTCATGAAGCGGCCGAGGTTGTAGACGTGCGTGCCGATGTCGCCGAAGCAGCCGGCGATGCCCGATTGCTTCGGGTCGGTGCGCCACTTGGCCTGCTTTTGGTCGCCGCTCTCGAGCCGGGTCCGAAGCCAGCCCTGGATGTAGTTGCTGCGGATGGCGTTGATCGTGCCGAGTTCGCCGTTCAGGATCATCTCGCGCGCTTGGCGCACGAGCGGATAGCCGGTGTAGTTGTGTGTGACGGCGAAGACGACGTTCGATTTCTCCACGATTTTCAGCAGTTCTTCGGCCTGAGCGAGGTCGAATGTCATCGGCTTGTCGCAGATGACGTTGAACCCCGCTTCGACGAAGGTCTTGGCGATCTCGAAGTGCGTGTGGTTCGGCGTGGCGACCGACACGAAGTCGACTTTGTCCAGTCGTTTTGCTTCGGCGACCGCCATCTCGGCGTAGCTGGAATAGGCGCGCTCGGGGGCGATGTCGTAATCGGCGGCACTGGCTTTCGACCGCGCCGCGTCGCTGCTGAGCGCCCCGGCGACGAGGGCGGCGCGGTTGTCGAGCACGGCGGCGGTGGCGTGGACGCGGCCGATGAACGACCCTTGCCCGCCGCCGATCAGGCCCATGCGGAGTTTGCGGTCGAGGGGAGAGTTGGTCGGCATGACTCGGACGACTCCGGGGAGGGGTGAACGTCCGGAGATTGTAAGCGGTCGGCGCGGATTGTCCGCCGGCGTTCATTCCGTGTGGCCCGCACTCGGGGCGGGTC
>JAYSYN010000024.1:0-7634 GCA_043727575.1 Fimbriiglobus sp.
CGATCCGACCCCGCATCGCAAATCCCCCCGCGAAGATTCGTCGAGGATAGCGCGATACAAAGGAGGAGGCAACAGGGAGTTTTTCAACACCCTGCTAGCACATGAGTTCCGCAAGTCTCAGGCAAGCCCAGCCACTTTTCGCGGAGCGAAAAGCGACTTTCTCCGCTTAGGACAGATTCGTCCCGAGTGTGTCGACTACCCCCGGATGCGCTGGATGAAGCGGCGGATCGGCCCGCTCGCCGGCGTAGCTTCGACCGGCACGGGCATCGGCTGCGGGACGACCACTGCACCGGGCACAACCGGCAACTTCGGCTCTTTCGCTTTCTCGACGATCAACAGCGAGATGCGCGACTTCAACTCTTCGGCCGATTGCCGCGTCAGTTCGCTCGTGTCTTTCTCGAAGCTCGCCGTCGTGTCGCCATCGGCTCCCAGGATGACCCCTTCCAACGAGACGCCCGCGAACAACCCCCGGCTGCGGGAGTACGAGAAGATTTCGGCCTTCAACTTCCCGTCCGTCGACAGCTCGGCTTCGCGGCCGACCGGCCCCGCCGCGACGGCGGCATCGGCACCGAGTTTCAACTTGGCTTTGCCGTCGAGCAGCCGCTCCAGCCCTTTGCGGGTTTTGAAGACGAGGACGACATCGGTCGATTGGATGCCGGCTTGGAAGCCGACGCTCGCCCCGCCGAGTTCGATGAACCGGATGTCGCCCCAGCCGTTCTTTTTGTCTTTGATGACGGCGACACCGTGGCCGAGCCGGCCGCCGACGACCAAGCCGGCCTTGATGGTATTCGGCACGATCACGACGGCTTCGGCCTGCTCGAGCAAGGCTTTGGGAATCGCCTTGTTCGGGGTATCGTTGAGTTCATCGAGGACATCGCGGGCCAATTTCAACGTCTCGCGCGGGGCCGGCGGAGCCGCACAAAGCGGTTGGGCGACAAATGCGCATACTGCGAGAACTAGGGCGGATAGGCGGATCATCATTGGACTCCTCAATGGCGGTAACCCGGCAATGCGCAGATCTGCGCTCGCGTCGTGCGGGTATTTTTACGCAAAAGGCGCGCCGCCGATACCGCAACTCGGCCGGTCGACTATTCATTCCCCCATCCGCCTTTCCGGAGAAGCGACATGCCGAAATCGATCGATTGGCTTTACCACCGCAAATCGTGTGCGACTTGCCAACGCGCCACCGACTACCGCGAGGCGGCCGGCACCGAAGTGAAAGAGACCGTGATCGCCAACACGACAAAATATGGCCCGGCCGAGGCGCTCGCGCTGCTAAAAGGGATCGAGACCATCGTCGCGGCGAAGGGGACGAAGATCCAAAGGTTGAACTTGAAAGCCGACAAGCCCGACGACGAGGCGATCTTGGCGTTGCTCATCGGCCCGACGGGCAACCTCCGCGCCCCGACGGCCAAGGTCGGCCGGACGCTTCTGGTCGGCTTCCACGAAGACGCCTACGCTGAGGTTTTGGGATGATCGCCTCGCGGCGCAGGGTCGAATCATGTTCCTCGGCATCGAAATCGGCGGCACCAAGCTCCAACTCGGGTTGGGCGCGGGCGACGGCACCATCGTCAAACTCTGGCGCGGGACCGTCGATCCGGCGCTCGGCGGGGCCGGCATCCGCGGCGACATCGTCCGCAACTATGCGCCGCTGCTGCACTCGGCTGGGTTGAAGCATTCGGACATCTTGGGCATCGGCGTCGGTTTCGGAGGGCCGACTGACGACACCACGCAATCGACCATCACCTCGCATCAGATCGCGGGCTGGGACAACTTTCCGCTGGCCGGATTCCTGCACGAGAACCTCGGCTCCCCCGCGGTCATCTGCAATGATGCGGACGTGGCGGGATTGGCGGAGGCCCACTTCGGCGCCGGGAAGGGGCTGAGCCCGATCTTCTACATCACGGTCGGCACCGGCATCGGCGGCGGGTTGATTATCGATGGGAAAATTTATCGGGGAGTGGGACGCGGCGCGGCGGAGATCGGGCATATGAACGCATTGCCCGGCGACACGATCGAAGCCATGGCTTCCGGCACCGGAATCTCAGGGCACTACGGCGACACCTATTCGACGGTCCAGATCGTCGAGTTGGCCCGCAGCGGAGATTGCGGCGCTCGCGAAACGATCTTCCGCGCCACCGAATCACTCGCCGAAGGCATCTGCACCGTCATCAAACTCCTCTGCCCGCGCCGCGTCATCATCGGCGGCGGCATCTCCCTAATGGGCGACGACCTCTTCTTCGCTCCGATTCGCCAATACGCCGCCGAGCGCGGCTTCAAACCCTTCGCCGGCCTTACCGACATTGTCCCGGCGGCGCTGGGCGAGGAAGTCGTCGTCCACGGGGCACTGGGATTGGCCCGGCAGCACTTCGGCGGATAAGATGTTACCAAGAAGGAGAACCGATCATGGCGACCGCTACGCTCACCGCACCGACTTCCACGACCTCGCAGTCGATGTCGGTGGACGAATTCTGGGATTTCTGCCAGCTCCCAGAGAATCAGGGCCAGAGCTACGAACTCATCCGCGGAAAGGTGGTGCCGATGTGCCGACCGACTCACCCGCACGGATTCGCATGCGGCAATATCGCTCGCTACGTCGGGAATCATTCCTTCGAGACGCACGACGGCTATGTTACAACGAACGATTCCGGCGTAGTTCTTTTCGATGATCCCGCGACCGTCGTCGGACCGGATGTCGCGTTTTATCGAGGTGTGCGAACCCGTGAGGACGTGCCCAAAAAATGGGGCGAGAAAGTCCCGGTCCTCGCAGTCGAAGTCCTCTCGCCCACGGATCGGTTTAGCCGGGTTCAAACGAAAATTGACGACTACCTCGAAAGCGGCGTCGCCGTCGTTTGGCTTGCCGACCCCGAAGAAATGTCGATCATGGTTTACCGCCGGGGAGTACGCGGCCAGTTGTTTCCGGCCAACTCGATCCTTTCCGGTGGCGATGAGTTGCCCGGATTCTCGGTGCGAGTCGGCGATCTGTTTCGCTACGCCTTCGAAAACCGATCCGCTGGCCCATGACCATCCGCATCAAATTCTGCGGCGTCACGACTCCCGAGGACGCCGTCGCCGCCGTCGAGGCCGGCGCCGAAATGATCGGCTTGAACTTCTCGGCTCAGTCGGTGCGGCGCGTTCCGCTCGAACAAGCTCGCGGCATCATGGACGCCACTCCGGAGTTCAAAAACTTTACCGGGGTCTTCGTCGAACAAACCTCGGACGAAGTCGACGCGATCCGGCGCGAACTCGGGTTGGCCCACTGCCAGACGTACTCGACCCCGTGGTCCGCCGATTCCATAGCCGCGTTCCGCGTGCGCTCCGCGGAAGACATCTTGCGGATTCGCGTATCGCTCGCTACGCACCCCGCTCCGATGGCCGTGCTCATCGACTCGTACGTCGCGGGGGCCATGGGCGGCACCGGCCACAAAGCGCCTTGGGAACTCCTCGCGGGGCAGGATTTCGGCGTGCCCTTGATCCTCGCGGGCGGCTTGACGCCGGACAATGTCGCCGAGGCGATCCGCCTTGTAAAACCGTGGGGCGTGGACGTCGCCAGCGGCATCGAGAGTTCCCCCGGCCGCAAAGACGCGGGGAAAATGCCGGCGTTCGTGGCCGCGGTGCGAGCCGCGGAGCGGGCGCTCTAGAATGACTCCATCGCTGGGGCGGGGGTGCATCATGGCCGACAACTACTGGCTCGGCGTCGATCTCGGCGGGACGAAAATCCTCACCGGCCTGTTCGACGATCGATTCAAGTTGATCGCGCGGAACAAGCAGCCGACGGGGGCCGAGGCCGGACCGACCGGCGTGTTCGGCCGCGTGGTCCAAGCCGTCGATGTCGTGCTCCGCGAAGCGAAAATCGAACCGGGTCGAGTCCGCGGGATGGGCTTCGCGATTCCGGGGCAAATCGAACCGGGCCGGCCGGTGGTGCGCTTTGCCCCCAACCTCGATTGGCGCGATGTCGATTGCGCCGCACTCCTGCCCGCGACTTGGCCGTGGCCCGTCTTCCTAGAAAACGACGTCCGCATGGGCACCTACGGCGAGTTCGCCCACGGCGCCGCCAAGGGGGCCAAACACGTCTTCGGTATCTTCGTCGGCACCGGCGTCGGCGGTGGCTTCATCCTGAACGGCGAACTCTTCAGCGGCTTCAACGGCCACTGCGGCGAGATCGGCCATATTGTGCTCGATTGGCGCAAAGGTTCGACGCTCGAATCGATCGCCGGCCGCAAATACCAGATGAAGCGGATCAAAGAGACACTCGACGATGCTCCGAAGCGCGTCCGGAAGGAATGGAAGGGCATCGATACCGAGAAGGTCAAAAGCTCGCAACTCGCCGAGTTTTACATGAAGGACGACCCCATCGCCGTCGGCATCATCGACGATGCGGCCCGGGCCATCGGCGCCGCCATCGGCAGCGTCATCAACCTGATGAGCCCGGAAATCGTCGTCATCGGCGGCGGCGTCACGGGGGCGCTCGGCGAGAGCTTCACCGAACGCATCTGGGACATCGCCCAGCGCTACACCCTGCCGGGGGCGGCGGCCAATATGAAATTCGCGACCGCGGCTCTCGGGGACGACTCCGGGATCGTCGGCGCCGCGGCCTACGCCCGCTCGAAAGTCGAGGCCCAAAAGTGAACCCCGAATGGCGCAGCCGATACAACTTGGCCGTCGAAGCCGCGCGGCGCGGCGGCGACTTCGCGAAGTCGATTTACGACACAACGTTCCAAGATCGGGCGGCGCTCGAGGTGATCCGCAAGGCCGATGACAGCCCGGTGACAGTCGCCGACCGCGGTGCGGAACAACTGATCCGCGACCTCATCGGCAAGCACTTCCCCGGCGACGGGTTCCTCGGTGAAGAGTTCGGCAATCAGGAAAGTTCGACCGGCTTCCGCTGGATCATCGACCCCATCGACGGTACGAAATCATTCGTCCGGCACGTGCCCATTTGGGCGACGCTGATCGGGCTGGAATTCGAAGGCGAACAGATCGCCGGGGCGGTCTACATCCCCGCTTTCCGGCAAATGTATCGGGCCCTGCGCGGCGACGGCGCCTACCTCGACGACCACCGCATCCGCGTTTCGGACACGCCGACGCTCGCGGAATCGATCCTCTGCTATTCGAGCATCGGCTGGTTCACCCGCGCCGGCAAGCAGAACACGTTCCTCAACCTTTATCAACAGACCGGCCGGCAGCGCGGCTATGGCGACTTCTACGGATTCGTCCTCGTCGCGCAGGGGGCCGTCGATTTGATGGTCGAGCACGGCGTCAGTGCTTGGGACGTCGCCGCGACCAAGGCGATCATCGAAGAAGCCGGCGGCACCTTCACCGACTGGGACGGCACGCCGACGATCCACCGGCCCGATGTCCTGGCGACCAATGGCAAAGTCCACGCGGCGGCGCTGGCGCTGTTGAGGGAGTGATATCCAATGTGGCGACACGTTTTCCAACGTGTCGGAAAGTTTTGAGGCTTCCCGACACGTTGGGAAACGTGTCGCCACACCGACAATGCCCCGTCTCGGCAATCGATGGGCGGGCTGTTCACGGGTAATTTCAAATGTGGCGACACGTTTCCAACGTGTCGGAAAATTTGGAAACTTTCGACACGTTGGGAAACGTGTCGCCACATGAATCGGAATCGAACCGTGACTTTTCTCGCCACGGACATTGCCAAACACCCCATGCGTGGGGAATAATGAAAGTGTTGTACCTACCGGTTCTCCCACGTTCTTTTTCGGAGTTTCTCCCATGCGCTGTTTGCTGTTGCTGTCCGCCTTCCTCGGTTTCAGTTCGTTCGCGACCGCAGCCGAAAAATACGTGACCATTCAAGGCACCATCAAGTGGAATGAGGACAAGGCCCCCGCGGCGGATCTGATCGTCTTCAAGGGCCATGTCGATCAGAAGGCATGCTGCGTTGCGGGTCCGCTCGCTTCGAGCAAGATCGAAGTGAACGCGAAAAACCTCGGCGTGAAGAACGTGATGATCTGGCTGCGGCCCGATGACACGGATCGGACGAAAACGTTCTCGATCGACAAAATCCACCCGGATTTGGCCAAGCCGAAGTCGGTCGAGCACGTCATCGACCAACCGACTTGCCAATTCGAACCGCGGATCACCGTGGCCCGCGAAGGGGACACGCTGGTCGTCAAGAACAGCGCCGGCATCGGGCACAATGTGAACTACAGCAGCGACGAAGAATCGTTCAACGTCAACCTCCCGACTAAAACGGAGAAGAAACTCGATAAGCCACTGAAAGCCCAGCGCTCGCTCATCGGCGTCGCCTGCAACGTCCACCCGTGGATGGAAGGCAAAGTCCGCGTCTTCGATCACCCGTACTTCGCCATCACGGACAAAGACGGCAAGTTCGAAATCAAGGACGCCCCCGTCGGCAAATGGCGCATCGTCTACCAGCACGAAGGCGGCTACCACAAAGGCAAAGAAGGCCTGCTGGGCTATCCGATCGATCTGAAGGGCGACAAGAAGACGATGGAGATGGACGCCGTGAAACTGGAACTGCCCAAGCCGTAGTCCAATGCGAACCCCGACCCGGAGCCTGTCCCATGCGAAGTTTGCTGCTGCTTTCGGCTGTCCTCGGCATCGCTACCACCGCCCGCGCGGCCGAGAAATTCGTGACGATCCGGGGCCAGGTGAAGTGGAATGGGGAGAAGGCTCCGGCGGCGGTGTTGATCGATTTCAAAGGCCACGCGGACAAACCCGCTTGTTGCGTCGCCGGGCCGCTGACTTCGTCCGACGTGCAAGTGGATGCCAAATCGCTCGGGTTGAAAAACGTCGTGGTGTGGCTGCGACCGGATAACGACCAAAAAGATTCCACCTTCCCCTCGGACAAAGTGAAGCCGGCGTTGGCGAAGCCGAAATCGGTCGAGCGGGTGATCGATCAGCCGATGTGCCTCTTCGAACCGAAGATCACGGTGGCCCGCGCCGGCGACACCTTGGTCGTGAAGAACAGCGCAAAAATCGGGCACAATGTCAATTACAGAAGCGACATCGAAGACTTCAATTTGCTCGTGCCAGACGGCGGCGAGGTCAAACTCAAAAAACCGCTCGAAGCGCAGCGGACACCCATCCCGGTCGCCTGCAACATCCATCCGTGGATGAAGGCCCAGGTCCGCGTCTTCGATCACCCGTACTACGCGCTGACGGACAAAGACGGCAAGTTCGAAATCCCGGACGCCCCCGTCGGCACTTGGCGGATCGTCTACCAGCACGAATTGGGCATCCACCAGGGCAAGCCCGACGGAACCATGGGGCACCTCGGTTTTCCAATCGCGGTCAAGGGCGATAAGAAAACGATGGAGTTGGAGTCGATGAAGATGGTTTTCAAAGAGCAGAAATAGTCCGGAGCCGCGGCGTTCGGCACCTTGCAAAAAGCGCCGCGGCCTACCGTAGTCCCCAAACTTCGGTTGGCATTTGAAGTCCCACGCGGAGCGCTGGAGTTCAACCTTTAGGTTGTCCCCATCGGGCCGATGCCACTTACCGCACGCGTCGGGCCTCGGAGACTCGGCCCGACCTGAGAGCGAGCGTGGAACAACCTGAAGGTTGAACTCCAACAAAGAAACCCCGGTCGCAAGGCGTCGCCGTACGAATGACGATCCGATTCGTCCAAGGAAACCCGGCCCCGATGT
>JAYSYN010000025.1:0-7630 GCA_043727575.1 Fimbriiglobus sp.
GTACTGGAAACTGATGGTGGGCATCCGTGCCTCCGGGTGTCGGGTATGGGAAGTGAAGCCTACCAGATGGCCCGTGGCAAAATCGAGAGGTCTACCCTCCGGGAAAAAGTGGCGGCGGGGCGATGCGGGTTCGGATTGACGCCGCGGGCGCGATCGGGCTATATGTCCGCGACGCCGGCAGGGACGCCGGCGCAATCCCGGCGGATCGACCATGCCGCGCCGACTGGCCCTGACCCTGATCGACATCCGCGTGCGCTTCGGGGCGACCGTCGCCCTCGACGGCGTGAGTTTGGACGTGCGGCGCGGGGAAATCGTCGGCCTGCTCGGGCCCAACGGCTCCGGGAAAAGCACTGCGCTCGCCGTCGCCGCGGGCATCCTCGATCCGCTCAGTGGAACCGTCGCGGCCGGGGGCATTCGCCGCGATTCTCAACCCGCCGAGTACGCGAAGAAAATCGGCCTCGTCCCCCAAGAACCGGCCCTGTACGACGAACTCAGCGCAGAAGCGAACCTCGCCTTCTTCGGCCGGCTCTACGGGTTGCGCGGGTACGAACTCAACTGCCGAGTGGCGACCGCGCTCGACCGCGTCCGCATGATGGACCGGGCTTTGGATCGCGTCGGCACCCTCTCCGGCGGCATGAAACAGCGCATCAATCTCGCGTGCGCTCTGATCCACGATCCGCCGCTGTTACTGCTCGATGAACCGACCGCGGCGCTCGATCCGAAATCGCGCGACCTGCTCTTCGCCGATCTGCACCGCCTCCGCGAAGCCGGGCACGCCGTGCTGCTGACGACCCACCACCTCGACGAAGCCGAGTACGGGTGCGACCGCATCGCCGTCCTCGAAAAAGGTCGCATCGTCGCCGAAGGGAAGCCGTCGGACCTCGTGCGCCACGCCCCGACCGACCGGCCGATTCTCTACGGGCAACTCGGTGAAAACGTCGCCCATTTCTTCGTCAAAGGCCTGCGGAAGCGGCTCGAAGCGGGGGTCGAACTCGAGATCACCGGCCGGCGCCTGCGGCTCTCCGCCGAAAGCCAAGACCAACTCGGCCGGGCGCTCGGGCTGATCCTCGGCGACGGCATCCGGCTCGAAACCTTCCACACGCCGCCGGGCCGACTCGACAAACTGATGCGCCCGTCCGCCGTGCCCGTCGCCCAGGGAGAACCGTGCGACGCCAGTTGAATTTGATCCTGACGCTCGCCGGGAAAGACTGGCGCCTGTTCCTCGCGGACAAGCGCGCGGCACTCCTCGGCTTCGCCGTGCCGATCGTTCTCGCTTCCGCCTTCGGCATCATTTTCGATAAACCCGAAGGCGGCGCCGACGGCGTCCGATTGCCGCTGCTGATTGTGGTCGAAGACGAGGGGCCGTTCACCCGGAGCGCCGCCGCTGAGTTGGTCGCCAGTCGGCGGGTCGAAGCGCAAATCGTGACCAAGGACGAGGCGACCGAGCGATTGGCGAACCGCCGGCCGGGCGTGGCCATCGTCTTCCCCGCCGGGTTCGAAGCGCTGGCGAATTGGAAACCGGGCGGCGCCGGACCGCGGCCGATCGTGCGCGTGCTCTACGAACCGCTCTGCCGGAGCGAAGCCCAATGGGCCGAGGGGATCGTGTCCGAAGTGGTCATGAAGAAACTGGCGAACGAGAAACTCTCTCCGCTTTTGGCCGACCGGACGCTGACGGTGCCCTTCGCCGTCGAAAGCGTGGAAGCGGCGGACGGCCGGGCCGGGTTCAATTCGTACTCGCACAGTTTCAGCGGCATGACTTTGCAATACCTGCTGTTCTGGGGCATGGAGAGCGGCCTATCGCTCTTGCGGGATCGCCAGCGCAGCGTTTGGCTCCGGATGCGTTCGGCCCCGGTGCCTTTTTGGTGCGTGCTGATCGGCAAAGCGCTGTCGACGGCCAGCATCGCTTTCCTTCAGGTGCTGACGACGTTCGCCTTCGGCTATTTCGTGTTCGGCATCTGCATCGGCGGCTCGTGGATCGGCTTCTTGCTTTTGGCCCTCGGCGTCAGCGTCCTAGCCGCGGCGACGGGGCTGTTAGTCGCCGCCATCGGCGGCACCGAAGCCCGCGCCCGCAGCCTCAGCATCCTCGCGATCTTGGGCGTGTCGATGCTCGGTGGGCTTTGGCTCCCGTCGTTCGTCCTCCCCGGTTGGGCGCGCGACCTCTCGGTGACCTTGCCGACGACGTGGGCGATGCGCGGTTTCGACGGCGTCACTTGGCAGGGGCGCAACTTTTGGGATTCGCTCGGCAGCGTCTCCGCGGTGGCCGGGTTCGCGGCCCTGATTTTATCGTTGGCCGTGGCACGGCTAATCTTCTCCGAGGCGCGCCGCCGGCGCGGATACGCATGATTCGCACCGTCACACTTGCGATCCTCGGTTTCTGCTCCATCGCCATCGCGCAAAAGCCCGAAGCGACCAAGCCGGTGGACCTGAGCGTCGAGGATCAGTTCGAAGCGAAGCATTCCGTCGCCGATTTCAAAGGCAAGGTCGTGATCCTTGTCTACGGGGATCGCAACGGCATCGAAGCCAGCAGAGAACTCGGCGAGAAATTGCACGTCGCATTCCACCCGACGGCCAAGGGTTTGACGCCGGAGAAAGCGAAGCTCGCGCCGGTGGCGGCGCTACCGGGCATCGCCGAGGGAAAGGTGTCGCCGGAGGTGGTCGTGGTGCCCGTCGCCTGCGCCGGGAGTGTGCCCGGCCCGATCAAGACGCTCATCCGCCGGGGCTTGAAAAAGGACGCCGCCGAAACGCCGGTCTGGATCGATTTCGGCACTGCCATGGCCGACAAATTCGCCATGAAAGAAGGTCAGCCGAACATCGCAGTGCTCGATGCCGATGGCTATCTGCGTTTGAAAGTGAACGGCACCCCGGACAAAGCGACCTACGACAAGATTTTGCAAACGACGCAGAATCTGCGTGCGGAAGCCGCGGGATTGAAGTGATCCGTCCTCGTTGGAGTTCGACTCTTAGGTTGTCACGCGTTGCCAATGCGTGTCGATAAGCCAGTCGGGCCAAGTCTTCGACCAAGCTGTTCTTCCTCGGCGAGTTGCTGAATTGCTTCTCGCCGGAGGAATGCGGGAACCGCTTTAGCGGCGGAAATTGCCGTAGCCGAAGTTGAACGAGAAGCCTTGCTGGGGGTAGCCGCCGTAGCGGTAAGCGTTTGAACCGTAGCCGGAATTGTAGTACGAGGGGGAGTAATAGTTGCGGCCGTAGTTCGAGTACGGGTTGGAGTAACCGTAGTTACTGTAAGGCGACCCATAGTAAGTATGCGGGGAGTAGTAAGACGGCTGGGAGTAGTAGCGTTGGCCACCGTATCCGCGGTTGTAGCCGCCGCCACGGTAGTTTTGGGCTTGCGCGGCGTCGGCCGAAAGACCGACGATGCCGAGGGCGAGTAGGCCACCGAGAACTAAGCGAGAAATGCTCATGATGCGACTCCGGAGGGTTGTGCGGGCCGTTCGCCCGACATTAGGAATACCCGTCGGAGACGACATCTTGCGCGCGGGCATGCAAATACCGTGGGCAATCGGATTCGCACGCTCCGGCAACCGCGGTTTCAGTCTTCGAATAATTGCGCGACGGGCACGCAAAACCCCGGCAACTCCGGATCGCCGTTCAAAATCTCGGTCGAATTGAGCATCGCCGTCGGTCGGTTCGGCCGGTGGAGGGTCACCGTGCGAAAATGCGTATCGACGAGCCAGACGACCGCGACGCCGTGAGCCAAGTACGTGTCGATTTTTTTGTGGATGATGGCCATCGTGTTCGAGGGCGACAGGATTTCCACCGCCAACGTCGGCGCTCCGACGATCATGGTGGACAGGTCGTCGCCGGCATTGCGTGCGGCTTGCTCGGGAGAAAGGTAGACCACATCGATACCGACCGAATCGTCTTCATCGAAGATCACACCGGCTTCCCCGGCGTGGACCGAACCGCGAGGGACTGGCTGCTTGTCATTCCAGTTCAAAAGCAGCTGGCTGACGCGACTTTCCGCCTTCGTGTGGTGTTTGTTCCATTGAGTCATGCCCATCTCCACAATTTCGCCATCGATAAGCCAATACCGTTTGCCGTCTTCGGGCATCGCCAGCAAATCGTCGATGGTCGCGCGGGGTTTCCCCCGTGCGGAAATGGCTTCGAGTTCCAGCGTCGCGGGTGCCATGTCAGTCCTCCTTGTGAGATTGTACTACGGCCGCGGCAGTTCGAACAAGTCGGTCGTCCGGCACCAGTAGTCGCCATTCAGCCTCGCCACCGTCTGCAGTTTTCGCGGGTCGATCCGGCCGTTCGCATCGAGAACCTCGTCGTGGATGTGGATCATCACCACTTCGCCGATCACCAAATTCCCTGCGATGGGGGCGGTGCCCGTAGGGATGATTTGCAGCACCTTGCACTCCATCGCCGTGGGGGCCTCCGAGACGCGCGGCGGCTTCACTTTCGAACTCGGCACCGTGTGCAACCCGGCGAGCGCGATTTCGCTTTCGTCCGGCGGCAATTCCTTCGACGATAGATTCACCTTCTCCGCGAGCCGGGCCACGGACGAATGGACGACGAACTCGCCGGTCGCTTCGATATTCCGCAGGGTGTCCTTCTTGGTGCCGTCGCGCTTGAGCGTCGGCGAGAAGACGATCACCGGCGGATTCGCCCCGAAGGTGTTGAAGAAACTGAACGGCGCGAGATTGACGATCCCCTCCGCCGACACCGTGGTGACCCACGCGATCGGCCGGGGCGTAACGATGCCGATGAGGTGCTGGTAGGTCTCGACGAAGTTCTGCGAATCCGGTTCGTGCTGCATGGGGAGTCAATCCTTCCAGGACATCGGATAACTCGCGTCGTCGAACTCCAGCGACTGCTTCGTCAAGTGCAGGGGGCGGAACGTGTCGATCATCACGGCGAGTTCGTCGGTGCGGGTCATGTCCCAACTGGCGGCGAGGGTGCCGGGGTGCGGGCCGTGGGGGATGCCGTGGGGGTGGAGCGTGAAGGAGCTTTCCTCGACGCCGCGCCGGCTGCCGAACTTGCCCCGGACGTAGTAGAGCAATTCGTCCGACTCCACGTTGCTGTGGGCGTAGGGAATCTTCACGGCGAGCGGGTGCGTGTCGAGCAACCGCGGGGCGAACGTACAGATGACGAATCCGCCGGCACTTTCGAACGTCTGGTGGATCGGCGGCGGCTGGTGGATCGTCCCCGTGATCGGCTCGAAGTCGTCGGCGTTGAAGGTGAACGGGTAGACAATCCCATCCCAACCGACGACATCGAACGGGTGATGGGCCAGCGTGTAGCGCGTCTGCCTCGGGCCGTCTTTGATGACGACGGTCGTTTCTTCTTCGCGGTTCTCGGTGATCAATTCCGTCGGGCCGTGGAGGTCGCGTTCGCAGAAGGGAGCACCCAAGCGGAATTGGCCGTCTTGATTCAAGTAGTGATTCGGGAAGCCGATGCTGCCGGTCGATTCAATGACGAGCAGATCGGGCACCTGTTCCGCTTCAAAATCGAGCCTGTAGGTGGTGCAGCGCGGAATGACGATGTAGTCGAACGGCTCGAAATCGAGTCGGCCGAAGTGCGTGGAGACGTGCCCGCGTCCCTTGTGGACAAAGAGAACCTCGTCGGCCGTGGCGTTGCGAAACAACTCCGCTTGCGGAAGCGCCGGCCGGCAGCATGAAATCGTGACGTCGGCATTCGTGAATAGCGGCACGCGGCCGGTGATCGGGTCGCCTTGAACCGGGATGGACCGCGTCTTCAAATGGTGGTGCCGGAGCATTTCTTGCGGTGCCGCTTCAACGATGACGCTCGCGGCCGGTTCGACCTTCAACACCCGCGTCGGAGGCCGGAGGTGGTAGGCGATGCTGTAGGCCCGGTTGAAGCCCTGCGTGCTGATGACCTCTTCGTAATAAACGCCCTCGTTCAAATAGCCCGGGTCGGCAGCGTGCTTGGTGTGCCGCTTCGGCGGGATCGAACCGAGTTGCAGATAAGGGGGCATCGCGGGAACTCCGGAGGTCTCGGAGCATCGTACCAAAAACGCCGGCCCCGCGGAAATCGCGGGGCCGGCGCCGAAGATCGAGGGAGTTAAGTTCAATCCAAGTTCGACACTTCCCCGCCCGTGGCGGTCGAGGCGGCGCGGTATTGGTTGATATCGATGCTCTGGCGGACGAAGCGAACCGAGCCGTCGCCGAGCGCGAACTGGGCGCCACCGGTGTGCCGGCTGCGGAACGAGTACACGTTGGGCCAGTCGCCCGGGTTGTTGAAGCCGGGCTGACCCGCCTGCATGGCGTTGTTCAGCGGGATCGAACAGGTCCCGGTGGAGTAATTCGCCCGAGCCCAAGCGCAGTGCGTGTTGAACGAGGCGAGGTCTTCGCCGACCATCAGCGTGTTAGTCAAACCGTCGGTCACGCCGATCAAAGTCATCGCACGATTATTGTCACTCCGGTAGAACATCCCGTTGCCGGCGTCCAAACCGTTACCGTTGCCGTTAGGGTAATTTTGGAAGGAACCCCATTGCCAATTGCTACCCGCGACACCTTTATAGTTGGTGTTGCCGGCGCCTGACCCGGTGCTCCCGTTAGCCCGGTTGGTCTGTGCGATCGAGTTGGACGGATCGCTCGGGCAAAGGAACGTTTTGATCTGCGTCGCGTGGACCGCTTGGGCTTGGTTGAATGTCAGCACCGGCGCGGCCGGGGCGACGCCGCTCAACCCGCCGGATGTACCCAGTTGACCCGCGTTGTACAGGTTGTTCTGTTCGATGTACGGCAGGATTTGGCTCAGCCAGCTCCACGAGCGGCCGTTATCGTCGTAGCCGTAGTTGCCCGGACTCCAACTGAACGGGATGCGCCCGTTGGCGTCGTGGTAGCTGTGGACCGCGATGCCGATTTGTTTCAGGTTGTTGCTGCAGCTCATGCGTGCGGCCGCTTCGCGGACCTTTTGCACGGCGGGCAGCAACAGCCCGATCAGGATCGCGATAATCGCGATCACGACCAGGAGTTCGATCAGCGTGAACGCCGACCGGGTGCGGGGAGTGGACATGGACAGCTCCAAAAAGAATGAAATGAGAAAGAGACGTATGAAATACTCGTCGCGGGCCCGAGTTATTTCGCGGAAACTTTGAAATCGTACGCCCCGGCAGCGGCCGAGGGGACGACTTCCACTGTCAAGTTCGACGTGGCCGGATCGGCGAAGCGCGCGGCGACCGGCGACTTGTTGGCCAGCGGTTTCGTGGAATCGGGAATCTCCGAGCCCGCTCCGTTCACGCCGACTTTGTACCACCCGACCGGGGCGCCCGACTTGCCGTTGACCATGATCTTGAAGCTGCCGTCGGCGCCGATTTCCCCGACCGGCTCGGATCCGAAGGTGTTGCCCTTCGCTTTGTCCGGCTGCAACCGCACCGAGCCTTTTGGTAGCGGCGCACCGTCCAAGGTCACCTTCCCTTCGACCGGCACGAGCGCCGGTCCATCGCCCCCGCATCCCAACAGCGGCAATAGGAATGCGAAAAGACCCCATTTCATTAGCGAAAGCGAGCGGCCGACCATGCGAAATCACCCGGGAACGTGGAAGTTGAAACCCTAGAGCCTGTTATTGACTTTATCTAAGAGTTTTAAGGCTTTTCCGGGTTCTGACTTTCCAAAAGGCCGCGTTTTGAGCTTGCTTGCCGCCTGAAAGC
>JAYSYN010000026.1:0-7613 GCA_043727575.1 Fimbriiglobus sp.
CGGCCCGCTCGTGGAACTCCTAGCCCTCTGCGACACCCCGGAGTGGAACGACCTCTGGACCGCCGCCTAACGCCGTGGCAAAATCCGGAGGGATACCCACTCCGCATTGGGCGATACTGGAACCGCTCGTTTCGTGGGCGAATCGTGGACGGGATTATCTATTCGTGGAATATCGTGGAAGGGAAGCTGTGGAGCGAAGTGATGAACGATCCCGAACTCCGATCACTCCGCGATGCCGTCGAGGCCCAGCCCGGCGGCGATCTGCCGAAGCTCGTGCTTGCCGACTGGCACGACGAACACGAAGAGCCGGAGCGTGCGGAGTTGCTGAGGATCGAAGTGGATCTGGCGAAGCGTGGAATCCGCTGTGAAGGGTTCGCAGTGGGCCATCTCAAGGACTGCCTGCGGACGGAAGTCTCGCGCAGGAACTTCGCCGTAGCCGGCGCGTCCGTTTGCCCCGCATGCGCTCGCCGTAGGGAACTGCAATCCCGCGCCGCCGAACTCCGGCTGATCGTCAATCAGCGCGATTGGACGGCGGCCATCGAAGCGCTGCGGGCCTTGGGTCTCTTGAAAGGGACAATGGCCGGCATTCGGACTATGCTCACGCCGCTGCCGATAGCCGTCGAAAACATGGTGCGCGACCTTCCGGCCCTCGCGGCTACGCTCCAACCCCTACCGCCCGAAGTCGGCGAGCCGCCGCCCCCGACCCCGAAGCAGCGGCGGTTGATTCCCCGTGCGCTTCTGCCGAAGTATCGGTGATGTGATGATCGATCCCGTGCGCATCGCCCTTCTCGACGCCATCATGAAAGCCCCGGGCGACGACTTGCCGCGGCTTGTCTACGCGGATTATCTTGATGAACACGGGGAGAACGAGCGGGCCGAGTTCATCCGCGTGCAGCTCGAAATCGGTGATCCCGTTGGGAAATGCGACCGTACCGGCGAAGAGATCGGACGAAACAAACTGTACCGCTTCCGATGCCGATGCCGCCAGTGTTCACTGCGACGTAAGGTATTGGACCTACTGGGCGCGCACAACTTAGAACCCAAAGGGTGAATCCGGGAAACTTGCTCGATTCAAAAAAGATGTTGGCGGTCAATTTCGGTACCCATATCAAGCAACCGCTAGGCGTCGTGTGTATCGACGCCTAGGGTAAGATCCTTGGCAAAGCCAAAGTGATTTGTTCGTGACAGTTCCTTCGTCCTAGAACGTACCACGACGGAGCGCAGTTTGTGTGCTACCGGTAGCATTGTTTTGATCCGTGCAGCGCATAATCCGCTGCACCGTCGACGGCCGGGAGTCGAAGTAGTGGTTGGCTTCCGCCTGTCGCCGGATGATCCTCGGGAGCCTCGCGAGCATCAGACCGCCTCCACCGGATCGAGACCCGCGACCATCTTGACCGGAGGCATCCCGTCTCTGCCGGATAGGTCGGACCCGACAGGACGCCGAGGAGTTTGCAGCGGCGATCCCAACACTGGAGGAGCAGCACCGCGAGCCGGGGATCGCCGTAGGCCTGTTTCTTCTTGAGATTCGCCGTGCTGCTGCCGTTGCGGTTCTCGGCATGCGTCTCGATCCGCTCCCCCTTGGATCTCTCCCACTCGGCCCGGATGTTGACCTAACGGGCGTTGAGCCGCTGGAGGCAATCGGCGATATGATCCTGAGCCGACCGGGCGGCGACCCGCTTGTAGCCGTCGAGGACGATATGGATGTCATTGTGCACCGTGCCGAGGGAGCGCTTCACCTGCTCCGCCACCGCGCGCATCGAGCGACCTTGGCGGTAGAGCTGCGCTCATGATGATCCCGGTCTCGCCATCGATGAACTTCGCCTCTTCCTCGGTCACCTCGGGAAAAAGCGTTGAAAGCGGTCACAATCGCGCCAAGTCAATTCTTGGATACCGCGGGTCACGAATCGAACCGAACCATCCATCAGGAGAGAGTTAGCGCCCCCGGAGCTGTTGCAATTCGCCGGCTGGTAGGCCTTCACTTCGGCGAAACCGAGCGTGTTGCTCAGCCCGTCGGTGATACCGCCAAAACCTTCTGTTCGATTCACACCGAATGCCCCATCCCCCGGTATGTCAGGTATATCATTCCGTTTATCAAAGCAAAGATACAACGGAACTCTTCGATGCACGTCCAATGGGGTCGACGAGTACCAAATGGTATTCCTTGACACCTAAAGTATTCGGATCGGTTAACACAACTTCCTGGCCCGGTAATCCAACAGGAAGATTTTGATCTGCCAAAAGTTCTGACGTTCCATCGTTCAATTGCCGATACGCCTCTAATCGCGTTGCACCGATCCGATCCCAATCGGGCGGCCGAACTCCCACGATACGCAGGGTCGCGAGTTGACCGACGCGCTGCAAGCTGATTTGACCCTGCGGGATCACAGGAGGTGCGGAAGGGGGCAGTGATACCCATGTAATGGGATTGGATGGGCCGCTCCATTCACGATCAATCGCTGTACCCGGTTCCCGGGCATAGCGGACTTCGGCTACGTAGGTCACTCGCACGAATTCGGGCTGTTCGGCATCAAGCCATTCGAACGACTGTGGAAGACCCGGCGCGGCGGGAAGTGGCACATTCCCCGTCGAAACAATCCGGAGTGAACGCGGATCGCTCAAGCCGATGCGCGTTCTGCGAATTCGATATTCGGCCACCGGCTCCGGTCCGGCTGGGATCGATATCACAACTCCGGCGCGATTCGGAATCGAGTTCAGGATCGGCACGGCAGAATGTCTATCATCCGGCACGCCCACGGCGGCCAGCGCGGAATTGGCGAAGTCGCATTCCACACCCTGACTACCCACGGCAACGATGCGGTAAAACGCCACATCGGCGAGTGAACCCGAGAGGGCATGGACAAAGCGGCCACCCGATACGGGTTCCGCAGTCAGCAATTCGAACGCTTTTCTCGGGAATAGATCTTTTTGATCCACAATCAGCCCGGCTCGGTCGGCCCGGGTGGTTACCGCTTTCAACGCCGCGAGAAGCGTGGCCGCGTGGGGTCGGTCCGGAGCCGGGAGATCCGGACGTGCCAAGGCCGCTCGAAGCGCGGCTTCACTCGCGAAGAATATGCGGTATCCGGCCTGCCCGGCTTGAGTCGGCCACGTCAATTCCGCGTGCGCCAAACCGTTGGCATCTCGTCGGCCGGTCAGTCTCAAAGTCCGTGGGATCACCACGGAGACCGGAGGTCGGGGATCGGCGATCGGCCGGGCCAGCGGTGCGCTCGGCGGAGAGCGTCGTCCGTCGAGGTCGACGAAAACGGCGGAGAGTGTGACGCTCTTGGTTTCCGCCGGTTGCAATTCGGGGCCGGGTATGTCGATCGTCGTCAAATTTCCCGGTGCCACCGCGCGGGCAAAATTCCCCCAGCTCATCTTGAATTCCAGAGTCTGAACCGGTTGGCCGCCAGGAGACAATCCGGCCAGATCGGGCACTTCGACGACGATTTCGAATGTTCCGCTCAACGGCCCGGCTCCAATTCCGGAAGGCATGGCGTACCGCACTTGCAAAACCGGCGCCGGGGGCAGCGGCCGATCGATGGCTGGAACCACGGCATTCGTCCAATCGGACCAGCGTCCGAAGGCGTCCATTTCCGCGAGTTGCCAATTCGTGTGGCCCGCATCCGCTGCTGGGATCTGGCGGTCCGTCAAAACCGGCGTCGCGATGTTGGCGGAGTTTCCGAGTACGATCGCCGCGGCACGTTGACCCAGACGGGCTCCGTGTACGTGGTAAGTCGGATTGAGCGCAACCGTGGTTGTCCCGTTGCGGGTGAGCGAGAATCCACTTGTCGGCTGCGGTTGGAGTGGGATCACCGCGCCGAAGGTGGCTGTGACGCCGAATGTTCCCGGAGTCCAGCCGACCTGTGTGGGTGTGCCGGCAAATTGCGGAGCGCGAACGTCCGGTGCGGCTTGGCGGGCGACGACAAACGGGAGAGCGAGGCTCCGCCACTCCCATCCAGCGGGAAGATTCCGAAGTCGGTCGTGCAAATCGCCATCGCGGTGAACAGCTGCCAACGCTTGAAGCACATGCGCGACCGTCGCATCCGTTTCCGGTTTCGTCGGATCGGCTGGCGCGGGAAGCCGCTCGAGCACCCGGACGAAACGGTCCGGTCCCTGCCACCCCGCGGATTTTTGCACCGCCCAGACGAGATGGGCCACATAGGCTTGACGCTCAGGATCTTGGATCGGTGGATCATCACTTCCAATAAACCCAAGCCAGCGCGCGACGACGGGGTCGATCGACGACGTGGCGAGTTGACCGTACGGGTTCACGTCGAAGCGTTCCCCCCCGTTGACTTCCCGGAGCGTCACCGCATCGGCGGAAACATTGGTCGGCGGATTGATCGCCCGGCCGATCAACGGTTTGAATCGCTCGTTCAGAATGCGAATTCGTTCCAGTTCGTCGCTGCCGGAGAAAGGACCGGCCAAGCCGAGGAATTCTTCGTGCCGTCCGAACCGGCGAGGGATGCCCTGGAGGACTCGCTTCTCGGCCCGGTTGTCCGCATCGGGAACACCGACGTATAACGGTGCGATTCCATCCGCGGGGGCGGGTAAAGCCAACATCTGGATGGGATCGCGCTCTTGCTCCTGACTCCATCGACTGGAGACGGCCCAACCCTTGACAATCCCTTTCCCGCGAACCCGAACAGCGCTCAGGTGCGACCCACCGAATGAGTACGGGGGTTGATTCCGCGTGGCGACGACGTCCCGATTGGCCAAGATTTCGACGACGACTTGCGATCCCGGTTCGACGTCGATCCGCAACCATAAACCGCGTTCGGAATTGACGTCGAGATTGAGATAACCCGTGATCGGGTTGTCTGGGACCACCGGCAATGGAGCGGCGGGCAACGCGTGGCCCCGCGAATCGAACCAGTCGATCTCCACGGCTTGCAACGAGTTGGCGAATGATCGATACACCGGCACCGGGTGAAGGGGAAACCCGAGTAACGGTGAATACGCCAGGCGGAAATGGATGCCGTCGGGCAGGTCCGCGTCGCCGGTAACGTGAATCCCCATCGCCGAGGCCGCCCACGCCGGGGCCAGATTGAAGATCATGCAAAGTCTCGCTGGAGGCGCGGGGGGACAAGCAACGGGGCCACGACCGTCGTCGGCGGCCCCTGTGGAATTCCGGGCTTGGTCCCGGGCACGATTTCTTGAAATTGCAAAGCGATCGATCCATTGGCCGGTGCGATCGGGTTGGAGAACAAGCCGAGAAGGCGCGTGCCGGAATTGTTCCGAGAAAGCGAGGAGACAGCCGAGCCTCCGATCGACAGACCCGTGACCAATAATCGATCCGGGCGGTGAATCGGTTCATCGAGTTCGATGATCACTCCGCGCAACAGCACTTGCCCCGCCACGGGTTCCCACAACGCGCCCAGTTGCGGCCCTTTCGCGAGCGGCCACGGGTCCAGGCCCAAGGCACGCAGAGCCGCTTCTTGCGAAGCTTCCCCATCGATCGGGAGCGGAATCGCTCCAGTCGGAGCCACAAGAACCTCGCGTGCGGCGGTGGCCCCGCCAAAACCGAGTGCCCCCACGAGTTCGACTGGGGTCTTGTAGCGCGAAGTGGTAAACACAACCCGCCGAATTTCCACCGGGTCGTTGTTCGGGTCCGCGTTGAGTGCCATCAGGCGCAGCTCGTAGTGGGCCCGCGGTTCCAGTTGTACGGGAGCCTTGGCCGTCGCTCCGACCTCCGGCGCCTGGCACGGCGGCACGAGATCCGCCAGGTGTCGGACGTTGGTATTCCAGCGCTGGTCGACGAAGGGGATTACGCCGAGATCGAGCAATGCGCCGAGATTGTGGTCGAGCCCGATCCAGTCGACGAAACCGTGGCGGGTTTGTTCGGGCGGGGGATCGGTGCGGCGGATTTTCAGCGTGATCGTTCGGCCATACTTCGTGGCCAATTTCTCGGCGTGCCCCACTTCGTAGTGAACGAGCATCGGGTCATTCCGGAAGACGAAGACCGCCCCATCGACGGGGTTCATGCCGCCGACATACCGCAACAGCCCGCGGACATCAAAGACCGACTCCTCGGTTTGGATTTGCGACGGGTCTTCACCGAACGAACCCGGCCCGGCCACGCGAAACTTGAATTCTTGAACGCGCAACGGCAATGGCGTCTGCTTACCGCCGCCGGACCGCGCCGAACGCTCCGCTTGCCACTCCAACTGGGCCCGCACCACATAAGTGACTCCCGGTTCGAGCAGCGGCTTTTGCTCCGCGACGGGTTGAGTCGCGACCGTCTTTTGCGTGGCGTGTTCGGCCTCCCGGTTTTTCTTGTCGGCGTCGGCGGTCGCATTTGCAGTCGAGCAGAGCGCTTCCAAACCGATGAATGCCGCCGCGGGCTCCGGGCGAAAATTGGAGTGCGTGATCGTGAAGCGGATCCAAGGACCGCCGCTCGAAACCGAGCGGTATTCGTAGAAAGTGTATCCTTCCAACGTTACGATTTTCGTTCCGCGCCAAGTCTCTTCCACTCCGCCTTCGCGTCGCGCGATCACTGTCGGAACAAATCCGTCCATGAGGACCGGTGAACTTTTCGTATTCAGAGCCAAGATCATGCGAGCATCGAACAGCGAAACGTTCGGCGTCAGCACGTACGATGCGGAGGTGATGACTTCCGGTCGACGGGCGTAGGTCAGCGTCGGTAGCCAATAGGCCCCATGGAATGTCCGACCGCCAACGTTCAAGGCAGAATCGAACGGAGTCGCGGCGCCCGCGAAAAAGAGCCCGCCGAGGTGGGCGGCTTCGAAAGCGAGTCCATCGCCCCCGTCGGGGGGGCCGTTCAGTTGAAAAACCGACTGATAAGGATCGGACGACGGATTGCCGGAAGGAAATACGACCCGGCCTGACGACTCGCGATAGGCCGTCTCCCCAATGGCCCAGCCGCGTTGGGGTTCTCGAAACGGGGTGCACAAATCGCCCGGGTAATCGGCCGGGTCGTTGGCGGGATTGCCGCTGCCACCGTCCAATAGGTTGCGGGCCCACCCGGCGGGGTACCAGTCGAGCAGGACCAATTCCCGCGCCCCCGCGGCGGGAGGGGGCGAGTTCTTCCAAGCGGGAGTATCGCGCGGGGTCGCCCAGACCGCGGCCAACGGCCCGGCGATTTCCGTACCCGTGTCCTCGCGGATTAAGCGCACATCGAGCAGGCGGAAGTAATATTTCAATTCGTCGGTACCGACCCAGCCACCCCGATCGGGCGTGGCCATTCCGGCGAGAGCGGCGAAGGTCGACCCTGGAACAAGTTTCGTTTCCACCCAGTTTTCAAATTCCAAAATCGGGAGCGCGTCCGGCCAGCCGACCGGAACCGCGCCGTTGCGGGTGAGCACGCGGGACTTTCGGTCGCTCAGATGGATCGACTTGAGCGGAGAGGGAGGCACGGGAATCGGCGGAACAGATTCACTGCCGATGGTAATCGTGACGCAACCACTGATTTTGATGAACAGCAGTTTGATACTGGCGCAGGCTTTGATCTCGAAGCGTTGGACTGCGGCTCCCAGTTGAAGTTTCACTTCCGCGGAAACTCCGAGCGAAACGGGTCCGAGATCGACTTCGCCCCACAACTGGCCGACGCCGACGAGAAACCACGGATTGGTGCCGATTCCGACGACGACTCGTGC
>JAYSYN010000027.1:0-22647 GCA_043727575.1 Fimbriiglobus sp.
GGCATCCAATTGCTCCTCGACCGCATGGCCCCGAATCGGACTCACGCGCCGTTCAAGTACAAGGATTCATAGGATTAGGGCTTCTCGGATAGCTTCTAAGTTCCCCAACCCTTATAGTTGTAGGCTGGCAGTACAGTCCACCCGAAAACTTCGGCTGTCAATTCAGTCGAAATGGTCATTCCAGCTATACGGTGTCGATTCGCCAAACCTGCAAGTCTACCGCTAAGATCTAAAGCTTCAAAAGGCATCGTCCGTTTATCATAGTCCACAAGAATCGTAGCGAGGTCATCATCCATCGAGGGTAACTCTGTTGTTTGTATTACTACACGAAGTATATCAGATACACAGGATAAAGGTGAGGCTCGCTCATTTGGCTTTTTGCAGCCTTTGACTGACGAGATCACCCCTACGCGGGCATCCACACCGACGTGCAAAAGCTGCTCGCGACCGCGGAAATGGCCAAGAACCGGGTCGCGAAGTTGCTTCAAGACCATGGCCGGCCTGATACCCAACACTCCAATCCCGTCCGCCTCACAGCAGCAAGAACTTCGCGCAGTAGAAGAAGATGGCTATGCCGGTGATGTCGACGAAGGTCGCCACGAACGGGCCGCTGGCGACGGCGGGGTCGCCGCCGAATTTCTTGAACACCAACGGCAGCGTCGCGCCGACCATCGTGCCCCAAAGGCAGATCCCGAGGACCGCCAGCGCGATGACCAGCCCGAGGCGCCACCGGCTGACGGGTTCGGTGCGGACTTCGCTGTCGGTCGGGAAGGTGAATTCCGTCCCCGCCGCGTTCACCGCCACCCGGTGATTGCCCTCCTCCGGTAGCCGGATGCGCTGCAATTTGTCGGCGATGAGCGTCTGCACCGTGCCGGCGGGGATCGTGTAATCGCCGTGCTCGTCGGGCTTCAAATCGGTCGCCTCGGCGAACGTCGCGGTCATCGGCTGGGGGAGTTTGCGCGGGCCGCCGCGCGTGTCGGACGGCGTCGCCGCACCGCGGGCGAAGGCGATGACGCCGAGGGTCAAACCGAGGACGAGCCCGAGCAAAAGTTCGCGGCGGAGCAGCCGTTTCCAGTCCGAAAGTTTCACGTCGCCCAGCGCGATGGCCCGCGTGATGAGGGTACTCGCCTGCGCGCCGGAGTTGCCGCCCGTGGAAATGCAGAGCGGGATGAACAAGCTCAGCACGACCACCGTCGCCAGCATGTCTTCGAAGTGGCTGAGCACGGTGAACGTGCCGAGTTCGGCGACGAAGAGCACGGCCAGCCACTGCGCCCGGCTGCGCCAGATTTTGAAGAAACTCGCGTCGAGGTAACTTTCGTTCAAGGGCGTCACGCCGGCTTGGCGCTGGATGTCTTCGGTCGCTTCTTGAGTCACCACGTCGAGGGCATCGTCGTGCGTGACGATGCCGAGCATGCCGCCGGTGGCGTCGAGCACCGGCACCGCGATGAAGTCGTACTGGGCCAGCAAATCGGCGGCCTTCTCGCGGTCGTCGGTGTAGAGCAGCGCGACGATTTCGGTCTCCATCCGATCCCGGAGCAGCGTGTGCCGGGGGGCGAGGATGAGATCGCGCAGCGAGATGACGCCGAGGAGCGGCCGCGGGGCGAGGCTGCCGTCGGTGCGCCGCTTGGCGTCTTCCAAAATGTAGATGTAGTAGATCGTCTCGCGGTCCGGGGCCTGCTGGCGCAGTTGATCGACGGCCTCGGCGGCGGTGATCGTCGGCGGCAACCACGCGTAGTCGGTGGTCATCAGCGCGCCGACGGTATTCTCGCCGTACTCGAATAGCTTGCGGATGTCGCGCCGGTCGGCGTCGTCGACGAGGCGCAGCAAATTCTCGCTGACGCGCGTCGGCAAGCGCCGAAGCAACCCGACGCGGTCGTCGTGCGACATCTTCTCGATCAACCGCCCGACCTGAGGGCGATTCGTGTCTTCGACCATCGCCTCTTGGACGGTCACGGGCAGGTATTCGAAAATTGCGGCTTGGGTGCGGATCTCGGACTGGCTGATGACCTCCCAGATTTCGTCGGGGGCGAAGTCGTCTTCGACGGTTTCGGCGATGGTGGCCGGGTGGAGTTCGTCGCAGAGCGCCGCCAAGCCGGCGCGGTCGCCGTTGTGAAGCATGTCCCGGATTTCGGGGCCGAAGAGCGGATGAGCCATGCGCGGAACCCGTCGGAAGAATCGGCGAAACCGCCGTGGCGACACGTTTCCCAACGCGTCGGTTTTCGTAGCGTTTCCGACACGTTGGAAACGTGTCGCCACAATGCCGGTGGTCACTCGCCCAAGATCACATTATCGATGAGCCGGGTGCCGCCCAAGAAAACGGCCGCGGCGGCGACGGCAGGTTTCGCCAATCGATCGATCGTTTCCAACGATTCCGCGTCGAGGATTTCGGCGTAATCGACCCGGGCACCGGGGACAGCGGCGAGGTCGGAGCGCAACCCGGATCGCAGAGTCGACACGTCGTGCTGCCCGGCGTCCGCGCGGCGCTGGACCGATTGCAACGCCGCGTAAATCCGCGGCGCCAGCGAACGCTCTTCGAGGCTCAAATACCGGTTGCGAGAACTCATCGCGAGGCCGTCGGCTTCGCGCACGGTCGGTTCGATCTGCATTTCCACAGGCACGTCGAGGTCGCGCACCATTTTCTTCAGAATGATCGACTGCTGCGCATCCTTCGCGCCGAAGAGAGCGATGTCCGGTCGGACGATGTGGAACAGTTTCAACACGACGGTGCAGACGCCGCGGAAGTGCCCCGGCC
The DNA here is from genome assembly GCA_043727575.1 of Fimbriiglobus sp. Taxonomy (GTDB): domain Bacteria; phylum Planctomycetota; class Planctomycetia; order Gemmatales; family Gemmataceae; genus JALHQU01. The sequence continues at coordinate 2,753 of JAYSYN010000027.1, forward strand.
GGCGCGCGCCGCAGAGCACGCCGTCGAGCTTCGGCACTTCGACGAACGCCCCGAATCCCCCCGGATACATTTCGGCGGCGCTCGGGGCAAAAATCGAATCGGCTCCCGCCTCGGCGCAGAGGGCGCGGTCCGCATCGAGTGTCCGCGGATATTTTCCGAAGTCTTCCGTCGGCCCGAACTGGGTCGGGTTGACGAAGACGCTGACGACGACGAACCCGGCCCGGCGCTTCGCGGCCCGGATCAACTCGGCGTGACCCGCGTGCAGCGCCCCCATCGTCGGCACCAACGCGACCGTTCGCCCGGCGGCTTTGGCGGCCGATACCGCGGCTTGGACTGCCGCGATTGTAGAAACGACCACGATGGAATTCGGCATGCGTGGCCCCCCTGCACTCTCAACCTTCATAGCGGTGCGGTTGTCGCATCCCCCGTCATTTGTAGGATTCCGTTGCGCCGTGGCCCGCATCGGGATCACGGCCGCGGAGTGTTTCATGGCCGCGCCCGATTCGAACGCCGTCGCCTCGCGCCCGAGTTGGGGCGACCGCTTGTTCCGCTGGCTCTGCCAATGTTCCGGCGCGTCGTTGTTGGTCGTCGCCGCGACCCTCGTCGGCGTTTTGATGTTGCAAGCGTGGCCGTTCCTCACGGGGACACACTTCGGCGAGTTCCTGTCGGGTTCGCGCTGGGAGCCGGACAAAGGCTTGTACGGCGCCCGAGTCGTCGTCTTCGGCACCGTGGCGACTTCGGCGATCGCGATGCTCATCGCCGTGCCGCTCGGCGTCGGCTCGGCGGCATTTTTATCCGAGATCGCCCCGGCTTGGCTCCGCCGCATCTGCGGCTTTCTGCTCGAACTCCTCGCCGCCATCCCGAGTATCATCTACGGCTTCTGGGCCAAGACGTTCCTGGCGAAGTTCGGCCTGCTCCCCATTTTCAACGCGCTCGGCCTCGAGAACAGCGCTTCGGGCCAAGGGATTCTCGCCGCCGGAATCGTCCTCGCCATCATGGTGCTGCCGTACATCACGGCCGTCAGTTTCGACGTCTGCCAAGCGGTGCCGCGCAGCCAGCGCGAAGCGGCGCTGTCCGTCGGGGCCACGCGCTGGCAAACCATCTGGCGCGTCGTGTTGCCCTACGCCCGCCCCGGTATCCTCGCGGCCTGTTTCCTCGCGCTCGGCCGGGCCATCGGCGAGACGATGGCCGTGACGATGGTCATCGGCAACGGCCAGTATCTCCCCGACACCTTCGCGCAATTCCTCGCCGGGACCGGCGACACGATCCCGAGCAAGATCGCCGGTTCGGTGAAAGAGACCACGAGCGCCGACACGCAGAACTCCGCGGCGCTCGTCACCCTCGGGTTGCTGCTGATGGGCGTGACGCTGCTGATGAACATCTCGGCCCGCGCCGTGATCGCCTGGGCGAGCAAGCCCCGGGTGAAGGACGACCGCCGGCCGATCCACCTCGGCGGGGAACTCGCGGAAGTGCCGGCCCCGCCCGCCGATCAATTGGCGCGGGTTCGGCGGCGCACGGCCCTGCAAAACCGGATCATGACCGTCGTCTTGAGCGCGGCGCAGTTGCTCACGGTGGTGCCGTTGTTCCTGATCCTCGGCTACATCACCTACATGGGCGCGGGCCGGTTGAAGTGGACCTTCTTCACGAACCGCACGGGCGACCCGGCCGGGGCGGGGATGGCGAACGCGATCCTCGGCAGCGTCACGCTCGTCGGGTTGGCCTCGGTTTTGGCGATCCCGCTCGGCCTGCTGGCGGCGATCTTTCTCGCCGAGTTCCGCAGCCATTGGCTCGCGAAACCGATCCGCTTCGTCGCCGAGATGCTCGGCAGCGTCCCGTCCATCGTCATCGGCATCTTCGGCTACGCTCTGCTCGTCCGGCCGTTCTGGCTCGCCCCGACCGAACCATCGTGGGGCCCGTCCGCGTGGGCCGGCGGGTTTGCGCTCGCGGTGCTGATGCTGCCGGTCATCGTCCGCGCCGCCGAAGAGGCGATCCGCCTCGTGCCCAACGGCCTGCGCGAAGCGAGTTACGCCCTCGGCGCCAGTCGCCGGCAGACCGTCTTCCGCGTGATCCTCCCCGCCGCGCTACCGGCCATCATCACGGGGATCTTGCTGGCCGTCGGCCGCGTCGCCGGGGAGACCGCCCCGCTGCTGTACACGGCGGGCACCAGTAACTTCTTCGCGGAATCCCCTTCGGACCCGACCCCGGCGCTGCCCTATTTCATCTACACGTACGTGCAAAACCCGCCCAAACCTTCGGACACCGACCTCGCCTGGGCCGGAGCTTTCGTGCTGTTGGTCTTGGTCTTGCTGTTGAACCTCGGCACCCGGTTGCTGTCCGGCAAACGCGTCGTCGCCGCCTCGCAGGCGGATTGAAGTCGGTGTGGGAGATCTGCTCTTGGTATGGCGTGCCATCGACTTGCGTCGAAAAACCAACCGGGAAAATGCTTCCAGCGAATTGTATGACACCCCACTTCGGAACAATTTGGAAGAATCGGGTTCGGATTGGTCCGTGGGGCCTATCCCTATGCGCAACAGCGACTTACGCCATCGGAATGGAATGAATCGCCGAGCCGATAGAGGGGGGGTGTTGGAACAATCGCCGTTGGAAGAATCCGGGGAACGCCCGACCGAGTTCAATTCCTTCCCGGAATCATGCGATACCCGTTCAGAGACCCTCCTTGACAGAATCGGCATCCGCCCCTAGTTTACTTGTCTCCGATTGTCCGGTGTCCGGTTCGACTTTTGAGGCAGTCATGGCAGTACCGAAGCGACGTACGTCCAAGTCCCGTCAGGGGCACCGGCGCAGCCACCACAACATCAAACCGAAGGGCATTCAGTATTGCCCGCGGTGCCAAGATCCGATTCTGCCCCACCGCGTCTGCGGCAATTGCGGCTTCTACCAAGGCCGCGATGCCATCGTGATGGCCGAAGTCGAAGAAGGGAAGTAAGGCCGATGCGGATTGCGCTCGACGCGATGGGCGGCGACCACGGGGTGCGGCCGAACGTGGCCGGCGCCCTTCAAGCCATCGCGTCCGTGCCCGATCTTACCGTGGTGTTGGTCGGCGACCCCGCCCTGATAGAGCCGACTTTAGCCGCGAGTACTTACCCCGCCGAACGCATCGAAATCGTCGCCAGTGCCGGCGTCATCGGCATGGACGAAAAACCGGTCGAAGCGCTCCGCCGGAAGCCGGACAATTCCATCTCCCGCTGTTGGCAACTCACCGCGACCAAAAAAACCGACGGCCTCGTCAGCGCCGGCAACACCGGGGCCGTCGTCGGCGCCGGCTTGTTCGCCCGCCGCTTTTTAAAGGGCGTCCGCCGCCCCGGCATCGGCACTTTGATGCCGACGGCCAAGGGGAGTTGCGTCATATTGGATGTCGGCGCGAACATCTTTCCCAAACCGTCGCACCTGCTGCAATACGCCGTCATGGGCAGCGTCCTCGCCAAGCACCGCCTCGGGGTCGAGCATCCGAAAATCGGCTTGATGAACGTCGGCGAAGAAGAGGGCAAAGGCCACGAACTCGTTCAGAAGACCTACGCCCTGTTCCGCAACAGCCCGTTCGCGGATCGCTTCGTCGGCAACGTCGAAGGCCGCGATGTCCACAAGGGCGCCGTCGATGTCATTATCACCGACGGCTTCGTCGGCAACGTGCTGTTGAAGCACGCCGAGGGTGTTTTCGAATTCATCATGAGCCTCGTGGCCCGGGATGTGGTCGGCGCGTTGTCCGTGGAAAAAGCCATCGCCGCGGAAGCCGTGCAGAAACTCGTCGACAAGTTCCATTACAGTAGCGCCGGCGGCGCCCCGCTGTTGGGCATCGATGGCGTCTGCATCATCTGCCACGGCTCCAGCGACGAGCGCGCCATCGCCAACGCCCTCGCCGTCGCGGCGCAGGATGTCCGCACCCATTTGAACGACCGCATCGTCGAAGAGCTAGCGAAGTTGCCGGTGCTGTCCGACGATGACTAAATCGGGGATCGGGGTTCGGGTACCGGGTCTCGTGAAAACCCGTAGCCCGGACTTTTTCTGCGATACCCGATACCCGATGCCCGGAACCCGAAATGACCGCCTTCCTATTCCCCGGCCAGGGTGCCCAGTTCGTCGGCATGGCGCGCGAGCTGACTGAAACTCTCCCCGCCGCCAAGGCTCTGTTCGACGAAGCCGCCGAAATCCTCGGCTACGACTTGCTGAGTCTCTGCATACACGGTCCGGTCGAGCGATTGAACGAAACGGACGTGAGCCAGCCGGCCATCTTCGTGGCGAGCCTCGCGGCGCTGGAATCGGTGAAGGCCAACACCCCGGAAGCGGTCCTGAAAACGACGGCGACGGCCGGCCTCAGTTTGGGTGAGTACACGGCCCTCGTCTTCGCGGGGGCGATCTCGTTCCGCGAGGGGCTGCAGGTGGTGAAGGCCCGCGGCGAGGCGATGCAGGCCGCGGCGCTGGCCACCCCCGGCGGTATGATCGCGGTGCTCGGCATGGAACCGTCCGAAGTCGCGGTGCTCGTCTCCGAGGCGCGCTCCGCCGGCACGCTCGAAATCGCCAACTTGCTTTGCCCGGGCAACACGGTCGTCTCCGGAGCGCTGGCCGCACTGGAGGCCTTCGAACAAATCTGCTTGGTGAAGGGGGGCATCCGCACCGCCCGACTCGCGGTCGCCGGGGCGTTCCACACGACCTTGATGAAACCGGCCGACGACCGACTCGCCGAGGCGTTATCGAAGGTGACGATCACCGCGCCGCGCATCCCCGTTTGGTCCAACGTCGATGCCAAGCCCCACATCGATCCCGCCGAGATCCGCGCGCTGTTGGTGAAGCAAGTCTTGTCGCCGGTCCTCTGGGAAGCGACCATCCGCGGTTTGATGACGACGGGCATCGATCGATTCTACGAGATCGGCCCTGGCCGCGTGCTCGCCGGATTGCTCAAGCGGGTCCACCGCAAAGCCGACATCACAAACATCGGGGCGTGATCCGGAAAGTTTTTGCATTTCGCCCGAACACAAATCACTCGCACTTCGTTATACTAAGAACTACCGCATGCTTCACTCTGGGGAAGTGCCATGGTTCGTCGTTCTGCTCGCGCCGGGTTCACGCTGATCGAATTGCTCGTCGTGATCGCCATCATCGCGATTCTGATTGGGCTATTATTGCCTGCGGTGCAAAAGGTCCGCGAGGCGGCCGCGCGGATGAAGTGCAGCAACAGCCTCAAGCAGATCGGTTTGGGGATGCACAACTACGAAAGCGCGAATCAGAAGTTCCCGCCGGGGTTCACCTCGCTGCCGGCCAGCTTGGATGGCGATGGCCTCGGCACCGGCTGGGGTTGGGCCGCCTACCTTCTCCCGCATATGGAACAGGACAATCTCTTCCGCCAGATCAACCTCGCCAACGACATTTTGCACCCGGGCCATGCGGCGGTCCGCACGACCGTCGTCCCGGGATTCCGCTGCCCTTCGGATACGCCGATCAACGGCGACACCTTCCAAACCGTCGGTCCCTCCGGGCCTCTCGGCGCCGTGGCCTTCGCCAACTACGCCGCGTGCGGCGGGACGTTCGAAGTCACCGGCTTTCCCGATACCAACACCGGGGCGTTCTTGCGCAACAGCGCATACCGCTTCGCCGACATCACCGATGGCACGAGCAACACGCTGTTTGTCACCGAACGATCGAGCAAGCGTTCGCCGATGACGACTTGGGTCGGGGCGATCACCGGTTCGATCAACCCGCCGCTAGACCCGGCCCACGACGACGAAGGCCCCCCGACGCTCTGCTTGTTCCAGACGGGCGAAGCGGTGGAGGGGCGGACACCGAATAACCCGTTCAACCACGTCGAAGACGCCAGCAGCCGACACACCGGCGGGGTCAACGCCCTCTTCGGCGACGGCTCGGTGAGGTTCGTCCGCAACTCGATCAACCCCTTCACCTGGACCGGCCTCGGCACCCGCGTCGGCGGCGAGGTGTTGGGGGATTACTGAAAAAACGGATCTCACGCCGAGCCGCGAAGACGCTGTCGAATCCAATGCTTCCTTTGTGACATCGCGGCTTGGCGTGAGATCATCATTTCATGTTTAAAACGAAACGCATCGCCATCGCTATCGGGGTCATTCTCTTGCTGGTCGGGGGCGTCTTCGGGATGCTCTGGCTGAGCCGGACCGATGAGATCGCCACCATGAGCGGGCACGCCGGGCCGGTGCGGGTGATCGCTTATTCGCCGGACGGCGCCGTCATCGCCAGCGGTGGAGACGACGCCACCGTGCGACTTTGGGACGCGAAGACGTACCAATCGAAGGGAATCCTCGAAGGGCACACCGGCAAAGTGCGGGCGCTCGCCTTCGCGGAGTCGGGGAACCTTTTGGCGACGGCCGGGGAAGATCGCATCGTCCGCTTTTGGGATTGGACCTCGGGACAACCCGTCGGGACCTGGGACGCCTCCGGCAGCGGAATCGAGTGCTTGGCGTTCAGCACGGACGGCGCCACGCTCGCCGTCGGCGGGGTCGACAAACAAATCCACCTGTGGAACGTCCCGGACAAGAAACCGATCCGCAGCCTCATCGGGCACACCAAGCACGTTCACGCCCTCGCGTACAGCCGCGATGGCCAGCGCCTCGCGTCTGGCGGGGAAGACGGGTCGATCCTGCTCTGGTCGAAGACGGGATCGAAGCCGGTTCAAACATTGAATGCCGGAAAGCACCACGTCCACGGGCTGGCCTTCACCCCGGACGGCGCCGCGCTCTTCGCCTGCACGGGTGGCCCCGGCGTGCAATCGTGGGATCTGCCGTCCGGTGCGCCGCGCACCGTGAAGTACGACGGCGCCGGCTTGACCCGAGCGCTCACGTTGAACCCGGACGGCGCGAAGCTGGCGACCGTGCAAGAGGATAAATCGTTACGGCTTTGGGACGCCGCGAGCGGCGTGCCGATCAAGCGGTACGATGGCTTGCGAACCATCGGTCTCGCCGTGGCCATCGCCCCCGACGGGGCCACAATGGTCAGCGCCAGTTCCGACGGCTTGTTGAAGATTTGGAAGGTCGGACGCTGAGCTCCCCCGTTTCCCAGGGTGCGCCGAAGCGGCGACCCCGGGCTGCGGGATGCAACCCCTTCGGGGTAAAGGCCCGTCAACTCGGCGCGATCTGCAGTTCCCCACTGCGACGGCCGACGGGCACCTTCGCCTCAATGATCGTTTCCTCGCTCGCATCTGCCTCCGGTACCGATGAAGTCGGCGTCGCTTTCGGTCTCGTCTTGAACATCCGCCCGAGGCCGTCGGTGATGTCGTCCCAGATGGAGTACGCCACGGGCGTGATGAGCAGACTCAGCAGCAGCGACAGCATCTGCCCGCCGAGGATGACCTTGGCCATGCTGGCGCGGGCGCTCGCCCCAGGCCCCTCCCCGGTGGCGATGGGGATCATCGCGGCCACGAGCATGATGGTCGTCATCAAGATCGGCCGCAGCCGCGCTTCGTTCGCCCCGAGGATCGCCTCGTTGCGCGGCAGCCCCTTCGCGCGCAGCACGTTCGTGTAGTCGACCTGCAAGATGCCGTTTTTCTTCACGATACCGAAGAGCATGAACAGGCCGATCATCGCGTAGATGTCGAGCGGCGTTTGCAAAATCAGCAGCGACACCAGCGCGAACGGGACCGTCAACGGCACTGCCATCAGGATGGTCAGCGGGTGGACGAAGCTCTCGAATTGCGCCGCGAGGATCATGTACATGAACAGGAACGCCAGCCCGAAGGCGAGGGCGAAGTTCGAGTTGGAATCGGCCATCAGCTTCGCTTCGCCGAGTTGCTCGGTCTGATATTCCGGCGGCATCCCCAGCGATTTCACCTTGGCGTTGATGATCGGCAGGACGTTCCCCAGCGGGATGCCCGGCGCGAGGTTGCAAGTCACGGTCACCTGCCGTTGGCGGTTGTAGCGTTCGATGGTCGCCGGGCCGCGCGCGGCTTCGAGTTCGGCGACGTTGCGTAACTCGATAAGTTGGCCGGTCGAACTCGGAACCGTCAGCGAGGAAATCGCTTCGCGGCGGTCGCGGCTTTTGAGATCGGCCCGCAGCCAGACGTCGTACTGATCCGGGCCGTCTTTGAACTTGCTGATCGGTTCCCCGCCGACGAGCACGCCGAGCGTCGACGCGATGGCCTGGACGTTCACGTTCAAAGCGCCGGCCTTCTTCCGCTCGATGACGACCTGCATCTCGGGCGTCCGCACGGCGGCGTTGGTATCGACGTCGGTGAAATCCGGGTTCGCCCGCATCCACTTCACGACCTCCGCGGCGTACCCGTCGAGCTTGTCCGAGTCGGGCCCGCGGATGCTGAGTTCGACTTGGGCATTTTTAAACGCGCTGCCGCCGAACAACTTGACCTCCTGCACGACGAGGCGCAGGTCGGGGTAAACGGCCATTGCGAGTCGCGCTTCGGCCATGGCGTCTTTCTGCGAGTATTTCCGGTCCCGCAGATCGACCATCCGGCAGTAGATCGTCACGCGTGTGACATCGCCCTGGCCCTTCGAAATACGGCCGCTCGTTTCGCCGACGGTGGTGAAGACGCCGGTGACGCCGCGGACTTTCGCGAGCTTCGCTTCGAGTTCGACGCAGATGTCGCTGGCTTCGATCAGGGTCGTCCCTTCGGGGAGCGTCCCCGCGACTTCGAACTCGCTCTGGTCGTCTTTCGGCACGAAGTCGGAGCCGACGGCCACGAACAATCCGGGCGTCGTCATCAGTACCGCGACGGCCGCTCCGACCACGGCGAGCCGGTGCCAGCCCCACCGTCCGCCGAGTGACCAGCGCAGAACACCGATGTAGCGCCGCGTAACCCAGCTCCAGAATCCGCGCTGCGAGGGAGTGGCGGCGTCCCGCCGGTGTTTCGGGGCCTTCAAAAAGTGGGCGCAGAGCATCGGAGTGAGGGTGAAACTGACGACCATCGACAGGATGATCGAGAAGCCGACCACGAACCCGAAGCTGTTGAAGAAGCGCCCGACTTGGCCCGACATGAACGCGATCGGTGCGAAGACGACCGCCAGCGACATCGTCGTGGCCAATACCGCGAGGGCGATTTCCTTCGTGGCGACGCTGGCCGCTTCGAGGGGCGTGCGGCCGTACTCTCCCATGTGGCGGAAGACGTTCTCGAGCACCACGACGGCGTCGTCGATGACGATGCCGACGGCGAGGATCAGGCCCAACAGTGTCATACTGTTGAGGCTGAAGCCCATGAGGTCCATGAGGGCGAAGGTGCCGACGATGCTCGTGGGCACCGCGAGGGCGGCGATGATAGTCGTGCGCCAATCGCGGATGAAGAGCAGCAGGACGGCCGAGACGAGGATGGCCGCGAGGAGCAGGTGGAACTTCACCTCGTCGATCGAGCCTTTGATGAATTTGGATTGATCGCGGATGACTTCGACGCGGATGTCCGGCGGGAGGTTCGGTTTGATGAGTTCGAGCCGGGCCTTCACCGCCTCGGCGACCTTCACCGTGTTCCCGCCCGACTGCTTCTGGACGATTAGACTCACCGCGGCGTCGCCGTCGAGCCGGCTGAGGCCGCGCGGCTCTTCGATGCCGTCTTCGACGCCCTCGCCGGTGTCGACGCCGACCTCGCGGAGCTGGACTTGATGGCCGTTGCGGGTGGCGAGCACGAGGTCGCGGAAGCCGCGCACTTCTTTCACGCGCCCCACCGTCCGCAGGCCTTCCTCGCGCCGGCCTTGGTCGATCTTGCCTCCGGGCAGTTCGATGTTCTGCTCCGCGATCGCCTTGCGGACGTCGAGCACCGACAAATCGCGGGCGCGCAACTTGTCCGGGTCGACGGTGATGTTGATGGCCCGCTGCTGACCGCCGACGAGGATGACGGCGCCGACGCCGTAGACGTTCCCTTCGATGTCTTCCTTGATGAGCTTCTTGGCGATCTCGGTGATCTCGCGCAGGCTGCGCTTGCCGGAGATGGCGATGGTCACAACCGGCGTCGCGTCCAAGTTGAACTTCTCGACCTTGGGGTAGTCGGTCCCGGCCGGGAGTTGGCCTTGGATCAGCGTCGTCTTGTCGCGGATTTCTTGGGCCGCGATGTCGCCGTTTTTTTCGAGCTTGAACCCGACGACGATTTGAGACAGGCCGTCTTTGGTCGTGCTGCGGAGTTCGTCGATCCCGGAGACGGTGTTCACCGCCTCCTCGACCGGCTTGGTCACGTCCGATTCCATGTTCTCGACGTTGGCGCCTTTGAGCGTCGTCGTCACGACCACGACGGGCACGTCGACGTTGGGGAACAATTCGACGCCGAGGCGCGTGTACGACGCCAGCCCCAGCACCACCGGCGCGAGGATGAACATGGTGGTGAACACCGGCCGGCGGATGCAAATGTCCCAAATCATGGCGCACCTCGGAGCGTGATTTTGCTCCCGTCCACCACCTGCGAAAAGCCGCTCGTCAGCACCGGAGCCCCGGCCGGAAACTTCCCCGTCACTTCGATCCAGTCCTTCTCGCGGATGCCGACGCGAACGGGCACCGCAACGGCCCGATCGCCGACTTGCACGAAGACCTTATCGACGCCGGCGAACGTCACCAAGGCTTGCGGCGGCACCGTGATCAACGTCAACGCTTCGCCGAGGATCGCGACTCGGGCGAAGCCGCCGGGCTTGAGATTGCCCCCCAGGTTCGGCACTTCGACCTCCACTTGGAAGGTGCGGCTCGCCGGATCGATGGTCGGATTGATCCCGGCCACGCGGGCGGCGAACATCTTGTCGCCGTAGGCATCGACGCGGACTTCCACCGGTTGGCCGACGCGGACCTCGGCGGCGTGGCGCTCGGGCACCGTCACGACGAGTTTCAGCAAGTAGGTCATCACGAGGCGGTAGACGTTCGTGATCGGCAAACTCTGGACGCGTTCCCCGGCCGAGACCATGCGCTGGGCGACGACGAAGCGCAGCGGCGGGGCGCTCGGCCCGACCAACGCGGCCCACGCGCCCCAACCCGCGGGTTCGGGGACGCGCAGCTCGGCGTCGGCCAAATGCTGCTCAGCCACGGCCAACGCGACTTGCCTCTGCTTGGCCCGCGCGAACGCGGCGTTCGTATTCGCGATGGTGTCGCTGTACTTGGACTTGGCCACGTCGAACTCGAGCTGCACTTGGAGAAACTCGAAGTCCGAAACGGCCTTGGTCGCTTGGAGTTTCGGGTACGGCTCGAAGGTCTTCTTCGCCTTCTCGTAGTTGGCCTTCGCGATCACCACGGCGTCGTTCGCGTTGGCGTCGAAGGCGTCGAAGTTCTCGGTCGTCAGGCTGAGCGCCCGCATCTCGGAATTCAACGCCGCTTGCGCCTCCGCCACCGCGAGTTTCAAATCGACGGTCTCGACTTCCAACAGCACCGCACCGGGGATCGCCAAATCGCCGAGTTTGCAGTGGATCGCCTTGATGCGCCCGTCGACCTTCAGCGCCAGCTGCACATCCTCGATCCCGTTGAGCGTCCCCGTGCCGAGCACGCGCCGCTGGTAGGTGCGCGATTCGACCGGCGCGACCGTAATCGGCACCGGCGGGAGTTCCGTCGGGGCCGTGCTCGCGCTCGGCTTCGGCGAACAGCCGGCCAACACAATCACCGGCAATAGAAATAGCGACCGTCGCAGCATCGGGGTCCCCTTTCGCATCAGGTCGATTTCTTCGTGTGGCGTTTCCGCTCGGCCTCGCTGTAGATCCCGAGGCCGATGACGTCGAACACGTCCGCGGCTTGCGTTTCGACATCGACCGGCCGGCCGGACAACAGGTTCGTGAGGATGGTGCCGTAGAGCAAGTCGGCGATCACCGCCATCAACCGCTCTTGCGGGATCGGTCGGAGAATCCCGGCTTCGTTCATCCGTCGGAAAAAGTCGTCGTGCTTGGCGCGCTCGGTTTCGTCCTTGTTGCTGAAGTAGAGCGGCCGGTGGTGGTGCGGGAACGCCGCGCGCTCTTGGATGAACAGCTCGGCCATTTCGGGGCGGTCGTGGAAAAACTGAAGGTAGGCCCGGATCGCCCGCCGGAGTTCAACCAGCGGCGGTTCCCCGGACGCAAATACGGCGTCCATGACGGCCGTGAGTTCGGCGAGACCGCGCTCCACCGTCGCCAGAAACAGCTTTTCTTTGGTCGGGAAGTACGAGTAAATCGTCCCGTGGCTGAGCTTCAATCGATCCGCGATCGTCTGGATCTGCGTGTTCGCGAATCCCAGTTCGGCGAATAGCTCCGCGGCCGCCGCCAAAATCTCCCCCTCCCGGCGGGTCTTGAGGTCGGGGTCTTTCGGCCGGCCCGGTTTGCGTGCGACGATCGCCATGGAATCGGAACCGCCGAGACACGAGTTAATTAACTGACGGGTCAATCAACTAATTATAGGCGGAAGAACGGGCAACTGACAAGGGGAGTTGGAACGCTCGCGACTACAATGTCTTCCTTGCACGAGCCTCACTCCGCGAGCCGCAGATGCCCCTCGATTGGTCCCCGCTGGTCGATTTGATTCGCGGGCACGACGACTTCCTCTTGATGACGCACATCCGGCCGGACGCGGACGGTCTCGGCTCGCAGATGGCGCTCGCCGATGCCCTCGGGCGTATTGGCAAGAAGGCCCGCGTCGTCATCGGTAGCCCCTTGCCGCCGCGTTACGAGTTCCTCGACCCGAAGCGCGAGATCATCGTCAATTACGAGCCGCCGGGTGACGCCTTCGCCGATTGCCAAGCGATTTTCGTCATGGACACCGGCACGTGGAACCAACTCGGCGAATTCGGCGACTACATGAAGGCGTCGAAGCTGCCGAAGGTCGTGATCGACCACCATCGGACGCAGGACGACCTCGGCGCGATGCGGTTCGTCGATACCTCGGCCGAGGCGACGGGGCGGATGTCGTACGAGATTATTCGGGCGCTCGGAGCGCCGATTTCGCCGACGGCCGCGAACCACCTGTTTATGGCATTGGCGCTGGATACCGGCTGGTTCCGCCATCCGAATACCACGGCGGAGAGTTTCAAACTGGCCGAGGAACTCGTCCGGCTCGGGGCGAACCCGCCGCCGCTGTTCGAGCAGTTGTTCGAGTGCGCGCCGGTGGAACGCCTACGGTTGGTAGGGGTGGCTCTCGGGCGCTTGCAAACGCGGGCGCATGGGCAGATCGCCTTCACCGAGGTCTACCTGACCGACTACACCGCGACCGGCGCAGTGCCGGGGGACACCGAGGACCTCATCAATTACCCGCGCAGCGTCGTCGGGGTCGAGGTCGCGTTGCTGTTCATCGAGCAGCCGGAGGGGGGCACGAAGATCAGCTTCCGGGCGCGCTCGCGAGTCGATGTCTCCAAGATCGCCGAGGCGTTCGATGGCGGCGGGCACAAGCTCGCCTCCGGCGCCCGCTCCGACCTCGATCTGCCGACGGTGAAGGAACGGGTGCTGAAAGCCGTCGAAGCGGCGTTGAATCTTCCCGACCCTCCGCGGTTATAATACCTTGTCATTCTGCCGAGTGGACCCCTCTCAACCGCGGAGCCCCGCCATGCTCGAACCCGCCGCCCCGCGCATCGCGCTCCGCCAACTGCCCCTCGCGGCCCGCCTGGTCCTGAGCGTCTTCCTCATCGCCGTCGGTTTGGGTTATTTCTCGGCGATGATCCAATTGCACATGAAGCATTCGAAGAAAGAAGGCGAGCCGCTACCGACGCCCGCCGATGTCGTCGAGGTTTTCGCCGGACTGAAGCTCTACGATCCGAACGAGAAACCGCCCTGCAGTCAATTCGAGTCGCTCTTGATGGGCAAAACAACCGACGCCGAGGTGAGCAAGAACAACATGGCGCCGGCTTTTTTCGCCAAGTCAAAAGGATGGGCGAGCGACGCCAACCGCGGACGCGACTTGAACACGCGGAACGCCGAACACCAGGGCGAACTCGATGCGATGCTCGCGTGGATCCGCAGCGACGCCGAACCCAAGAAAGCCGCCTACGACAACAACAGCTTCCCCAAACCCAGTGAAATCACAGCGATCACGCCCGAGTTCCTCGGGCCCGACGGCGGCGTGAAAGTGAAGTCGCTCGTCGAGGCCCGTTGCCAGAATTGCCACGCGAACCAAGCCCCGTCGCTGGCGAATTACGACGAACTGAAGTCGCGGATCACGCCGCCGAGTCGGGAAATCATCGATGGCAAATGGGTGCGGACCGCGAAGCAGCCCGACATCGAACGGCTGACGCAATCGACGCACGCGCACCTGCTCACGTTCGCCGTTCTCTTCGCCATGACCGGCTTGACCTTCGCCTTCACTTCGTATTGGAGATCCGTCCGCTGCGTGCTCGCGCCGGTGGTTCTCATCGCGCAGGTCGCGGATATTTCTTGCTGGTGGCTGGCGTTAGTGCCCCATTACGGGGTCTACTTCGCCTATTCCATCATGGCGACCGGCGCCATCGTCGGCATGGGGCTGTCGCTGCAGATCGTCCTCAGCTTGTTGAATATGTACGGCGTGCGCGGGAAGTTCGTCGTACTGCTGCTCCTCTTCGGCGGCGCGGCGGGGTTGGGCTTCATCGGGCTGAAGGTGATTCAACCGGCCCTCGACGACGAGCGGCGCAAAGCCGACGAGCGGAAATTCTCGATCCCGACGGTACTCGAAGTGGTCCAAGCTCCGGCCCCGGCCCCGGCCGATGTGGGCCACCTTGAGAAGTTGATCATGGGCCCGGTGAAGTCGGACGCGACACACCCCTTCAAAGGTAATGGGACAATGGCCCCGGCCTTCTTCGAGAAGGACGGTGCGGACTACAAAGACCAGATCAAAACGGAACCGGGACTGTTCCAAAAGCGCGACGGTGAGCGACAAGCCTTGCGGGCGTGGATCCGGTCGGATCCGGCCGCGCGGGCGAAGGCATTCGATTCCGACAGCTTCCCGCTGCCCAAGGAACTGGCGGATCAGCCGATCACGGCGGAGTATTTGACGGACGTCAAGGCGGTGAAAGTGAAGTCGATCATCGCGGACCGGTGCGCTCGCTGCCATGCTACCGAGGGCGGGGATGCGGAGAAGTACCCGCTGGAAACTTACGACCAGGTGTCGAAATACTTCGCACCCAAGGATATCACCCCGCCGGCGAAGAATTGAATGAGCGAGCCAAACCCGGTCGTCGTGTGGGTTGACGAACCGCAGCGATCCGATCGCCCGCCGCCGCGGACCGACCCGCCGCGCCACGCGGAGCAAGCCGCGCTGGATTTGTATACCCGCGTGGCGGGTCGTTCGACGCTAAAACCGCGGAGTCGGATCCATACGCGAAACATCGCTGTGGGGGCGGCGCTGCTCGCGATCGCCGCCATCGTTTATCACTTCGACTGGGACGTCGCGTTGCTCCGTACGATCACCATTGCCTTGGGTAGCGCCGGCTTGATCGCGCTGCTGAAAGGCCTGCTCGGCCACGGGCCGAGCGGGTGAGTCGGATCACTTCAGGGTACTCAAATACTCGATGAGATCGCGCATTTCGCGCGGGGTCAACACCTTCTCAACGCTCGGCATCGCCGACTCCGGTTTCGTCCGCTTCTCGATCTCCTCGGTCGGGATCATCTGCACTTTGCCGTCCGGCGACAAGAGCGTCACCGTCTTGCCGTCGTCCTTCTGCACGACTCCGGCGACGGTACGGCCGTCGATCAGCGACAGCGTGACGCTGGCGTAACCCTCGGCGATTTTCGCGCTCGGCAACACGAGCGACTCGAGGATGTAGTCCCGCGTTTTCACGGGGTTCCGCTGGACGAGCTTCGTGAGTTCCGGCCCGGCGACCCCGCCGACGCCGTCGACTTTGTGGCAGCGGACGCACTGCGCCCCGGTATGATTGTAGAAGATGTCGCGCCCCTTCGCGGCGTCGCCGCCGGTCAGGCTCGGGCCGAACTTGCCGACCGGATCGCGCGGCAGGGCGTCTTCGAATTTCTTCCGCAGCGGATCGCGCTTCGGCGACGGCGCGGCTTTGACGGCATCCCAAACGTCGACGACCAGCGCGGCGGGCACGCGATCCTCGGCCAGGCTCTCGGCCAACCTGTCGAGCAAATCGGACGCGTTGCGACCTTTGACCCGAGGCAGCGCCGCGGTGGCGCGTTGGCGTTCCAACAAGGTCGCTTCCGGGTTTCCGCCGGTCTCTTCGAGTTCCTTGGCCGCGTCGGCCGGGTACGCCAGGATGAACAGATCGCGAGCGTCGGCCCGCAACTGCGGCGATGGGTCGGACCGCGCCAGTTTCAACGATTCCGGGAACAGCTTCGACTTCCGGTCGCTCAAATACCGGAGTGCGGCTCCGCGCAGATTCACATCCTTCTTCGCGTCGGCGACCCAATCGGCGAATTGCTGTTCGTCGGCTTTGACGCCGAGTTTCACGATCACCGCGACGGCTTCGGTTTGGAGCGGGCCGGTCGTTTTGGCGAAGAGATCGACCAAACCGGATTCGACGACGGCGCGGGCCACGGCGGCATCGCGTTTCGCCAGCGGGCGCCAGAATCCCGTGACGCGGTCGCGCTGGCTCGGTTCGGCCCAATCTTTCAAGGCCCCGAGCGCTTCGGAACGGACCGCGGTCGAAACGTTCGGATGGAGCGCGACACCGAGGACGATCTTGGCACTCTCGGCGGTGCCGAGCCGAAAATTCGCATCGACGATTCGACGGATCAAGGCATCGGCGTCGACCAGCGGCAGATCGTCGAACTTCATCGCGGCGAGGGCCGGGTATTCGTTTTCGAGCGGGAGGTCGTGAATCGCCCGGGCCGCTTCGGTGCGGACGAGCAAATCCGCGTCCTTCAAAAATAGTGACAATCGCTTGTCACTCAATTTGCGCAATGCCACGACGGCGCCGAGCCGCACGGCGGCGCTGGCATCGGTAACGGTGACCGCGAGGGCGTCGCCGTCGCCGATGCGGGCGAGCGCGATCGCGGCGGCCGACCGGAGGAACGGATCGGTGTCCCCCGCGGCTTTCACCATCGCCAAGATCGACGCCGTGGCGGCCTTGGATTTCAGCTGGCCGAGGGCTTGGGCCGCGAAGAACTTCACGCGGGGATCGCGGTCGGCGAGCAAGTTCTTCAAGTCCGGTGCGGCTTTGTCGAGACGGCGATCCCCGAGGACCTTCGCCGCTTGGGCCCGCACTTCCGGCTCTTGTTCGAACAACATCGAAATCAACGCCGTCGCCACGGCGTCCGGCTTCGCCTTCGCCAATTGCCCGAGTCCCCAGATGCCGTGGAGTCGGGGGTACAGCGGACCGTCCATCTTCGCCGCTTTCACCAATTCGTCGAGCGCCCCCTGCTCGACGAGGGCGAACTGGGCCTTCTGCCGGATGCGCTGATCGGCATGGCTCAACAATTTGTAAAGTTCGTCGGGTTTGCGATGCTTGAAGCCTTCTTCAAAGAGTTTCTTCGTTTCAACGACGACCGGGGCTTCTAATTTCTTGGGGTCGAATACGGTGTAAATTCGCCCGCCGGCGCTGCCGCCGTCCCATTTCAAATCGACGAAGTCGGCGACGTACAACTTGCCGTCGGGCCCGAATTCGGCGTCAGTGGATCGAATCGGTTTGAGGAAGTCGTGGTAATCGACGATCTCGAACCCGGCCCCTTTGGGTTTGACTTTGAACGCTTCCAAGCCGCCGATGCCCGTGTAATTGCACATGATGAACGAGTTCTTGTAGCGATCGTTCAAGCTCGTGCCGCTGGTGAAGAGGAAGCCGCTCGGGCCGGTGCCGATGCTGCCGAAGGGCGGGACGATGTACGCCGCTTGGCCCGCGTGGGGCAGGTGCCACAGGCGTTCCGCGTGCCACGGCCCCGTGAGGTACGGCTCCGCGATCGTCTGGTAAGCCATGTTCCAACCGCTTTCGCCACCGTCGACGATGTAGACCAACCGCGCGTGGTCGCCTTTGTCGCAGTTGTTGTCGTCGGCGAACAGATTGCCGTGCTCGTCGAAGGCGAGTTCTTGCGGGTTGCGCAAGCCGCGGTGAACGACCTCGAACTCGGTGCCGTCCTTATTGCAGCGGAACACGGCCCCGGTGCGCGGGCCGACGAAGGCCTTGCCTTCTTTGCTGGTCACGTTGAAGCCGCGATCTCCGACGCTGAAATAAAGTTTGCCGTCCGGCCCGAAAATCAACCCGTGGAGGTCGTGGCCGAAGAAGGCGATGTTCACTCCGAAGCCGGTGAGCAACGTTTCTTTGACGTCCGCGACGCCGGTGCCTTTGGTGTCTTTCAACTTGTACAGGCTCGGGATGTTGGTGACGAACACCTCGCCGTCCCGCGCCAAGACGCCGGCGCAGAGGCCGTCCAGGGGATCGTTGAAGCCGCCCGCGAAGATCGTGCTTTTATCGGCCCGGCCGCTGCCGGTGGTGTCTTCCAACCGCCGAATTTGATCCGAATTCGCGGTGAAGTAGCCGGCGCCGCCGGGGAGTTTGTCCTGCCACTTGCGGTAGACTTTCGAGCGGTCGTCGAGCGTGTGAATTTGCAGATCGTCTTCGAGGAAGAACCCGAA
Source organism: Fimbriiglobus sp. (assembly GCA_043727575.1). Lineage (GTDB taxonomy): Bacteria > Planctomycetota > Planctomycetia > Gemmatales > Gemmataceae > JALHQU01. The sequence goes on from JAYSYN010000027.1 coordinate 21,149, forward strand.
ATTGAACGCGGGATTGCTGCGGTTCTCGGCGGCGCCTTTGCCGAGGCGATATTCCTCGGCCGCGTAGACCCGCCCCTTTTCATCGACGCTGATGGCCACGGGGCTGGCGAGCTTGGGCTCCGCGGCCCAAAGCTCGATTTTCATCCCCTGGGGCGCTTTCAATTGGGGGATTCGCTTCGTCGCGGCCTCGGTGCCATCGGGGAGATCCTTCTGGGGGTCGGCCTTCGGCGGCGCGGCGATCAATCCGAAGGTGCAGAGCGGAATCAAAAAGGGGATCAGACGAAATCGCATGGGATTGGCCCGGCGGGGTGGGGAGAACTCGACGCCGCTATGATCCCGGACGCGGCGTCCGGAATCAAGGGGGGCCGCCCGCGTCACTTGACCGCGCCGAGTTGATTGGCGCGGTCGGTGAGGCGCTTCGCCAGCGCGGCCCGGCCCGGGTAGTTCGGGCTTTGGAAGGCGGCGTACGGTTCGTAACGGCTCCACCAATCGCCGGCCTCGGCCCAAGCGCCGATCGCGGTGGTCCGCGCCGACTCCGCGGTTTTGGCCGCGGCGGGTTTCTTCGCCGGATCGCCCTCGACGGCCGCGTGGAGGCGCTGCGCTTTGGCCCAGGCCCGCTCGGCTTGTTCGTGCTTCGCCAGCGCCAAGAGGTACGTCGATTCCGCGAGGCCGGGCTGGGCGACCGCGGCGCCGACGATGTTCATGAGGGTCGCGTTCGACGGTTTCCAGAGGTCGTCGATTTGCGCCCGCAGCGCCGTTTGTTCGCCGGGGCCGGCGGTGTTGAACCGGTCGTACAGGGCGTTCAATTGCCCGACCCATTCGCGAATCGCCGCGGCGGAGGCCGCGTCCGACCCGCGCTGTTGGGCTTCCGCTTTTCCGAAGAAATCCCGCAGCCCCACGAGTTTTTGGGTCGCGTCGACGTATTGCCCGCGCTGGATTTTTTCGCGCGGCGTCGGCGGGCCCAGGAACGCCCCTTCGAAAATCGAGACGCTCCGCTGCAACAGTCGTTCTTTCGGTTCGGTGTAGCCCCGTTTCATTTCCGCGGGAATCGTCAGCAACTGCCCGCGCGGGAGTTGGTCGAAAAAATAGGCCGCTTGCAAGCCCGGTGCGGTCGGGGACTCGGCGGCCGTACCGCCCTCGGCGACCGTCAGAAAACTCCGGAGCACCCGGGTCGGCGCGAACGATTCCTTCGCCGGGCTGTAATAGCGCACCGGGATCCCCTTGGCGGCGCCTTCGATCCGCTTCTGCGTTTCGGTCAAATTCGCGAATAGTTTCACGCCGATTTCCGCGGCGAGTTTCTCTTCCAACAGCTTGTTCCGCGCCGCCGTCGCCGACAGCGGCGCGACCAAAAAGATTTCCCCGGACTTCAGATCGTCCGCCGTCACCGGCCACGCGAACGGCTGGTTGTCGAGCCAGACGGCCATTTCGCGCGGGTTGGCCCGGACATCGGCGAGGGTCGCGGGCCGGCCATTCTTGCCCGGTAGCGCCTGCTCTTTCCA
>JAYSYN010000028.1:0-2432 GCA_043727575.1 Fimbriiglobus sp.
ATCGTCGAAGCCGTCGGCGTTCACGTCGCCGACCGCGACGCGGGCTTCCCCGCCGAAGGTTCCCTCGAAAGCGCGGAACGAGAAAAGGACGTTCCCGCCGTTCGAGTCGTACACGGTGACGCGGGCATCTTGTGTAGAACCGACCGCGAACAACCGGTTGGGGACCGACGACGTCGCCGGGATCGTGAGCGTTTCGGTAGTGATCGCTCCAAAAGTCGCCCCGCCAGTGGCGTTGCTCAAGCTCAGCGTGAAGGTTTTGGCGGGACCGTTGGAGGGAGTCCCCGCCGGCAATTCCAAGAAGATCGTCCGCGACAATTGACCGCTCGCGAAGCTCAGGGTGCCCGAGGCTCCGAAGTAGTCGACGCCGGCGACGGCCGAGCCATTCGCGGTCGCATAATCGACCGTCACGGGACCGGTCGCCCCGCCGGTGCGGGTCACGGTCACGGCGACCGGACCGCGGCTGGCGGGGAACGACGCGCTGCTGGTGCCGAGAGAGAGGCTACCCGCGCCGGCGGCGGTCGGGGCGATCACCAAATCCGTCAGAGTGAAGCCGCCGCCGACTGTGCCGAGCGTGGTGACCGTGCCGGTGCCGAGGGCAATCCCGTAGACGGTCGTCGTATTCGAGGCGAACGCGAGATCGGTTCCGGCTTGTATGTCCAGCGACGCCGAGGCGCCGAAGTTGATCAAGTTGAAACTGCCGTCGCGGAGTTCGGTGAGCGCCACCGACGCCCCGGTGTTCGGGCTCGGGGGGCCATCGGCGCCGCCGATGCGGACCAAAACGTCGAGGGCCGTGTCGATGCCGTATAGGGTCGTGACGGTCGCGCCGGCGCCGTTGGTGTAGCCCGCGGCCGCGACGGTGATCGTCGTGGGGACCGCACCGGCCGAGCCGAAGAAAGCGACGTTTTGACCGTCGACGTCATTCGGGTCGTAGAAGAGATCCGTATCCGGGGCACCGGAGCCTTGCAGGCCGGTGGCCGGGGAAAAACGGGTGCTGTTGCCCGCCGCATCGACCACGCGGATGGCATCCGGAACCGGGTTGAAATCGACGCCGAAGGCGGTCCCGGTCAGCGGGGTCGCCGTAGCCACCGCGTTGACGGCCGTGGCCACCCCCGTGGTCGCGTTGATCGTGTAAATCCGCACGTTGCCCGCACCGTCGCTCCCGACGCCGTAGAGCGAGCTGTTCGAGGGGCGATAATCGATGCCGCCGAGGACGTCGGTGCCCAAGAGACCCGTGACGGCGACCGGGGCGCCGATCAGAGTCCCCGGGGTCGCGCTGTCGAATCGAATCAAACTGTTCGTCGTGGTGAGTCCGACGAGCGTGGCCGGGACTTCGCGGGTTTCGAGGTGCTCGAGTTGCGGTCGGATTCGAGCGGCCGAGGACTTGCGGCTTTGGCGGTGCTGGCTCATGCTGACGGACCCTTCGCGAAGAGGTATGAATCCATTGAAACGGGTGATTCAATGGTGCGAAATCCGCGGCGGCGACGCCGGCGCGCGAATGAGAACGACTCGTACAAATGAAAGCGGCAAGACACGCCGGGAAGACGGAGGATTCACCGATCGATTCCGGCAATACAGGCTTTACGCAACGCGGGGGAATCCGGATTTCAGGTTCCGAAAAAGATTTCAGCCCCGGCAACGTGGGGCATCATTGAACGCAAAGTGCGCGCCGAATTCGCGGTCAATTTTGAATTCGTCGCGGAAGGGGAATTTCAGGCGGGATGGGCAATATAAAGGTGCCGGGAAGCACCCGACTTCCCGACGTTGTGCAAAATCGGTGTCAAGTGCCGTCGGCTCGGGGGCGCGGTGGGCGTTGCCGCTTCGGGGAAGCGTCAGCCTTTTCCCCGTTCGGCTTACTGCGGCGGGATCGCCCACCCCGCGTTTTCTTCGCTTGGGGCGCCGCGACCTTCTCCCCTTTCAAACGGGCGATTTTGTCGCGCAGCTCGGCGGCGCGCTCGAACTCCATCCCTCCGGCCGCTTCGAGCATTTCTTTTTGCAGCTCTTCGAGGAACTCGGCCGTGGCGTAGTCTCGCTCGGCGACCCCGGCCGCTTCTTGGACGAACTTCTGCGCCTCGACTTCGTCTTCGATGGAGTTCGCGATCGCCGACCGCACGCTCACCGGCGTGATGCCGTGGAGTTCGTTATAAGCCGTCTGAACGGCGCGCCGGCGGTTGGTTTCGCCCATGGCGCGCTCCATCGACGGGGTGATTTTATCCCCGTACAGAATGACCTCGGCGTTCACGTTCCGCGCGGCCCGGCCCATCGTTTGTATCAACGATTTGTCCGAGCGCAAGAAGCCCTCCTTGTCGGCGTCCAGAATCGCCACGAGCGAGACCTCCGGGAGGTCGAGCCCTTCGCGCAGCAGGTTCACGCCGACGAGGACATCGAAGGCCCCCTCGCGCAGCTCGCGCAGCACTTGCACGCGCTCGATGGCG
>JAYSYN010000029.1:0-7482 GCA_043727575.1 Fimbriiglobus sp.
CCGCGAGGCCCGACACCATCCGCTCGCGGTCGGACCTCGCGGACTCGGCCCGACGAAAACAACTTAAAGGTTGAACTCCAACGAAGATTGCACAATTCCGACATCAGCCGCCGCCCGGGCGGGCAATAGTGGATGACCGCCCGGCCCCGAGCCACGCATGACCCTGCCCGACACGCTCCGCTACCTGAGCCTTTCCGCCACCGACCCCCGGTCGGACGGGGAACTCGTAAACGAATTCCTCGGGACACAGGAAGAATTGGCGTTCGCGGAACTGCTTCGCCGGCACGGGCCGACGGTTTACGGGGTTTGCCGGCGAATCCTCGGCGACGGTCCGGATGCCGACGATGCGTTTCAAGCGGTCTTCTTGGTGCTCGCCCGCAAGGCGAACGCCATCCGCCCGCCGGGGATGGTCGGCCAATGGCTTTACGGAGTAGCCGTCCGCACCGCGAACAAGGCGCGAGTGATGAACGCACGCAGAATGAATCGGGAACATCGAAGCGTGATCCCGACGGCCACGACTTCGAGGGAGCGCGATTCGGAAACTCTCGCGATCATCGACAAGGAACTCGCCGCGATCCCGGCCGTGTACCGCGCCGCATTTGTGGCCTGCGACATCAACGGTCGGTCGCGCTCCGAAGCGGCGCGCGAGCTCGGCTGGCCCGAAGGGACCGTCGCGGCTCGGTTGGCGAAGGCCCGCGAACTCCTCGCCGCGCGGCTCCGCAAACGCGGCGTCACACTCGGCGCCTCAGTATTCGCGGCCGTCGCGGTACCGACGGCGGTCTCCGCCGAAACATTGATGGCGGTGCGGGAACTACTCGCGGTCGGCACGGCCTCCGCCGTGCTCCCGGCCGCCCAACAACTCTCCGAAGAGGTGCTGAAATCGATGGGCACGTTCAAATTAAAACTGATGGCAGTGATGTGTTTGGCCATCGCATTCGCCACAGGGACGGCGTTACTCGTCGCCGGCCCCGACGAGAAACCCGGCCCGCGAGCCGAAAGGCAACAGCCAGTGAACGCTCCGGTGCCGAAGAATCTCTTATCCGATCCGGGCCTCATCTGGGTGGCCGATGCAAAAACGGGTGATCTCATCGCCTATACCCCGGACGGGGAACAGGAACGCCGCCTCGGTTTGAAGGACGGTCATCAACCGACCGACGTGCCGCTCGGGATTGTGCAGGACGGGCAGAAATTTGCTTTTGCTCGTCCGCCGAAGCGGGGGACCGGGTTGACCCTCCACCTCCGCGACTTGGACTCGGACGATACGACCGACACCGGTATCCGCATGGACTTCGCGGCCCGGTGGGTGGACGTTCTCCGGGTGCCGCAGTTCGGTTGGGTGACATCGGGTCGGTACGCCTTGCTTTCGGACCGCAAGCAGGAAAAGCCGTTCGCTCCCCTGAAGTACAATTTGGTCGACCTCGAGACCTTGACGCAAACCACGGTCGAGTTGCCTTGGGATCATATTCCGACGGACGTTTCCCGCGATGGCAAGACTGTGTTGTCCGTCGGCGTAGGTCCTCACGGCTCACGAATGTCTTTTTATCTCTGCGATACGAGCGGCGGCAAACCGATTCTCCTCCCGTTCCAAGAGAACATTTCCGCGGACTCGAGTCCGCACGTCGGCCGATTGGCTCCGGATGGTCATTCGATCCTGTTCAAAGGCTCTTACCAGTCGGGTGAAAAGGAGGAGTGGCAACAGGGCACCTTCGTTTTCCGGATCGACGACGGGGGCTTATCGGTCGTGGGGAGGGAGGAGGCGGAGCGGGACATCCGGATCGGCGACCGGAACCTCTGTTGGTCACCCGACGGTCGGCGAGTCTCGGCCGGGTGGATGCTCTTGGGGTACACGAAGCCGCGGGGAGGGATCCGCGTGTGCGATCCGGACGGCAAAAACCCGAGCCGAGCCGAGGTGTTCCGCTCGACGGACACGCCCGGCCACCTGATCGGCTGGCATTCGACGCCGCGGAAGAATGCCCCGGTTCCGAAGGCTCCCGAGTGGAAAGAAGCCAAGCCTATCGAATTCGACTCTGGCCGCGTTACCAGTGTCGCGTACTCGCCCAGCGGCAAGACACTCGCCGTCTGCCGGGACAACGGCAAGATTGACTTCTACGACCCCGCCACGCGGAAGCACATCACGGGCATGGACCTCGGCGGAGAGAAGGGAACTACGGTCGGGACCGTCACCGCCCTCGCGTTCGCCCCGACGCCGCATCCGAAGAACGGCGACGTGTTCGCCGTCACGCACAAGCACGGGGTGAAGTTCGGCACCGTCGGCCTCGGAATCTTCACGGACGATGCCGCGGAGGTGGAGGGCATCCCGCCAAACATCAAGGAGAACAACTTCGACCCGCACCGGGTGGCGTGGCTGACGAACGAGTCGCTCGTGGCGACCAACGGCACGAAAGTTTGGGAGCAGTTCGTCGTCAAGGAGGGGTGGGGGAGTTCGGATTGGGAGCGGACGGGCCAACGCGGGCAACAAACTGTGCTTGCCGCGCTCCCTAGTCAGAGCAAGTTTTACCTGACCGGCGGGCACAGCGCGGAGGAAGCGAACGAGGTGCAAATCGCGGCGAGGGCGCCGATGTCGACGCCGCAGGCACGTTTGACCGGCCACAAATCCCGCCCCACCGCGGCAGCGGTGGCGAAGGACGGCAAGCGAATCGTGACCGCCGACGCGGGCGGCACGCTGATCGTGTGGGAAGGGGACAAACTGGAGTTCCAAGAGAAGTCGCGGGTCGAACTCGGCGAAGGCATCGTGCAACTCGCGCTCGCTCCCAATGGCAAGACGGTGGCCGTGGTCCGTAATTTTAAGAAACTCGTTGCTGTCGAGTGGCCGCCTTGCCAACTGGAACTGTTCGTTTTTGAACTCGCAAATCCGCCCGCCGAACCGAAGCCCATCTGGTTTTCGGAACTCAAAAGCCGCGGATTCCAAAACCGTGCTACCTCACTCGCTTTCAGCCCGGACGGGAAGACGTTGCTGGCCGCATTCGCCGACCCGTATATTTCGGACAAAGATGCGAAATCGCTGGGTGTGAAGGTGTGGGAACTGGTGCCGAACAAATGAGACCGGGCCTCGCCCACCGTCAACGGCCAAGGTTGAGCTGCCGGAGCGAATTTCGAGTATTCGTATCGCATGGATTGGTGCCACCCTCTCCCGTTTCATGCAAATCTTGAGTCCGGCGAGAAGTCGTACACCCTTGCGTAGACTCAAGATCAAAACGCTGGACTCAAGACCAAAACGCTGGACTCAAGACCAAAACGCTGGACTCAACGCCCAAACGCTACGCCAACCACAGAATCCGGTCTCAACGGGCGACCGCGGCCCGCCCCGTATTTTGCAAACTCCGCGATCCCTCGGTGAAGCGGACGAGCACCAGGGTGCGGTCGTCCTCGGCGGTGGCGCTGCCGAGGAAGTCGTCCATGTTCGACACGAACGAAGCCACCGATCGATTCGCGTCGCCGGTCGATGAAGCCAGCGCATCATCCAAACGATCGACGCCGTAGGCTTCCCCCGCTCGGTTCGTCGCATCCGTGATGCCGTCGGTGAAGATCGTCACGGCGTCTCCGGACCGCAGTTCCACCGTCTGCTCCGGGTAAGGGCCTTGAGTCCGGTGCGTGACGCCGAGGGGCAACCGGCGGATTTGATCGAGCGCGGCGAACTGCGCACTCGGCGCCAGCCGCGCCCGCAGCGGATCGTGACCGGCGTTGGCGTAGGTCACGGTCCCGGCGTGCGGATCGAACACCGCGTAGACCGCCGTCACGAACGTCCCCGTCGTCAACGTATATCGCTTCGCCAAGTGATGATTCAAATACGCGAGGAATTCGCCGGGGTGCTCGGGCACATCGGGCCGGGCGTGCGTCAGCGAATGCGTGATCGACATCAGCACCGCCGCCGGGCTGCCGTGTCCCGAGACATCCGCGAGCAACACGCCGAGACGACCGTCGGGCAGTGGAAAGAAATCGTAGTAGTCGCCGCCGGCGCGGTTGGCCGTGCGGTAGTGCACCGCCACATCCAAACCCGGCACCGTCGGCACGTCCACCGGCAGCAGGCTCTGTTGGAGCTCGGCGATGGTGCGCAGTTCGTACTCGGCCGCGTCGTTGGCTTCCTGCAACCGCTGCGACAACACGAGCGACTGCGTGGCCCGCGCGAAGAGATTGCTCAGCCAGACGAGTTCGGGGATCTGTTCGCGCGCGAAAGCCGCAGGAGGTTCGCGCGCGACGATCACCATCGTCATCGCGGCGCCGCCATCGAAGATGGGGATCGCCAAGAGCGAGCGCTGCCCCTCGAAGAACTCGCAGGCCGGGTCATCGGGGTGTAGTTCGAGGTCGTCGATGACGCGCGGTTGATCCTCGAAGATCATCTCGCCGATGAGGCCGCCGGTGTAGATCGGCAGTTTCTCGGGTTGGCGGTGCGGGTTGACGGCGTGCTTCCAAAGGTTGAAGCGCTGAACGCGGAACCGCGGGCGATCCAGCCCGCGCCGGCCGACGGTGAGTTGCCGGGCAGTCGGGTAGAGTTGGTTCATCCGTTTCGAGAAGACTTGGTAGAGTTCGTCCGGGTCGGCGTAGCGCGAGAGTTCGCGCATCAGCTCGACGCTGACGGCGAGGCGCGCCCGCGAATTGCGCGCGGTCGGATCGAAGAAATCCGTGGCCATCCCCATGATCCCGCCTCCGCAGGGGTGCGTTGCGAAGCCGGAAACGAGTAGAACCGGCCGCTGGCAGGATTGCAAGAGTAAGGTTGCGGGATTTAGAGTGTGGCGACACGTTTCCGACGTGTCGTGAAAGCCATTTCGATCAATTTAATCTGCTAAAGTGGAATCGATTCTTCATCCGGGTGACTTTCCATGACCCAGCGCGCCCTTCTCGGTGGCGGTTGCCTGCTCTTGCTGGCATTACTCGGCTGGCTCGCGACCGACTCCCCGATGAAAGAACCCGCGCCCACAGCTCCGGGTTGGAACATCGTCCATCAAACGCCGAAGTTCAAAGTCCACCGCAGTGCGACGGTCCCCGCAGCCTACTTGATCGAAGCCGACGGCCGCGGCTTGCTCCTCGGCTGCCCCGAGGGACTGGCCGAGACGCCGGTGCCGGTGGATCGGGTGCTGCTGCACCACCATCACCGCGATGCGGTCGGCGGCGTTCAGAAGTATTTGGATGCGAAGGTGCCGGTGTCGGCCCCGCACGAGAGCTTGGCGTATTTGGATCGCGACCGAGTGACGAAGTTTTGGAAGGAGTCGATCCCACTGCGGAACTCACGGACGGGGTACTTCGTGCATCCGGTGGGATTCGTAGGGATTGAAAACTCGCTGTTGAGTGTGTTGAGAACGGATCCACCGCAATTGATACACAAAACGGTCGAATGGCAAGAGCTATCGATTCGGCCACAGATCACGATCGGCGACTCGGATGAGCCGGTGTCTTACCTCGTTGGCGACCTACTCTTCGTGGAAGATGCGCTGTCCGGCACCGGACATATTCCGGCTCCGTACACCACGGACAAAGATCACTGGACCGATAGCGGACTGAGCCGAACGAACGGCATGTTGCGACGGCTCGCCGCGATTCCCTTTGCCAAAGCCTTCCCCGCGCGCGGGCCGATCATCACCTCTCCGCAAATCATGACCGACCTCGCGGCGAAAGTCGAAGAGGCCGCATTTCTCAAATCGTTCGAGCGCTTCACTAACCGTATGGGCGACCCGCCGCAGTACGATTTCCTTGTCGACAAAGCACAAATCGCCAGCGGCGGGGACAAACCTTGGAGCAAGATTTCCCCAAGCCTCTGGCTCACGGGCAACACCTATGTATTGAAATCGAGTGTGAGCAACGGCGTGATGATCCTCGACCCGTGGGGCCAGCGTAGCGTCGATCAATTCAAAAGGTTGCAGGCCGCGGAGAAACTCGGGCCGGTAGAACTCGTCGTGTTCAGCCACGCCCACTACGACCACTTCGACGGCGTCTACACGCTGCCCGAGAAGGGCAAGTACAAGATCTGGGCACACGAGATCGTCGCGGACCCGCTCGAATCGCCCTTCCGGTACCGGGCTCCGTTCCTCGACGAGCGCCCCATCGCATTCGATAAAACCTTCCGCGACGGCGAAAGTGCCACATGGCAGGAGTATAGCCTGAAGTTCGGCCACTTGCCGGGGCAGACCGAGTTCACCGCGAGCTTGCAAACCAGTATCGACGGCAAACGCTGCGTCTTCACGGCCGACAACTTCTTCCACCAAAAACAATTCAGCGGCAGCGGCGGCTGGATGGGCTTGAACCGCAGCACGCCGAAGGGGTACGCCGCGAGCGCGCAGAAGATTCTGGATATGAATCCGGAATGGATCCTTGCCGAACATGGGGGGCCATTTGTATTCCACGCCGAAGATTTCCGCAGGCGGGTGCTTTGGGGAAACGCCGCCGCGAAGGCCTGCGATGCGATTTGCATCAATGGAGACCACTTGAAGGATTGGAACCCGCACACGGTGAGCGTCGACCCGATTTTGATGAAGGTGAAAGCGGGTGATAAGATCGGCACGACGCTCCGCATCGATCCGGGATTGGGCCCGATCCGCGTGACCTTCCAAGGACGCGGAATCGTACCGGATCAAAGTTGGGATTTCAATGCCCCGCAGGGGACGAGCACCACGGTGACGCTGGTGCTGCCGCAGGATCTGCCGGTGGGCCGGCACGTCTTCGCGATCCGCCCGACGGGCCCGATGGGGGAGTTCGCCGACCCGTTTTTCGCCGTGGATGTCCAGAGGAATTAGGCGGTAGCCACGAAAGGACAACGATTATGTGGTCGCGACGAAAATGGGCCTTACTGGCATTGCTCGCTGCACTACTCGCCGTGTCGAGTTGGCGCATTGTATTCCCCCTGCGCGAAGAATGGTCATCATTGAAAACGAACAACGACTTCGCGATGCTCGGATTGGGGATGCACGGTTATGCCGAAAAGCACGGCCATCTTCCCGGTGCAAATGCTCCGTGCGAGGAGCCGGCGGGAAATGGGAAGAAGCACCCCCTCAGTTGGCGCGTGTTACTCCTGCCTTACATCGAAGAACAAGCCCTCCATGACCAATACAAATTCGACGAACCATGGGACGGACCCAATAACATCTTGCTGATCGACAAGATACCGAAATTCTATCGTCATCCGAAAGCAGATCATGTCAAACTCGCTATAGGCTATACGCATTACCGTGTCTTCGGCAGTCGTCCGGCGATCAAACCATCGGCGCTGTTTACAGATGGAATGCCAGGGCCGAAGCTGAAAGAAATCCCCGATGGCACAACTGACACAATCATGATCGTCGAAGCCAGCGAAGCGGTGCCTTGGACGATGCCCGAGATACTTCTCTACGAGCGCAATCAACCGTTACCGAAGCTCGGCGGGTTGTTCAAATCCCATTTTTTCGTCGCCACGGCGGCAGGATCGAGTGGTAATCCTCGTTTGAGTTATGACATATCAGAAGACAAATTGCGGGCATTAATTACCAAAGACGG
>JAYSYN010000030.1:0-58740 GCA_043727575.1 Fimbriiglobus sp.
CCCTCGCTGGCGCGTCGGACTAACGAGATGCCACAATCAGATTGAAACTACGTAGGGGCATTTTCCCACAATCGACGGCAATAGGACACCGAATCCTGAACGCTCGAGAAACATCGTGCGGACTAATTCATAAGTTCACTACTATATATACGTTACATTTTTTGCATTGTCAAGCCGTCGGGGCGGGATTGTCCGATTCCCCTTCCAAAACCAACAGCAGTCCGGTTGACATCAAAAAATCTTCGGCTTCCGTCGGTTCGCGGAGGACGTAGGTCGTGCCGTCGCCGAGGTCGAGACTTTCGCCGGCGGTGAGCTTCTCTCCGGTTTCCAGCAGGTAGCCGGCGATGCCCGTGAAGAGTTGGAAGATGCGGGCCGTCCGCCGGTGGTCGGCCATCCGGATGGCGAGTTCGGGGAGGCCGAGACGGTAGTTGGCGAAGGTCCGCGCCCAGAGGACCCCGGTGTCGCCGACGGTCATTTTTGTGAAGCCGCCGAGCAGATAGGGGATCGGCAGTTGCCGGTACGTGGCCAACGCATCCTCTCCGGCATCGGGGATCAAATCGAAGGCCGGGCAGGCGGTGCGGGCATCTTCGTTCAAAACGCAGATGGCTCCGTCGTAGCGGGACAAGGCCCCGGCGACGACGCACAGCGCCGCGAATTGCTCGCGGACATCGGCGTGCGTCCCGGCGTAAAACAGCAACAGATGGGCTTGGTGCTGTTTCGCATCGACCTTCATCGGCGGTGGCAGCAGCGCCGGGCCGACGCAGGTTTCGACGGGGCCATAGGGCATCGGCGCGTCGAAATGGGCGAGTTTCACCGCGTGATCGCCCCACGAAAACAAGCCGAGGACCGTAGCCGGAGGGCCGTCGCCACCGATGAACTCGCTCGCGCCGGGGACCTCCGCGACGCGGACAACTTCGCCGGATGCCTGCGACAACTCCGGCTCGTTCCGCAGGAATTTCAGTATGTCGTCGGCCACCAGCGCCGGCGGGGCGAAGAAGAGCATCTGCAAACCGAGCGGGTTCGCGGCGGTTCTCGCGGCGGCGAAACGGTCGAGGAACGTCATGGTTCAGCCCATCCCGAGTTGCAGCAGCACGAGCGCCAGCAGACCGAAGCCGATGATGCCGTTGACCAAAAAGAAAGCCCGATTCACCCGCGTCAGGTCGTCCGGCTTGACGATGAGGTGCTCGTAGACCAGCAGTATTCCGATGGGCACGAGACCCGCGGAATAGACCCTTCCGAGAGACTCGCAGCGTTGCCCCAACAGAATCAACAGCAGAAACATTTCGAGGTGGCACAGCGCGGCGAGGCGCAAACTCCGGCGGATGCCGAGACGCGCCGGGACGCTGTGCAACCCGGCGGCGCGGTCGAACTCGGCATCTTGGCAGGCGTACAGGATGTCGAACCCGGCCACCCAGAAGAGGACGACCGCGCCGATCAGCGCCGGGGTTTCGAGATCGACCAACCCGCGGATGGCGATCCACGCGGCGAGCGGCGCGAGCATCAGCGCTGCCCCGAGCCAAAAGTGCGCCAGGCTCGTGAACCGCTTGGCCAGCGAATATCCCAGGAGGAATAGCAGCACGGGCCCGCCGAGGATCAACGGCCAAAAGTTCGCCGGCTCCCGCAGGGTGAAGAGCAGCGTGGACGCGAGGAAACCGACCGACGCGACCAGTGTGAATCCCAGCACCAACGGCACGCTCAGCGTCCCGGCGGGGAGGTGGCGCTTCGCGGTGCGGGCGTTGCCGGCGTCGATCCGGCGATCGACCAAGCGGTTGAAGGCCATCGCCGCCGAGCGAGCGAACACCATGCCGAGGAGGATGCCGAGCAGATCGAGCCAGCGGAAGGGCTCGTTTTTCCAGGCGAGCGCCGCCGCCATCAGCGCGAACGGCAGCGCGAAGACCGTATGGCTGAAGCGGATGAGTTCGAGCAGTTTGCGGGCCGTGGCGAACATGCGGCCATTGTAGGGCGACGCGCGGGCGCGATCGGAATACACCAACTGTTGTTCTCTTGGCGCGGAGATGAAGGCATGGCGATCCACGGACGCGGTCTCGCGGCGGTGCTGGTCGGCGCGGTTTGGCTCGGCTCCGCGTCGGGCCAGACGAAGTACAAGCTCGAAGTCGCGGAGAAGCAGACCGTCACGGGGACGCTGACCTACTCCGCGAAGTTCGCGGATTTGCAGGCGAAGGAATGGATCGCATTCGCGGCCGTCGCGCCGGAACTGCCGGGGCAGAAGAACCCGAAGACGGTGTTCGATTTCCCCGGCGCCGAAAAGGTGAAAGACAAAAGCCCCTTGGCCCGGCCCGCGCTGATCGCCAAAGTGCCGGCGAAGACGGACGACTCGAAAACGAAGCTGTCGATGAAGGTGACATACACCGCGACGCTGTACAGCCGCCACTTGGTGGAGGCCGGGGACGGCCCGGCGGCCGAGGTCAAACCGCTGACGGCGCAAGAAGTCCGCGAAGCCCTCGCCGAACACGGGGACATCGATTTCAAAGAGGCCGGTTTCCAAAAATGGTGGAAGGCCGCGGGCTACACAAAGGGCCAAGACGAGGCCGAGATCCCCTTCGCCCGGCGCGTCTTCCTCGGGTTGCGCGCCAGCCACACCTACGATTTCAAGCCGGGGATGGATCGCAAAGCGAGCGCCGTCTGCGAGGGGGGCAAATCCGATTGCGGCGGGTTGTCGCACCTCTACGCCGCCGTCTTGCGGGCCAACGGCGTGCCGGCGCGGACGCTTTACGGTCGCTGGGCCAAATCCGCAACACCGGACGAGAAACTCGGCGACGCCCTCTATTTCCAATGGCACGTCAAGGCCGAGTTTTTCGCGCCGGGCGTTGGTTGGGTGCCGGTCGATTTGTCCGTGGGCATCTTGCACGACAAATCGAAAGAGGGGCTCGCGTACTTCGGCCACGACGCCGGCGATTTCCTGACGTTGCATATCGATCCGAACTTCCAACTGGATACCGGCGCATTCGGCAAACAGGCGGTCCACAACCTTCAAGAACCGGCGTTCTGGGTTACCGGCAGCGGGAAAATGGACAAGCGGATCGACAAAGAAGGCTGGACGGTGGAAGTGAAGAAGTGATCCGCGCCATCGGATCGCCATTCGGCAAACTTGAAAGAGATCGGCCGAATCCCGGTAATAATGAGTGCCGTCGTTCCCGTCCCCCTCGAGAGCTTCCATGTCCAGCGTTTCTCCGGATCAATTGCTCGCGAGTTTGAAGTGGCGTTACGCCGTGAAGAAGTTCGACCCGACCGCGAAGATTTCCGCGGCAATTTGGAATGCACTCGAAGAAACCTTGGTGATGACGCCGTCGTCGTACGGCCTCCAACCTTGGAAGTTTTTCGTCGTCGAGAATCCGGCGATCCGGGAACAATTACTCCCGCATTCGTGGGGGCAGCGCCAAATTGTCGAGGCGTCCCACCTCGTGGTCTTCGCCGTGAAGACCGACGTCGGCGCTGCGGACGCCGAAAAACTCGCCTCGTTCTCGACCGAAATCCGCGGCCTCCCGGCCGGTTCACTCGACACTTACAAGCAAATGATCGTCGGCAGCTTGACCCGGGCCACCCCGGCCGAAATCGACGTCTGGATGTCGCGCCAAGTGTTCATCGCGCTGGGCAACTTCCTCACGGCCGCGGCGCTCTTGGGCGTGGACGCGTGCCCGATGGAAGGCTTCGTGCCCGCGAAGTACGACGAGATCTTGGGGCTGACCCCGAAAGGGTACGCGTCCCGGGTCGTGGCCACCGCGGGCACCCGCCACCCGGACGACGTTTACGCCGGCATGAGGAAAGTCCGGTACCCGCGCGGGGAGCTGGTCGAACGGATCGCGTGACGGACTTGGCTAGGCGGGCGGCGAACCTACTAGAATGTCGGCTCTGTCCGTTCATTCCTCGGTTCCGGTCGGGTGACGAATGGCGGAGGCCCCGCTCACCCGCGCGACTTTGCTCGCGCGGCTCAAAGACATCGACGACTCCGAGGCTTGGACGGAATTCGTCCAGCTTTACGGACCCGTCGTGTACGGTTTCGCCCGCAAGCGCGGCCTGCAAGACTCCGACGCCGCCGACATGGTGCAGGAAGTCCTTCGCAGCGTCGCCCGCAATGCGGATCGAATGGTATACGACCCGAAAAAAGGCACCTTCCGCGGTTGGCTCTACACGGTCACGCGGAACAAAATTTACAACTTCTTGTCGGCTCAGAAGCGCCGGCCCCGCGCCGCCGGCGATGTGGGTTCGCAAGAGCGACTCGAATCGTACGCCGATCCGTCCAACGAGGCGGAAGCCGATTGGGAACTCGAGTACCAGCGCCGGTTGTCGTCCAAAGCGATGGACCGCGTGAAGCACGAGTTCCAACCGGCGACTTGGCAAGCATTTTTGGGAACTGCGGTGGAAGGGCGGCCGGCCGTGGAGGTCGGCGAATCGCTGAAGATGACATCCGGCGCGGTTTATGTAGCCAAGAGCCGGGTATTGGCCCGCTTGCGAGACGAAGTTCAAAAATTGATGGCCGAAGCGGAGCATTGGTGAGGCACCGAGAATGGCGACCACGATCTTGAAGATGCCGACTTGTTCCCGGGCCGATTGCCCGCCGGAATCCGAACTCGAAGAGTTGATCGGAGCCGGCGACACCCCGATCGATTCCTTCGACCGGATCACCGAGCACGTCGGCGAGTGCGAGGGCTGCCAAAAGCGACTCGACATGCTGGCCACGGCGGAAGTCCCCGTGTTGTCCGAAGCCTTGCGCGGCATCGAAACCGATTCCGGTTCGCGGCACTCGGCGCTGTGGAAAGCCCTCGACGACGTCGCCGGGACATCGACTTTGTCCCGCTCGGGCCGCGTCCGCGTCGAACGGACCGACGAACTCAAGCTCGACTTCCTCGACAAATCGCCCGATCCGAAGTTGCTCGGGCGCCTCAGCACCTTCGACATCGTCCGGGTCGTCGGCCGCGGCGGCATGGGCGTCGTCCTCCACGCCTACGATCCGAGTTTGCAGCGCGATGTCGCCCTGAAGCTCCTCGATCCGAATCTCGGCAGCAACATCACCGCGCGCCAGCGTTTCACCCGGGAAGCCAGGGCCGCGGCCGCGGTCTCCCACGAAAATATCGTCGCGGTCCACTTGGTCGATGAAGATCCGAAGTCCGGTCTGCCCTTCTTCGTGATGCAGCTCGTCGCCGGGGAATCTTTGGAACAAAGACTGCGCCGCGTCGGCAAACTCCCGTTCCAAGACGTCGTGCGCTTGGCGGCCCAGGCCGCCGCCGGTTTGTCCGCCGCGCACGCCAGCGGGCTGATCCACCGCGATATCAAGCCCGGCAACATGCTGTTGGAATCGCCGGACGACCGCCTCAAGCTCACCGACTTCGGCCTGGCCCGCGCCGCCGAAGATTTGCGCCTCACCAAAACCGGGTTCGTGTCCGGCACGCCGCTTTACATGGCCCCGGAACAAGCCAAAGGCGACGAAGCCGACCACCGCGCCGACCTCTTCAGCCTGGGCGTCGTGCTGTACGAAGCCTTGGCGGGCAAGCCCCCGTTCGAAGGAAAGACGCCGTTGGCGGTGCTGCGCCGCGTGGCCGACGAGCCGCACGTCGCGCTGAACAAACACAGCCCCGACGTGCCGAAATGGTTCGAGGACGTCATCGATCGGTTGCTCAGCAAGAACCCGGACCACCGGTATGCCTCCGCGGCCGAACTGGCTGCGGAACTCGCGCCGTTCGTCTCGAAGCACCGTTCCCAAGCTTGCGAAATCGCTTCGTCTGAACCGTGCGCGCTGATTCACCCGTCGTCGCTTTCGCGCCGGGCGCTCCGCAAGTGGAAGGTGAAGTTCGCTTTGCTGATGGCCATCCCCTTCTTGCTCGGGATCCTCATCGGCACGGGTTTCGGTTACATCGCGCAGCCGACCCCCGACCCCGCCGTCGCGACGCCGCCGCTTCCGGAAAACCCGATCGTCGCGTTGATCGACGAGGGAATCGCGGCCAACGCCCCGTTCCCCGGCAACTCCGGCCCGGTCTGGTCCGTGGCCGCCAGTCCGGACGGTCAGACTTTGGTCATGGGTCTGGAAGACGGGAAGATCGTCGTTTACAACGTGGCCGACCGGAAGCTCCGATTCACGCTCGAAGAGCATACGGGCCCGGTTTGGGGGCTCGAATACTTCCCCGACGGACAGCGCTTCGTGTCCGCCAGCGACGACGGCACCGTGAAAATCTGGGACACCGACAAACGCAGTTCGGCGAAAAGCTTGCCGGTCAGCAGCGGAGTCCGCAGCGTCGCCGTGGCCGGGCACGGTCGATCCATCGCCACCGGCGACCGGACCGGCGAAGTCCTCGTTTGGGACATCCAAGACGAAAAGCCGGTCCGCAAATACAACCACGGCGGCACGGTCACGGCCATCGCCTTCGACGCGGACGGGCACACGATCGCTTCGGCCGGATCGGATAAAACCGTCAAGCTGTGGGATCTGACGAACGAAGACACCAAACCGCGGTTGGCACTGCCGATACAGAAAGGCCCGATCTACGCGGTCGCGCTATCGCCCGACGACGGTCTGATCGCGGCGGCCGGTTGGGAAGGCGTCGTCAAGATTTGGGACCAGAACTCGGGCCTCGAGCTGCGGGAACTCAAAGGGCACGAGAACGATATTTGGTCGTTGTCTTTCGGAATGCGCGGCAAAGAATTGATCTTGGCGTCGGCCGGGCAAGACGGCAGTGTCCGCGTTTGGGATCCGAAATCCGGCGACCAACTTCTGAAGTTCAAAGGGCATAAGCCGGCGACGCACGTCGTCCGCTTCGGCAGCGATAGCACCCGCCTTTTCAGCGGTGGCCGCGACGGTTTCGTCCGCGTCTGGGACATCCCGAAATGATTTCCGATAGGTTGATGACCATCAAGGAAGCAGTGCCTCAATCTTCTCTTCGCCCCAACGGGGCCGACTTGTACAGCCCAGGGCGGGAGCCCTGGGATCGGTTCGACCCATTCTTCCGCCCTGAAGGGGCCGGGGTTTTCCTGGACTCACGCCGGCCCCTTCGGGGCGAAGCTCCTTTGTCGGCCGTAACCCAGGGCTCCCGCCCTGGGCTGTAAAAGTCGGCCCCGTTGGGGCGAAGAAAAGATTGCTGGCATAATATTTCTGACAGTACGTAGCCGCTCAATCGTCGAAGTCGTCGTCATCGTCGTCGGGGTAATAGCGACCGCGGCGGCGGTGGATCATTTTCACTTCGACCATGCGGCCGAAGTAGCGCTGCGCCCGGGGTTGCACCCAGAAAATCAGGAGCAGGATGCCGAAGATTGTCAGGTAAATACTGAGGGTCGCGATCAGGATTACGACCAGCCCGTACCACCACATCCACGGTTTGGATCGCGGGAAGAGCAGGGGGATGGAGAAGAGCGTGAAGACGGCGAGCCCCAGCATCAGGAAGCCGATGAATTCCCAATACCCGTCGCTGAGGTCGCGATCTTGGTAGCTGCTGTAGTAAAAATCGTTGCTCAGCGTGATGAAGCTGCACCCGGCACCGATGATCGCGCCGAGCGACAAGATCATACAGAAGGTCCGGAAGCAGATCACGACGCCCGGCGTCGGCAACACGACTTCGGGCGCAGGCACGGGTTCCGGTTCTCGACGCCGAGTCCGGGTCGGGACTTCGGATTCGACGACGCGCTTCGCCCGGGCCAACGGCCGACGCGCCGGCGGTACGGGATCCACTGACAGCGGCTTGTCACCATCATCCGTAGGCACGGTCGATTACCCCCACGCTGCTCGGCAAGACCGGGTTCGGCCGACCACCGACATCGTACACCATCGAATGAGGGTCGATGCCGAGGTTCTTGTAAACCGTCGCCAATACCCACGGATACGGAATCGGCTCGTTCTTGGCTTCCCCGGCGCTGCTGTCGGTGCTCCCGATGACTTGCCCCATCTTCATGCCGCCACCGGCCAGGATCGCGCCGTTGACTCGTGCCCAGTGGTCCCGCCCGGCGTCTTTGTTAATCTTCGGCGTCCGGCCGAACTCGCCCCAGACGACGACTGTGCAGTCTTGATCCAAGCCCCGGGCCGACAGATCTTCGATGAGCGCCGAGATGCCTTGGTCGAATGTCGGCATGTGCTGCTTGAGGTGTTTGAAGTTCTGCCCGTGGGTGTCCCAGAAACCGTACCCGAGGGTGACGACGCGGGCCCCGGCTTCGACCAAGCGCCGGGCCATCAGCAGTTGCTCGTTCCACATCGGGGCGCCGTCGCCCATGTGCTTCGGACTCCCCTTGCCGTACCGATCCCGCACCGATTGCTTTTCTTTGTTGAGGTCCAAAGCGTCGACCATTTTGCTGCTGGTCAGCACTTCGAAAGCCCGGTCGTGGAACGTTTCGGCCGTCGTACCGCGCTTGATGCGGTCCATCCCTTCCAGCAACGCCTTGCGGTCGCCGAGCCGATCGGCGGTCACGGTCAGCGTCTTCATCACGGCGACTTCTTCGCCGTCGACCTTCACCGCCGCGGCTTTGCCACCGAGCATCGCGGGGCCGGCGGAGTTGTACGGCTTGTGCTGCATCGTCGGCGTGAGGTCGACGAACGCGGGCATCACGGGGTCGGTCTGCCCCTGCAATTTGGCGACGACGCTGCCGAAGTGCGGCTTCTTGTCGCGCTTGGCCGCGTCCATCGGCGTGCCGGTATAGCTCATCCAACTGCTGTGTTCGTCCGGCTGACCGACGATGGATCGAATCGTGATGAATTGATCGTTGATGGCCGCGAGCTTCGGCACTATCTCGGTGAAGTGAACCCCCGGCAACTTCGTGGCAATCGACTTGAACTCGCCGCGCAGTTCGGGCGGCGCGTTCGGCTTCGGGTCGAAGGTGTCTTGGTGGGCCAACCCGCCCGACAGATAGACCATGATGACCGACTTGTGATTCTTTTTCCCGCTCGCCGCCTCGGCCCGCATGAGGTTGCCGAGGGTGAGGCGGCCGAGGCCGAGCGCCCCGATTTGCAGAAACGACCGGCGAGGTAGCCCATCGCAGAGGCGGGTGGACGAACCGAGGATTTGCAACATAACGGGCACCGGCGAGGAACGAGCGAATCGGGCGGCGGGCATTGAGAACTGCAAGTGTAGTCCAAGTGGCGCAGTCGTGGAAGGGAATTCCAAAGTGGAAAGGATCGTCGCAAGAATTCACTTTGTATTGCAAAGTGAATTTGGTATACTCCCATCGTGAACCACCGGAACCCATTTGAAAGAAAAGCTATGACGGCCTCCCTTTCGCCAGTGCGGACATCACCGCAGTGGATCGCCTATTTCGAAGAGAACCGAGCGAAGCTGCGGCCGATCCCGTGGGAACTCGGCGCCGGAGTTCCCACGGGGGATTTCGCGTCGATCGCGAAATCCCTGCGCTCCTGGCAACTGGGCGAGACTTCGGACGGTTCGCACCTGATCGCGGCGGCGCAGCACTACGCGGCGTCTATCGGCGACCCTGAGTTTGTCGATGCGGTGCGCCTCTTCATCAAGGAAGAGCAGCGCCACGGGGGCGATCTCGGCCGCTTCCTCGATCTCGCGGGGATCGAACGGGCCGCGTCGGATTGGGGAGATCGCGTCTTCCGGGCGATTCGCTACTCTCTGCCCCGGATGGAAATTTGGGCGACGCCGGTCGTCATGGTCGAGACGCACGCCATGGTCTACTACAACGCCATCCGCCGGGCGACGGGGTCGGTGCTGCTGCGGAAAATCTGCGAGCAGATCCTGGCGGACGAAGTCGCCCACATCCGCTTCCAGTGCGAACGGCTCGCGATCTTGCACCGCCGGCGACCCCGTTGGCTCCTTTCACTGACAATGGCCTGTCACCGAGTCCTCTTCGCCGGGATCACCGCCGCGGTATGGCTCGGCCATCGGCGGGCCCTCCGCGCGGGCGGCTACACCCGGTTCCGCTTCCGCCGGGCGGTCGGTCTGGCGGAAGATGCGCTACGCTTGGCGAACCATGGCACCGGGGGCGCACTTGTGGAAAGATTCCGCTCAACCGTCGGGATTTACTTTGCATCGCAAAGCAAATCCGTTATCCACACTTATCGAGGGGAAGCTCTGAGAGCGGCTCACTGAAGGTTCGGTGCCGATCACCGATCGCGGGATCGGGACTGCGGATTCAAATCCCTCCGCCACGGTTCCGATTCCGCGTGTACCCCCGCGCCAATCGGTAACAGCCGTAGAGGAGCAGCAGCGGCAGCAGTGCGAAGCCGGTGCAGAGGGCGCCGACGCCCCAGTAGGTCGTTTCAAACGTGACGATTTCACGCGGTGGACGTTCAACGTACTCCTGACTTGGGGCCTTGGTGAAATAGAGGTCGTCGGTCCCATTCCTGGGGTTAGACATATCCTCGAATTCGGTGAGGTGCCAGCTACAGTTCAGCGCGGGGAACTTCCCGGCCGCGAGTGCTTCTGCGATGATTCCCGATTCCACTGGCTTCGACCAAACCGTCTTCCCGACAAAACTCACCTCGTTGGCCCCGAGGCCGAGTTTGCCTTCAACGCGCGCATCAGAAAGAACGAAGAGGCGAAAGAGCCTCGCATAATAGGGTTTCGTTCGGAAATACTTTTGGTCGAGCGGCTCGCGGTACGGGTAGACCGGCACATCGGTTTTGAAACTGATCCGCACGGGCGTGTTCGCCGATTCGACAGTCTGGTTGCCACCGGCGATTTTGAAGGCCGCGATGTACCAGCCGAGCCGGATGTATTCCGCGAACCACGCCTCCAGCGCCGGCCGGGTGCTGTAGCCATTCTTCTTGAGCCAGTCTTGCAAAGCGGCGCCATCGGTTGCCTTTAGTATGCTGGTGTCGAATGCGCCGACTCGCTTCTGCTCGACAACAGTCACTGCAGGCGACCTTGTGAATCCGGGGGAACTCGAGGCAGATCCACTGCATGCAACCTGCGGATGTTGCTTCACAATGCGCTGCACCGTGCCCGGCTCCGTGATCTTTCCGAGCAAGAAGAAGATCACGTCGGAGGCTTCCGTGAGTTCCGGTTGGCTGGGCGTCGGCACGAAAAAGCCAAAATCGGCCGAGCTGGTTTCAAACTTAGCCATCCGCAAGAAGTGTTCGGTCTTCGTCGCGGCGTCGTAGACGATCAACGCATTTTCTTCGGCGACGCTCGCCTCGAAATCACGCGGCGCAGCGATCCCGCAGGCGCGGACCGGGTAGGCCGCGGGAATCCACGCCAGCAGACCTGCCAACAAAACTAAGGTGATCCGAATAGCGGACATGGGGGAAACCCTCGGTTGTCATGGACGCACCGCTATCGTACCGACGCAGCGGCGAGATTTGTCGAACATTTCGGACAAGGACATTTGACTTCACGAGATTTGAACGTATATACATATGTGTACGCAGTTTCACAGTGAGCGAGGCATCATTTGATTCGCGTTGCCTAATTCGGCATCTTAGTCTACTATAACACCATGGATTGCCTCCGAAGGTCTATGACAATGCCACCACGCTTTCTTTTTGGATTGTTGCTCCTACTCTCCGTGGTCTTCACCGGTTGTAACCGGTCGTCGCAACCGACGATCGTGACGACGACGAGTATGATCGCCGATGCGACCAAACGGATCGCGGGGCCGCATTGGAAGGTCGAATGTTTGATGGGGCCGGGGGTCGACCCGCACAAGTATCAACCCTCGGCGTCCGATCTCGGGAAGTTGTCGAACGCGAAGCTCGTGCTGTTCAGCGGATTGCATCTCGAAGGTAAGATGGTCGATGTTCTCGAGAAGCCCGCGAAGGGACGCAAAGCCGTGGCCGTGACTAGGGGATTGGCCGACGGCGATCTCCGCGCGGCGGAACCCGGGTTGGAAACGATCCACGATCCGCACGTTTGGTTCGATGTCCGCCTGTGGAAGAAATGCGTCGCGGTGATCGCCGACGAGCTGTGCGAACTCGATCCGGAACACGCGGCGGAGTTCCGCGCGAATGCCGAGGCGTACTCGAAGGAACTGGACGGCCTGCACCGAGAGATTCTCGATAAGGCGGCGAAGCTGCCCAAAGACAAACGCATCTTGGTGACGAGCCACGACGCCTTCGGCTACTTCGCCGCGGCTTACGGGTTTGAAGTCCATGGTTTGCAGGGGGTCAGCACCGCGACGGAGTCGGGCACGCAGGACGTGGAGGCGCTGGCCCGCGTCATCGGCGAGAAGCGCGTCCCGGCCTTGTTCACCGAGACCTCGGTGCCGAGCAAGGGCCTCGAAAAGGTGCTGAGTACGGTGAAGGAAAAATACAAACTCGACGTGCGCTTGATCGCGGGGGACGACGCGCTCTACTCCGACGCGCTCGGCGAAAGCGGATCCACCGGGGCAACGTACATCGGTATGGTCCGCCACAATATCGACGCGATTGTCCGAGCTCTTTCCCAGTGACCCCGGCCATCGATGTCCGCGACCTCAGCGTCGCCTACCGCGACAAACCCGCGCTCTGGCAGATCGACTTAACTGTGCCGACGGGCTCGTTGATCGGCGTCGTCGGCCCGAACGGCGCCGGGAAGACGACGCTATTGAAGTCGATGCTCGGCCTCATCCACCCCCTCTCCGGCGACGTGCTCATCCACGGGCGACCGTACGCCTCGAACAAACGCGCGGTGGCGTATGTCCCGCAGCGTGGTTCGGTTGATTGGGACTTCCCCACGACCGTGTTCGACGTGGTACTCATGGGCACCTACGGCCAACTCGGTTGGTTCCGCCGGCCGGGGTCGGTCCAAAAAGATGCGACCCGCGACGCCCTGAAAAAAGTTGAGATGCTCGATTACGCCGACCGCCAGATCCGCCAATTGTCGGGCGGGCAGCAACAGCGGGTGTTCCTCGCGCGGGCGCTGGTTCAAGATTCCCCGGTCTACTTCATGGACGAACCGTTCCAGGGCGTCGACGCCGTGACGGAGCAAGCCGTCGTCGAACTCCTCCGCGAGTTGCGAGGCCGCGGTCGCACGGTGCTCGTCGTCCACCACGACCTGACGACGGTCCCCGAATACTTCGACGAGGTGGTGCTGTTGAACGTGAAAAAGATCGCGAGCGGCCCGATGGCGGCGACTTTCACCCCGGAGAATCTGCGACTGACCTACGGGGATCGCGTGCGGGTCGGGCACGGGCCGGATACTTTGAAGGATTACCCGATCTGAAAATTCGGCAGGTCGTCGCCCAGTTCCCCCGCGACATCGATGCAACGGCGGAAGCGTCCCCGGTAGCGATCGAGTATCCGCCCCAACCTGGCGGTGCTTTTCCCGATGCCCACATAGGTCCGAAACTTCGAGAGAGCCTTCAGCGGGAGCTTCGGTTGCCCGGGGTCGAATTCCCACGGGTGGAAATACAAAACGCCCGGGGCGCCGGCGTTCGCCAATTGATTCACCCCGGCGCGGAGAAAAGCGAGCGGGAACAAGCGAAAGTAGCCGCCGCCCGCGACCGGGAGATTCTGGCCGAAGCGCCGGTAGGTCGCCGGGGGGAGCTCCAAAATCTTTCCGCGTTCGCCGCAGAGCCAGTACGGGGTCCGCGGCGCGTCGGGGACACCGTAGCGGTCGTGCCGGACCGGAAAGACGGAGGAATCGTATTTCAACCCGGCTTCGACGAGGATGTCGACGGCCCAGGCCGTCGCGCGGGTCACGCTGAACGTCGGGGCGCGGTAGCCGACCACGGGTACCCCCGCGACCTGCTGCAGCGTGTCGATACTCCGGCGCAGATCGTCGCGGAATTGTTCCGGGGTCAGGCGGTGAATCCGGCGGTGATCGTAACTGTGCGAACCGATTTCGTGCCCCGCCGCGGCAATGGCCCGGACGAGTTGCGGTTGACTCCGCGCGATTTCGCCGACGATGAAAAACGTCGCGGGCGCCCGGGCCGCGGCCAATTGTTCGAGCAGTCGCCGCGTCGTCGCTTCCATCCGCCGACCGTAGATCGCCGCCGATTCCGGCGCGGGCACCAAATGGGCCGCGGCTTCGATACGGTGGTGCTCTTCGAGGTCGAAACTGAGCACGACGGCGATCGGTTTAGAATCCATTCGTCCCGTTTCTCCCGTTGCAAAGTACAATAGTGACCGTCGTTCCGCAGCTGCCCCTGCGGCTTCGACCCGGAGGTTTTTCGCCATGGCACGACGCCGTCGGAGTCGGGAACGGAGCCGGCCCACCCGCTTGCTCCGCACGAAGCGGTTGCTGCTGACCTTCGCCGCGGCGATGGTCCTCGGCGGCATCGCCTACGCCGTCCACGGCATCCAAATGCGACGGCAAGCGAGCGTGCTCCGCGAACTCGGCCGCAAAGCCGCCGCCGAGAACGATCCGCTCCGGGCGGTGGAATTTTACAAACAATACCTCGTCGCGCAACCGGACGACCCCGAAGCGTACGCGGAATTGGCCGGGGTCTACGACGATCTCGCGAAATCCAAACCGGCGTTCGCCAACGAAGCGATCGCGCTGCTCGAAGATAAAGTCCTGAGCGTCGCGCCGAATCGCCACGACGATCGCCGCCGGCTGGCCAAGCTCTATTTCCAAACGGGGAAGGTCGGCGCGGCCCGGAAAAACTTGAACGAACTGCTCGCGTCCGGCGACCCGGCGCAAACGGCCGATCCCGAGATCCACCTCTTGCTGGCCCACTGCGATCGCCGGGATAACAAACCCTCCGAAGCCCGGACGCATTTCGAGGCGGCGATCGCGACTAAACGGGCCCCCGTTTCGACGCCGTTCGAACTCGCCACGATTCTGCGATACGAGTGGAACACCCCGCAGTCGATCGTCGACGCCGACGCAGTCATGGACCGCGCGGTCGAGGAACGCCGGCGGGAGATCGACGCCCTCCTCGCGCGGTGCCGATACCGTTTGGCGGCCGGGGATCGCCGCGGCGCCCGCGAGGATATCGACGCCGCGTTCCGACTCCCCGGCGGATCCGACGACTCCGACATCCTCTTGCAGCTCGCGGCGCTTTCGGCACTCGACGATCCGCAGTTCGCCCGGACACTGTTGGAAAAGGCGTTGAAGGCCCGACCCGACAACATCGTCCTGACCCTCGGCCTCGCCGAAATGATGGTGGCGACGAACGATGCCGCCGGCGCCCGGCTGTTGCTGCTCGCCGCCGCGGCGAAACTCCCCGATACCAGTCCGCACTTGCTCGACTTGGGCGATCGGTTCATCGACCTCGGCGACACCGGCGCGGCGCTGGCGACAGCCGACCGATTGCCGAGCGCGGCGGGGTACCTCCGAGGGCGGGTGGACATCGTGCGCGGCGACTGGCCGCGGGCGATCCCGCAGTTGGAAGATTCGCTGATGGCCGTGCAGCGGAATGCCAACCTCCACAAAAAGGCGTACCTGGCTTTGGCCGTCGGCTACGGGGCCGCGAACGATCTGCCGAATCAACTCAAATGTTACGAAGCGGCGTGGCGCATCGACCGGAGTTCGGTCGTCGCGCAGTTCGGCATCGCCGACACCTTGGCGATTTTGGGGCAGACGGCCAAAGCCGGCGAGCGTTACCGCGACTTGGCCCCCAAGCACCCGCAGGCCCGCGTCCGTTACGCCCAATTGAAGTTCGCCGAAGTCCTCGCGCTGCCCGAGCGCGAGCGAAAATGGGACGAATTCGAGCGGATCCTCGGGCCGACACCCTACCCGCCGGAGATCGGCGTCCTCGCGGCCAACGCGCTGTTCGTCCAGAACAAACCGGCCGACGCGATGCAACAATTGGCGACGGCGGTCTCGGCCGACCCGAAGCGATTGAACGCGTGGGTCGCCCTCGCCACGATGCGGGGTCTCGCCGATTCCGACGCCGGACTAAAAACCCTCGATGAAGCCGCGAAGAAGTACGGCGACGCGGTCGATCTGCGGTTGCTGCGCGGTCAACTGCTAGCGAAGGATCCGAAATCGTTCGACCTCGCGGCGATCCTCGCGCTCGCCGAGCGCGCCGAATTTCCGGCCGCCGACCGATTCCGTCTCTTCGCCGGTATGGCCGATCTGCTGTCTTCGTTGAACAAGCGCGCCGAGGCCTTGCCGCTGCTGCAACGGGCGACGGCCGAGATGCCCTTCGACCTGCCGACGCGGCTCGCGCTGTTCGATCTCGCCAACGGGCTTCTCAACCCGGAGGTGCGCGATCGGGCGCTCGACGAAATCCGCAAACTCGACGGCGCCGACGGCGCCGTGACCATCGTCGCCGAAGTGGCCCGCGAGTTCGTGCAAAACCCGAAACCGGACGAGGCGAGCCGGGCGAATTCGGCGAAGCGACTCAAGATCGCACTCGGCAAACGGGAGTCGTGGGGCCGCATCCACGTGCTGTTGGGCGACTTGGCGTACGTCGAAGGGCGACCCGAAGCGGCGCTCGCCGAGTACCGCTTCGGCATCGACCGGGGCGAGCGCGGCGACGCCCTGATCCGCCGGGTCGTGCAGATTTTGTGGGAGAGGCAGAGCTACCAAGAAGCGACCCAATTGCTGGCCCGCATGGCCGCGACCGGCGGACTGCCGAGCGATCTCCAGCGCCAGTACACGCTGATGCGCTCGGCCTTGACCGACGACAAAACCCAGAGCTTGGCGTGGGTGCGTTCGCCGGAGGTTGTCAATTCCAAGAACTACCGGGACCACCTCACGCGCGGCACGGTCTTGTTCATCTTCGGCGCGACCGACGAAGCGATGGCCGCGCTGCAACTGGCGAAATCCCTCAAAGACGACGCCCCGGAACTGTGGGTGTCGATCGTCCGATTCCTCGCGGCGACGGGCCAGAAAGACGCCGCGATTCAACAGGCCAACGCCGCCGAGAAACGCCTCCGGCAACCGGACGTCGTGGTGCCGAACGCCGCGATGATCCCGCTCGCGCTCGGCGAGTGCCGCGAGATCGTCGGCGATTTCGCGGCGGCGGAAGTCGAATTCAAAAAGGCGTGGGCGCTCCGCGAGTCGGACCCCGCCGCGGCGCTGCGGTTGTTCATCTTGTACCAGCGGACCGGCCAAACGAAACAAGCCGAGGAACTCTTGGCCAAGGCCCTGGCCACCGGCAAGACCGACGCGGCCCTGTGGGCGCGGCGGATGAGGGCCGTCGCCGCGGTTTCGGCGCCGGACGGCTTCAAACGCATCGGTCCGGCTCTCGAGTGGCTGGACGAAAATCTGCGGGATGGAAACAACGCCCTCGAAGACATCCGGGCCAGGGCGTTCGTGCTCGCCATCGATCCGTTTCAACGGGCGAAGGGGATCGAACTGCTCCTCGAAACGACCGCCCGCGCGCCGCTGACGCCCGATCAGAATTTCTTCCTGGCGAAGCTCCACCTGATGGGGGGACAGCCCGATTCGGCCGAGAAGGCCCTTGTCGAAGCGACGAAGGCCGGGCCGCTCGCCGCGCCGGATCACTTGGCGCTCTTGGCCCATCTCCAGCTCGACCGCAAGGATTTGTTCGCTTCGCGCCGCACCCTCAACCGGTTGAAACTGCGTGCTTCAAATGGGTGGGATGCGACCTACGAGGAAGCCCGCTACGCCGCGAAAGACGGACGCCCCGCCGACGGGGTCAAACTGATCCTGGACTTCGCGCTACCGGGGAATGCCCTGCAGAAGACCTCGGACCGGGGCCGTGCCCTCGAAGAAATCGGCGCCTTCGACGAAGCCGGGAAACTCTACCGGGAGTTCGCGGCCCAAGAGAAAGGCCCGGCCGGGCACGTGCCGCTGGTTCAGTACCTGATCCGTCGCGGCGATGCTACCACCGCCATCGCTGTTTTGCGGGAGGCTCGCGCGGCGGCGCCGGCGGGGCCCACGGCGCGGTTGTCGTCCATCGCGGTGCGATCCCGCGTCGCGATGCCCCCGGTTGCCGCCGAAAGACCGGCGTGGGACAAAAGCGTTTCCGAGATCGAAGCCTGGGTCGCCGAGAAGTTGAAAGCGGATCCGAAGTCCGAAGATTTGCTGACGGCGAGCGCCGAACTCGCCGACGCCCGCGGCGCCTACGACGACGCCATCGACTGCTACACGCGGGCCGCGCAAAACAGTTCGGCCGAGACGCGCGGGAACCAACTGAACAACGTCGCGGTGCTCGCGGCGCTGCACAAGAAAGACGGCGGCGCCGGCACCCTCGGGCTCATCAACGAGGCGATCGGCCTGCGCGGCCCCTCGCCGTCGCTGCTCGATTCGCGGGCGCTCGTCCGTATGGCGGCGGGGGAATACCGAGAAGCCTTGCGCGATCTCGAAGCCGCCGCCGCCGCCGACCCCCGGCCGGTGTTCCAATATCACTTGGCACTCGCTTACCATAAACTCGGCAACGTCGGTTCCCGCGCGGCGACCATGGCGGAGGCTAAAAAACGCGGCTTGACGAAGGCGAACCTCCACCCGCTCGAATGGGGCGATTACCGGAAACTGCTCGACGCCAAGTGATGCCGTGTAGAATAAAACCGTGCCCAACTTGCGGAGTATCGACCATGATCCCGACTCGCCTTGCCTTCGCCGTCGTGCTGTTCGCGGTCTCGGCTCTCCCGGCTGTGGCCCAGCCGTACATATCACCGGTCGTCCGACCCTACACCCAGCGGCCGTTTCCCGCCGTCGGGTATTCGGCACTGCGTGGCACCGGCTTCCAACTCGGATATTCCTACGGGTTCGGCGCCGACTATTACTCGGGGTACTACTACCGCCCGACCTCGAACTACGGCTACTACTACCTCGGCAACTACTACCCGGACACCGCGGGTGTTACTTTCCGTACCCCGCTTTCGCCACCGCCACCCGCCGTGGAATCGCTGCCGAATCTGGCCGCTCCGTCCGCCGGATCGCCTGGGTACACCTATCCCGACTTGATCAATCCGTCGTCGAATCCGACCATCCGCCCGAAGAAGTAAGTGCCCGCGAATTCGAAGGGACTACATCGGGTGTTCCATCGGGGAGCATCCACACCTCAGGAGCTGTAACCATGACCCGCGCTCACTTCTCGATCGCCGGGGCTGCGCTCTTACTGTCGGCTCTCCCTGCGTTCGCCCAACATCACGGCGGCGGTCACGCGGGCGGCCACTCCGGCGGAGGCCATGCCGGGGCCGTCCACTCGGGCGGCTATTCCGGTTCGCGACCGGGTACGGTTCAATTCGGTGGATGCTCCGGGTACCGCGGGGCCAGCACGGGCGGGATCTACCTGAACTTGGGCCTCGGTTTGGGCAACGCGTACGGGGGCGGAAATTACTACCGTCCCAATTATTCCCAAAGCATCCCCAGTTACTACGGCTCCGTACCTAGCTTCGTGACCCCGGGTGTCAGCGCCCCGCAGCAATACACGTATCCCGAACTCATCAACCCCGCGACGAACCCGACGATCACGCGGCCGGACGCGGCGAACAACGCGATCCCACTGGGTGTCGAATCCGGTTTGCGCATCACCGATCTGTACGAAGGGACCGCCAAAACCGGGGGCCTTCGCAAAGGCGACATCCTTTTGAAGATCAACGGCGTACGGACGCAGAGCTTCGAGGAATTGCGGCCCGCGCTCTCCGCCGCCGGGGCGAAAGCCGAAGTCGAATTCATCGATTCCACCAGTGGCGAAACCGAAAAGAAATCCATCGGGGTCGACGGCGGCAAGATCGGCGTGTCCGTTTCCGAAGTGGCGATCCCCAAAACTTGATCGCCGCCCCGTGCCACATGACCGTACATCCCGGTCGCCGCACGCCACAACGAGCGTGGGCGACCGTTTCCGTTAGTCGAGACTCAAAATGCCCGAAGAGTGGAACTATAAAAAGGCCGGGCTCGACCTCGAAAAGTACGCCGAGACGATGGCCGGAATCCAACCGCTGCTCGCGCGGACGTGGGACGCGCACCGCGTGATGAAGCCGCCTTTCCCGCCCCGCAAGGGGGGCAAAGGTCCCGGCGGCTTCGCGAGTTTATTCGATCTGAACGCGCTCGCGAGCCCGGCCCGGAAGTACGCTAATCCCGTGCTCGTCACCTGCACCGACGGCGTCGGCAGCAAGTTGAAAATCGCCGCGCAGATGGGCCGTTTCGACACCGTCGGCATCGATCTCGTGGCGATGTCGGTGAACGACCTCATCTGCACGGGCGGCGATGCGCTCGTGTTTTTGGATTACATCGCGATGCCTGCGGACGATCCGGAATTGTCCCGGCAACTCGTACTCGGCATCAGCGAAGGGTGCATGCGGGCGGGCTGTTCCCTCGTCGGCGGGGAGACCGCGATCCTGCCCGAGTTCTACGCCGCGGGCGATTTCGACATGGCCGGCTTCGCCGCCGGGATGGTCGAACGATCCGAAGTGATCGACGGCTCCGCGATTCGGCCGGGCGATGCCCTGATCGGACTCGCCAGCAGCGGCTTCCACTCCAACGGCTACAGTCTGGTCCGCAAGGTCGTGGAGTCGGCGGAGTTGACCGTGGCCGACCGCGTGCCCGAACTCGGGACGACCGTCGGCGAAGCGCTGTTGACGCCGACGATGATCTACGCGCAGCCGATCCGGCGGTTGCTCGACGCCGTGCAGACGGCCGAATTCGCCGTGAGCGGTCTCGCCAATATCACCGGCGGTGGCATTCCGGATAACCTCGGTCGAGTTCTCCCGCCGGGTTGTCAAGCGGTGGTCAACCGCGCCGCATGGCCGTCACCACCTTTGTTCGAATGGCTCCGGAAGCTCGGCAACATTGCCGGCGCGGAGATGGATCGGGTCTTCAACAGGGGCGTCGGCTTCGTCGTCGTGTGCCGCCCGGCGGCGGTGGCGTCGGCGCTCGCGAGTCTCGCCGACAACGGCTTGACAGCTTGGCGGATCGGAGAAATCCGGGCCGGCGAAGTCGGCGTCCGGATCACATCGACCGAACCGGTTTGATCCCAACCCGTAGCATACTGGGTAGTACACGGGTCTATTTTCGAGTGGCAATAACGGGGTCGATCGTCCATGGCAGATATTCGCGCGTTCCGCGGTTACCGGTACGACTTGGGCCGAGTGGGCGCGCTCTCGGATGTGATTTGCCCGCCGTACGACGTCATCGACACGGCGCTGCAGCAGCACCTCTACGAATCCAGCCCGTACAACGCCGTCCGCGTGGAATTGACGCAGGAACAACCCGGCGACGACGACATCGACAACAAATACGTCCGGGCCGGGCGGGCGATCAAAGAATGGATCGGCGCGAACATCCTCCGGCAAGACACCGCCCGCAGCCTGTACGTCCTCGAACAGACCTTCGAAGTCGATGGGCAGACCTTCACCCGGCGCGGCTTCTTGGCCCGCGTCCGGCTCGAGCCCTTCGGCACCGGAAACATCTTCCCGCACGAGCAGACCTTTAGCGGACCCAAGGCCGACCGGTTGAAGCTGTACCAGGCCACGGCGTTCAACATCTCACCGATCTTCGGGTTGTACCCGGACGATACGAACGAGGTGTTCGGCAAGATCGATGCGATCATCCGCAACGCCCCGCCGACGGAAGCGCACGACCACCTCGGCGTCGTCAACAAACTCTGGGTCATCACCGATACCCACACGGTGTCGCAGCTCATCGGGTTGCTCGGGCCGAAGCCGGTGTTCATCGCGGACGGCCACCACCGCTACGAAACCGGCCTGAAGTATTTGGAAGAAGAGCGTGCCGCGGGGGATGTCGCCGACGACGAGGCCCCGCAGAACTTCTGCCTGATGATGCTCGTGAGCATGGGCGACCCCGGCCTCATTATCCAACCGACCCACCGGTTACTGAGCGGGCTGCCGCCGATCTCTCGCGACGAACTCAAAGGAATATTCGAAGGCGAGCAAATCAGAATCGTCGGCGAATTCGACGATCCGTCGGCTTGCTGGGAGCATGTGCAACTGGAAGATTCACAAAGCGTGCTGGGTTTCGGCACCGTCGCCGACGGCAAGTGGCTCGCGGTGAAGTTCGATTCGGCTCGGCTGATGGAATTGCTCGCACCGGCTCGGACAGCGGACTGGCATTCTCTGGCAGTCAGCATCCTACATGTCGCGGTCATCGGCGAAATGATCAAAGATGAATTCGGAGTGACACCGACTTGTCGGTACGTTCACCAACTGACCGAAGTCACCGAGGCGGTGAAGGCCAAGAACTGCCAATTGGTCTGCTTGGTGCCGCCCTGCGGGATGGAGCACGTCGAGAGCATCGCGGGCAGCCGGGAGAAGATGCCGCAGAAGTCGACCTACTTCTACCCGAAGATCCCCACCGGCTTGGTGTTTCACTCGCTGAAGAAGGAGTGATGCGATGCGCTACAGCGAATTCAGCTTGGATTCCATCGAGCGGTTGTTGAAACTGGAACTGGTCTCGGCGGAGCTGTTTCCCACGCCGGTTCCTGTCGAAATTCCCGCTTGGCTACCCGACATCTTGGAGCGGATGCACCGCACCCTGCCGTTGGTCTCGGAGAAGGCGCGGTGCGAAGCGATCGTCGCGCCGGTCCTGCTGGCCGCGACCGAACTCGGCGGGGCGCCGCTCAGCATCTTCTCCGGCGTCCGGCTCGATCAGAATCCCGAGAGCGGTTTGACCGGGGAATGCGATTTCATCATCGCTCGCACCGCATCCGTCCCGCGCCTCAAGGCGCCGTTGCTCACGGTCGTCGAAGCGAAGCGAGCCGACTTGGAACTCGGCTTGGCCCAGTGCATCGCCCAAATGGAAGGCGTCCGCCAATTCAACTCGGCCGCCGGCGTCGCGATCCCGGTCTACGGCGCCGTGACCACCGGCGAACTCTGGCAGTTCTTGAAGCTCGTCCCAGGGACGCTCGCCATCGACATCAAGCGGTATCCTCTCCACCCCTTGAAGGATCTCTTGGCGGTCCTGTCCCAAATCCTGAGCTGAATCCATGGATCGCCTCCGCTACGCCGCGTTCGTCCGCACTTTCTTCGAGTGCGACCCGAAGGCCATCACCGGCATTTTCCAAGAATTCCTCGACGCTTTGCGCGCCCAAGAATCTCTGCCGCCGGGGAACTACTATTCGCAGAATTACGACACCGCCCAGGCGAACCCGGAAATCCACGTCCTGCCGGGGAATTTGAAAGATGCCCGCGATGCCGTGTTCCCCTATTTCTGGGGCACCGACGGATGGTCGTCGCCGCTGCATTTGGAGAACGTCCGCGGTCCCGCCAACTATGCTTCGCTCATCGGCACGATGGCGTGCTTGCTGAAGAATCCGAACCTCTGCACCGACAGCTACAGCCAGCGGTCCAACGAACTCGAAGTGAAGGCCGTGACGGCGCTCGCGAATTTGATCTTCTACCACACCGACGAGCCGTGGGGCGTCTTCACCATCGGCGGTACGATTTCGAACCTATACGGCGCTAAAATCGGGCTGGAGAAAGTCCTGCCCGGTGCGATGCAGCGCGGGTTGCAGGGCGAAAAGATCGCCGGGATCGTCTCCGAAGCGGGGCATTATTCGAACCTGACGCTCGCCGGTTGGCTCGGCATCGGCACGCAAAATCTCCATTCGATCCCGACCGATCGCACCCTCGCGATGCGGCTCGATTTGCTCGACGCGAAACTCGAAGAACTTTACAGCGCCGGCACCAAGGTCCTGTTCGTGGTGGCGACCTTCGGGACCACCGACGCCTCCGGGATCGACGACGTCGCGGGAATCCGCAAAATCGTCGACGAGAAAGTGGCGAAATACCGAGTCACCCCGCCGCAGTTGCACGTCGACGCCGCCGTCGGCTGGGCGCTCTGTTTCCTGAGCGATTACGACAACGCCAAGAACCCGCTGGAATTCACGCCGGAGCTGTTGAAGGTCGTGGGGCGCGTCCAACAGCAAGCGCTCGGGATGCGGGTCGCCGACAGCGTGACGCTCGACTTCCACAAGATGGGCCGCGGCCACTATCCGAGCAGCGCGTTCATCATGAACCGCCGGGCCGACCTCAAATATTTGGCCCGAGACGTGGCGGACACACCGTACTTCGCCGAGGCCGACAGCCGGCGCGATCCGGCGCTCGTCACGCTCGAATGCTCCCGGCCCGGCTTGGGGCCGTACGCCGTCATGGCCTCGCTCAACGGCATCGGCCTCACCGGCTTCCAGATGCTCACGGCGCGGTCGCTCGAGCTCGCCCACGGGTTGAAACAGCGGTTGGCGAAGCTGGACTATTGCAAAGTCCTCAACGCCGAGACGTGCGGACCGAGCGTCGTCTGGTGGGTGTTGCCGAAGGGCCGCGACGCCGCGGCGATCTTCGACAAACTCGAGCGCGGCGAACTCCCGCCCGAAGAAATGCAGCGCTACTTCGGCGAAGTGAAGCGACTCTTCGGCAAGCGCACCTATTCCCTCGACCCGGCGATCGACGCCCGCCTGAGCTACACGACCAACTTCGGCTACCGGCCCCACGGCATCGAAATCCCCGCTTGGAAGGCGGTGTTTTTCAACCCCAAAACCGACGAGGCCGTCTTGGATCAGTTGGTCGAAAGCTTGGAATCGCTGTGAGGGGTGAATCGGTGTGGCGGCACGTTTCCCAACGTGCCGGTCAATAAAATAGCAAAGGGGCAAATCCCTCGCCGACCTCCGACACGTTGGAAACGTGCCGCCACAGGTTCGCGGTTGCGTCCGGCGAGCCATCCATCGCACAATGACACCGTCCGCCCCGTGATTCCCCGGAGGAGCCGATGTTTCGAATCCCGCTATTGATCCTCGCCGTCGCCGCCGCAACGCCCGCATTCGCCCAGACCAAAGCCGACCCCACGGCCGAGGTGTTCAAGATCAGCGCGCCGCTGCCGACGTTCAAGATCACCGTCGACGCACCGAATTTGAAACTGCTGCAGGCGGAGCCAAAGAAGTACGTGAAGTGCTCCGTGGTCGTTGGGGACAAGACCTACAAAGACGTCGCGATCCATTTGAAAGGGGCGGCCGGGTCGTTCCGCAATTGGGACGACAAACCGGCGCTGACGCTGAACTTCGACAAATTCGTGAAGGATCAAACCTACTCCGCGCTCGACAAACTCCACCTGAACAACTCCGTGCAGGACGGCGGTTACTTGAACGAGATCGCTTGCTCGGAACTCGCCAAGGCGATGGGTCTGCCGACGGCGCGGGCCACTCATGCGGTCGTCGAACTCAACGGCCGCAAGGTCGGGTTGTACGTGCTGAAGGAGGGGTACAACGGCCATTTCGTCGAGCGGAGTTTCCCCGGCGCCACGGGCGGCAATTTGTACGACGGCGGCTTCCTCGCCGACATCGATCAGAAATTGAAACTCGACCACGGCCCCGGCAACGAGGGCAAAGACTTGAAAGCACTCGCGGCGGCGTGCCAAATCGGCGACATCAAGAAACGCTACGAGGCCGTGGAAAAATTGGTGAACGTCGACCTCTTCGCCAAGGACGCGGCCCTGCAATTCCTCGCCACCGATTGGGATGGCTACGTCCGCAACCACAATAACTACCGGCTCTACTTCCCCCCGAAAGACGGCAAGGCCGTGTTCATCCCCCACGGGATGGATCAGATGTTCGCCAACCCGAACGAAGCCATCTGGCCCGGTGCCGGCGCCCTCGTGTCGCGCGCGATTTTGGAAAACGACGAAGGCAAGAAGAAGGCGATCGCCGCGTACAAAGATCTGATGGAGAAGCACTTCACCCCCGAATTCTTGAAGCGGATGGACGCGTGGATCAACCGCACCCGCGACGAACTGGCCAAGACCAACAAAGATTGGGCGAAGTCGTTCGAGAACGACGCCAAGCAAAACAGGGAGCGCATGAAGCAGCGCATGGACTTCGTGAAGAAGGAACTGCCGAAGTTGAAGTGAGCGATCCATGTGGCGACACGTTGAAAAACGTGACGCCACCATCCGCATACAATGTTCAATTGGCCGAGAGGATTTCCCAGTGTCCGGTCGCGTTGTTCTCGCCATGAGCGGCGGTGTCGACAGCTCCGCCGCGGCGGTGCTGCTGAAGCGGCAGGGCTACGAAGTCATCGGTCTGTTCATGCGCACCGGCATCCACACCGATGAACTCGATACCCGGCGCGACAACAAAAAAGGTTGCTGCTCCGCCATCGACGCCAACGATGCCCGCCGCGTCGCGGACAAACTCGACTTGCCGTTCTACGCGTTGAACTTCGAGAAAGAGTTCGACAAGATCATCGACTACTTCGCGGACGAATACTTGAAGGGCCGCACCCCGAACCCGTGCGTCGTTTGCAACAACTGGTTGAAGTTCGGCCAGCTTTGGACCTTCGGAAAACAACTCGGCGCCGACTTCATCGCCACCGGGCACTACGCCCAAATCCTGCCCGGCCCGACCGGCGAACCGGCACTGCACCGAGGGGCCGACCCGGACAAAGATCAATCGTACGTCCTCCACGGCATCAAACGCGAAGTGCTGCCCCACCTACTCTTCCCGGTGGGCGGCTACTTGAAACCGCAGATCCGCGAGTTCGCCCGCGAGGCGGGGCTGACGAACGTCGCGGCCAAGCCGGACAGCGTCGAAATCTGCTTCGTGCCGAGCGGCGATCACACCGACGTCGTCCGCAAACGCCGGCCCGAAGCGGTGACGGCCGGGGTCATCCGCGATTCCGACGGCACGGTCCTCGGCGACCACGACGGCATCGACCGCTTCACCATCGGCCAACGCAAAGGCTTGGGTGTTGCGGCCGGCAAACGGCGCTTCGTCTTGAACATCGTCCCCGAGACGAACGAGGTGATCGTCGGCGATCCCGAGGAATTACTGGCGAATGGTTTGCGGGCCACCGACATCAACTGGCTCATCGACCCGCCGACGGATGCGCCGCTGAATTGCATCGCCAAGATCCGTTACCGCACCGCCGCGACCGCAGCCACCGTGGAAGCCACTGCCGATGGCGGGGCGATTGTGACCTTCGCCGAACCGCAATCGGCGATTTCGCCGGGACAAGCCGTGACGTTTTACGATAGCGCCCGCGTCCTCGGCGGCGGCTGGATCGATCGGGCGATTACCGCAGAAGTCCTTCGATCCGGAGCATGAGTTCGAGGCTGTCGTTCGACGCCTTGATCCGCTGGAGCCGGCTGTTCCACCCTTGCTGGCCGGTGGAATTCAACCCGTGGTTGGTCTGGGTGTCGTACAGCCCGTCGGCTTGCGTGTTCGGATTCGTGTTCAGGCGGGCGAGCAGGTCGCGGGCCTCTTGGCCGAAGCGGGTCACATCCGCCTGGAACAGCCGGGTGACGTAGCGCAGCTGAGAGTTCGCGGTATCGCCCGAGCCGATACAGACGGCGATGACGGACTGGTCGAACGACAGATCGAGGACCTTTCCGATCAGATCGCGGGCGATCAGGCCGGTGATGTCGAAGTGCCCCTGCTCGTGCAGGAGCAGGCCGGCGTCGGTGCGGGCCGCGGCCGTCGCCCAAGACCCGTTGGCCTGCGCCGCGACCGAGACCCGGGCGCCGCGGACTTTGTATTCGCCGTTCACCAGTTGCACCGACCACCCGCCCATCGAGAAACCGACGCTCACCTGGGCGGCGTGCGGCGGGGACGGGGACGCTTGCACGGGGCGGAAGTTCCCCCAAGTCAGGTTTCGGGGGAAGCCGGTCATCGCCGCTTGGACTTCTTGGAGCGTGGCCATCGGAAACTCCTGTCGGCGAAGTCGCACCACCCGTTGCGGGATCGCGGTGTCGCCGTGCCGATGTAATGCGAACGGCCGCCGCGATCCAGACAGCCCGGTTCGCGACGGCCCGATTTTCGATCCCGGCCCATCGGTCTCACTTCTTCGCGGGTTTGAGCGACTTCGTCTTCATATTGGCGGCGTGTTCCGGGGTCGTCACGATGAACGTGTTGTCCCGGCGCACGACTTTTAACCCGGCGTTCAGGGCCAGCACCTCGAGCGCGGTCGGGAAGGGGACGTTCATCAACCGGGCCGACACGGCCGTCTTCGACAGATCGACGGCTTGCACCGCCACGACGACGGTGAAGCCGTAGGTGTCGGCCAATTCGCCGACGGCGTGCTCGAAGGGGCGGTCTTTGACGACGGTACTCACCAACGGCGTATCGCGGATGAAATCTCGGAGCGCCGCCGCGATTGTTTCCGGCGCACCCTCCTTGAACAAAAGGGCGAGGGCAGGATCGTCGGACTGGGCGACCGCCGCTTCCCAAGTGGTGATTTCGATGTAGTGTTTGCGGACGAGGAATGTCGCCTTGATGTCTTGGAGGGCCAATCGCAAGAAGGCTTCCAACGGGATGCCGCTCAGGTTGGTGTCGAGTTTGAACTTGCGGTCCATGATCTCGCCGTCGGCTTGATCCTGCAATTTGAAGAGGTCTTCGCGGACCACAAATGTGATCTCGAACTGCTTTTCGAGCTGTTCCTTCAGCGTGCGGAGGGGCGTGTCTTTGAGCGAGTTCGGGAATTTGACTTTCTGCGAGTGCAGCTTCCGGATCAACTCGGCGAAGGTATCCGCTTCCACTTCGGCCTTGCGCGCGGGCTTGGGAGCCTCGGCCCAGGCGGTGGACCAAGCGAATGCCGAGAGGATGAACGCGAGCATAAAACGGGGCATGGCGGTTCCTCGGGCGCGGGAGCGATTCCGAAAATCTTAACAACCCACCGGCCCGAAACGTTGGCGCGGTGAGAATTCTGCGAGTGTCTCGGATACTCTTTGCGGTTATAATCACTTCACCGCCCTCCGGAGACGGCCTCCATGCCCGCCGCACGTCTTTGGCTCATCGCCAGTTTGCTCTGCGCTTCCACCGCATCCGCGGCCGAACCGGCCGACTTCTTCGAACAGAAGATCCGCCCGCTGCTCGTGGAGCACTGCGCGAAGTGCCACGGGGACGAAAAAGCGACCAAGGGCAAGGAGCCCAAAGGCGGATTGCGC
This sequence comes from Fimbriiglobus sp., assembly GCA_043727575.1. Taxonomy (GTDB): domain Bacteria; phylum Planctomycetota; class Planctomycetia; order Gemmatales; family Gemmataceae; genus JALHQU01. The sequence continues at coordinate 28,620 of JAYSYN010000030.1, forward strand.
ACCGACGGCCGCGCGGCACTTCTGAAGGGCGGCGACAACGGCCCGTCGGTCGTCCCCGGCGACTTGGCCAATAGCAAATTGATCGAAGCGATCCGCTACGCCAATACCGATTTGCAAATGCCGCCGAGTGGGAAGCTACCCGATGCGGCGATTCGGGATTTGGAACAGTGGGTCAAGGACGGCGCCGTCTGGCCGAACGATACCTCGGCGGTCGAAACGAAGAGCGGCTTCGATCTCGCCAAACGCAAGGCCGAGCACTGGTGCTGGCAACCGGTGCAAAACCCCGCCGTGCCAACGAATGCCGGTTCCACTGCGGTGGATCGTTTCTTAATCGCGAAGTTGACCGAGAAGAATCTCAAACCCGCCCCGTCGGCGAGCAAACCGATCTGGTTTCGCCGGGTGACTTTCGCGCTCACGGGACTGCCGCCAACGGCCAAAGAACTGAGCGACTTCGACGCCGACACCTCGGCCGAAGCGTTCGCCAAAGTCGCGGATCGCTTGCTGGCCTCGCCGCAATTCGGCGAGCGCTGGGGCCGGCATTGGCTCGACATCGTCCGCTACGCCGAGAGCCGGGGGCACGAATTCGAACCGGACATCCCCAACGCGTTCCAATACCGCGATTACGTGATCCGGGCGCTCAACGCCGATGTGCCGTACAATCAGTTCGTCCGCGAGCAACTCGCCGGGGACGCGCTGCCGAAGCCGCGGATCAACCCGAAGACCGGCGTCAACGAATCGCTCGTCGGTTCGGGTTTCTGGCACCTCGGCGAGGAAGTGCACTCCCCGGTCGATATCCGCCAAGATCAAGCCGACCGATTCGACAACCGCATCGACGTGGCTACGAAAGCTTTCCTCGGCCTCACCGTCGCCTGCGCCCGCTGCCACGATCACAAGTTCGACGCGATCAGTACCAAAGATTACTACGCGCTCTACGGCATCATCGAAGGCAGCGCCTACCGCCAGGCCCGCATCGATGGCTGGGAGGCGAATCGCAAAGTCGCGGCGGAGTTGGCCAAGCTCCGGGAAGCGACGGCGAACGAACTCGCGCAGAAGATCGGAGATTCGCGAATCTCCGCGAACGCACAGCCGACCACGTGGAAAGGCAAATCCGAAGTCGTCGTCGATTACTCGACGCCCGGCGCCCCGTGGCTCCCGGACGACGTGACCTTCGGCGCCGGCCCACGCCGCGCCGGATCGCTTGCGCCCCGCGCCGGTAAACCGCGCGTCGAACCGTACACTGCCGCGACATTCGACCCCTTCTGGGCGGGCTTGAAAACCTCGGGCGAATCGGCCGGCGACTACGGTCCACTCGGGAAAACCAACCGCGTCGGCTTCAGTATTCGCACTCCGAACTTCGTGCTGACCAAGAAGAACCTGTACTATCTCGTCCGCGGCGGCGGCACGGCTTATGCCGCGGTCAACGGTCACACCGTCCTCGCCGGGCCGTTGCACGGGGGACTTCTTCAAGTCATCCCGAATGCCGACGAATACCGCTGGGTCGGGCACGGCGTCGCGGGCTACGTCGGCCAACGCCTGCATGTGGAACTCAGCGCCGATCCTCGGACCGACTTTGCCGTGGCGATGGTGGTCCAATCGGACGAGTCGCCCGGTTTGCCACCGGTGGAGTTCAAGATCGCGAATACGCCGGATGCCGGTGCGATCGAGTCCATCGCCGCGAACGTCCGCGCCGCGGAAAAGATCCTCGCCCGAAGCGTGAAGTGGGAATCGCAAATCGCTCTCGCCCAATGGGACGGCACGCCCGTCGACGAAACCGTCTTCGTCCGCGGAAATCCGCGTACGGCCGGCGCGGTGGTGCCGCACCGTTCGCTCGAAGCGCTCGCGGGCACGGATGGGTTGAAGCACACCGCCGGCAGCGGCCGACTCGAGCTCGCGTACCAATGGACCGATCCTAAGCAAAATCCGTTCGTTTCCAGAATCGCAGTCAACCGCGTTTGGCATCACCTCTTCGGCCGGGGACTCGTGCCGACGCCGGACAATTTCGGACTGCTGGGCGAAACGCCGACGCACCCGGAATTGCTCGACCACTTGGCGACCGAGTTCGTCGATGACGGCTGGAGCATCAAGCGACTGATCCGCCGTTTGGTCCTCACCGACGCCTACCGCATGAGCTCCGACGGCGATGCCGCATCCGACAAAGCCGACCCGACGAACGTCCTTCTGCATAAGTTCCGCCTGAAGCGTCTCGAAGGGGAAGCGATCCGGGATGCGATGCTCGCGGTCAGCGGCCGACTCGACCCGAAAATGGAAGGGAAGAGTGTGCCGATCTTACTCACGCCGTTCCTCGATGGCCGCGGCCGCCCCGGCACCGGGCCGCTCGACGGCGATGGCCGGCGGAGCATCTACCTGGCGGTGCGGCGAAACTTCTTGTCGCCGTTCCTGCTCGCGTTCGACACGCCGATCCCGTTCAGTACCGTCGGCCGCCGGCAGGTGTCGAACGTCCCCGCGCAGGCGCTGATTCTGCTGAACGATCCCTTCGTCTACGGTCAAGCCGAAGTCTGGGCTACGGCGATACTCGCGAAGCCTGGTACGCCTGCCGAGCGGATCGACGCGATGTATGTGTGTGCATTCGGGCGATTGCCAACTGCCATCGAACGGGAGACTTGCGCCGAGTTTGTGAAAGTTCAAGAGAAGGACGCGAAGGCGTGGGCCGACCTGGGCCACATGCTCTTCAACGTCAAGGAATTCATTTACATTCGATGATTTTTGTAGGACAGGCCTCCAGGCCTGTCCAAAAAGATCGATGCCAAATGCGATTTTCGGACAGGCCTGGAGGCCTGTCCTACATCGGACGAAAGTTCCCTCATGTTCCCGAACCGACGCGAATGGCTGCAGCGCTCGTCCAACGGCTTCGGTGCCCTCGCGCTTTCCGCGATGCTCGCCGAGCAAACGCGCGCCGATTTCAAACTCCCGGCGCTGCACCACGCGGCCAAGGCGAAGTCGGTCATCTTCCTCTACATGGATGGCGGGCCGTCGCAGGTCGACACATTCGACTACAAGCCGAAGCTCGAGAAGTTCAACGGCCAAGACCCGCATAAGGTGCTCGAAAAGGTCGAACCGACCCAGTTCGCCAACGTCGGCAAAGTCATGGCGTCGCCGTGGAAGTTCAAGCAGTACGGCCAAAGCCGGACGTGGGTCAGCGAACTCTTCCCGCACGTCGCCGAGTGCGTCGACGACCTCGCGTTCATCCATTCGATGGTCTCCAAGTTCCCGGAGCACACGAGCGCGAACTACTTCCTCCACACCGGCGCCGGCGTCCAAGGCCGGCCGAGCTGGGGCGCCTGGTGCGGCTACGGCCTCGGCACCGGTAACAAGGACCTGCCCACCTTCGTCATCCTCAACGGCGGATTGATCCCGCCCGGCGGGCTCGACAACTTCAACAGCGGCTTCCTCCCGGCGGCGCATCAGGGTTCCGTCTTCCGCGCGGCCAATCCGCCCGTCGCCAACGTCAACCGCCTCGAAGCGACCGAAGATCGGCAGAAGTCGAAGCTGGCGCTGATGAAGAAACTCGATGCGCTGCGCGGCCCCGGCGGCGACGAAATCGATTCGGCCATCGCCAACTACGAGACCGCCTTCCGCATGCAGGCCGCCGTACCCGAGCTGATGGATCTGAGCAAAGAGACGAAGGAAACTAAGGCGAATTACGGGCTCGAATCGAAGTACGCCCCGACCGTCACCTTCGGCACCGAGTGTCTGCTGGCCCGCCGGCTCGTCGAACGCGGCGTCAAGTTCATTGAACTCACCTGCCCGAGCGTCGGCACCGACCGTTGGGATCAACACAGCGGCTTGAAAGACGGCCATACCAAGAATGCCCTCGCCGTCGATCAACCGATCGCGGCGCTGTTGAAGGATCTGAAATCCCGCGGACTGCTGAAAGACACGCTTGTCATCTGGGGCGGCGAGTTCGGCCGCACCCCGTTCGCGCAGGGAGGCGACGGACGGGATCACAATCAATTCGGCTTCACCATCTGGATGGCCGGCGGCGGGGTCAAAGGCGGAGTCCACCACGGGGCCACCGACGACTTCGGCTATAAGGTCGTGAAAGACCGCGTCGAGATACACGACTTCCACGCGACGCTACTGCACCTACTGGGGGTCGATCACAAGAAGCAGACTTTCCGATTCGGAGGCCGGGATATGCGCCTGACCGACGTCCACGGTGAACTGGTGAAGGCCGTGCTGGCGTGATACTTTCGCCGCACACCCCCGCCCTGATCCTCGCCCCGATGGAAGGGGTGACCGATGCGCCGATGCGGGCGGTGCAGGGGGAATCGGGTGCCTTCACGTTCGGCGTATCCGAGTTTCTGCGGGTCGCCCAGCTGGTGCCGCCGAAGCACGTCTTCCTCAAACACGTTCCGGAATTGAAAAGCGGGGCGCGGACGACCTCCGGAATGCCGGTGCAAGTCCAACTCCTCGGCGGCCATCCGGGGCGCATGGCCGGGGCCGCGGTCGTGGCCTGCGAACTCGGGGCCGGGGCGATTGACATCAACTTCGGTTGCCCGGCGAAGACCGTCAACCGTCACGACGGGGGGGCGACTCTGTTGAAGTTCCCGCTGCGGATCCGCGAGATCGTCGCGGCGGTCCGCGCGGCGGTGCCCGCTGATATACCAGTCTCGGCGAAGTTGCGGCTGGGCTGGGATACGCTCGGTGCCATCGACGAAAACGCGGACATGGCGGCGGAAGGCGGCGCGAGTTGGATCACGATCCACGGTCGCACGCGGCAAGCCGGTTACGCCCCGCCGATCCACTGGGCACCGATCGGCCGGGTTCGCGCTCGGTTGAAAATTCCCGTGGTCGCCAACGGAGATATTTGGACTTTGGACGATTTTCAACGCTGCCGCGATGCGACCGGGTGCCGGCACTTTATGCTCGGCCGCGGTGCGCTCGCGAACCCCCGACTGCCGCTGCAAGTGGCGATTGAGCTGGGTTTACAAACGCGCGGTGACATACAAGAGGATTGGTCGATGTTGTTGAATCGGCTCGTCGTCCGATCTCGCGAGCACTACGACGCCGAAGGGGGGCGGCTACTCCGGCGGTTAAAGCAATGGCTGAGTCTCGCGGCGCGGTACGGAACTTTCGCCCATTTCGATTCGATCAAACGTTCATCGACCGTCGAGGGGTTGATGCGAGAGGTCGAATCCGTTCACCCGAGCCATTCCGGGTGCGTCGCGGTGCCGTCGAATTGAACGCCGGTCTTGAACTTTTCGTAGGCCCCTTTCGCCGCGGCCTTCGCCGTTCGCCCCAAAAGGGCATCGACCTCCTCGGCCGGCATCGGCTTGAAGTCCTTGGCGATTTTCAACGCTTGGGTCAAGCGTTCCATCGACTCGATACCCGTGATGACGACGGACGTCGGCAGGGTCAAGGCGTAGTTCAAACACTCCACGGCCGTGGCGCATTTCGATTCCATAATCGCGCCGCTGGCGAGCGGTTTCATCCCCAGGACGCCGATCTGATCCTTCACCAATTCCGGGAGGACGGCGCGGGCGAAACTCCGGAAGTGGGCATCGAGGACGTTGAGAGGCATTTGTACGGTGTCGAAGCGGAAGCCGTGTTCCTTCGCGACCGCCAGCGTTCGCAGGTGGACCATCGGGTCTTTGTGACCCGTGAAACCGACGAAGCGAATCTTCCCGGCTTTGCGGGCCGCTTCCACGGCTTCTTGGGCCCCGTCTTCGCCGAAGACGCGGTCGGCGTCTTCCATGCGAAGCATTTCGTGGTGTTGAACGAGATCGATCACTTCGGTGCGCATACGGAGCAAACTGTGATCGATTTGCTTCGCGGCGGCCGCCTTGGTGCGGCCGTCGATCTTCGTCATCAAGAACACTTTCTTGCGGTAGCCGTCTTTGAGGGCTTTGCCCATCCGCAGTTCGCTCAAGCCGTCGTGGTAATCCCAACAATTGTCCATGAAGTTGATGCCGGCGTCGATCGCACTTAGCATGATCTTGATCGACTCGTCTTCGTCTTTCGGCAGGCCGATGTGGAAGCCGCCGAGACCGATACACGAGACTTCCTCGCCGGTCTTGCCGAGTTTGCGGTAGCGCATCCCATCGCGGACGACTTCGCCGGCGGGGTCGAACCGCAGCAGCGGCTCCGGCTTCTCGACGGGCGCGCCTGCGTGCACAGCCCCGGCCAGCAGCGGGCTCGCGACGACTGCGGATAAGAATTCGCGGCGTTCCATGGATCGATCCCCGTATGGCGAGTGTGAAGGGCGATGCGCGGTCATGAGCAATGCGGTTCAAATCACGGGCACGGTCGATTGCGCCGTACCGACTGGCGCTGTGGTGACAGCATTGGAAACGACGGGACTGGGTGCAATCGGGACGACCGGAGGGACGGGAAGGGTGGCCACGGGAACGACTTCGGATTTCGCCGCGGCTCGCCCGATACTGCCCAAGAAGAGTCCGATGGAAAGGAGTGCCAAGCCGGTGAAAAAGAAGCCGGCGACCCAGAACCAGCTCCCGCCGGCCGAACCGGGATGGGCCTCGGCTTCCGCCCGCATGATGAAGAAATAGTAGGCGAGCGTCCAGACGTCGATTAGGGCGCCCGCGGTGATGTACAAAATCGACATCCGTGCCGATTTCGATTGGTTGCTCCAAAGCATGGTCGAACTCCATTGGGCCGGCGTATTGCGAGTACGCCGGTATCAAGTGCAATTCGAGTGCCAACGCATCAATCTCCGACGGCGTGTCGGGGAGTGATCCAACAAGAATTGTGCGCGGCCATCCCGATGCGGGGGTAATAGTCCCGTGCCGACGGCGCCGCCAACAAGATCAGGGTTGTGCCGAGGCCCGCCGCTTCGTGGGTTCGGCGGATCAGTTCCCGGCCGATGCCGCGCCGTTGATACGCGACATCGACGGCCAGATCGGAGAGATACGTGCAATAGGCGAAGTCGGTGATCGCCCGCGCCGCACCGACGAGTTGTCCGCCGATGCGGGCCGTCGCGATCACCCCGGCGTTGCGGAGCATCGCGCGGATCGTCTCGGCTTCCCCGACGGGCCGGCGTTCGGCGAGCGTCGAACGCCGGAGGAGATCGAGAAATTCCTCCGGCGCCAGACCCGGTTCGAGGGCGTAGGTCGCATCTTCCACGGTGTCACCTTCACTCGCGGCCGAACAGCGCGTCGTCGCTGCCGATGTCCCAGACCCGTTCTTTCTTACGCAGGTCGGTGGCCAGGGGGTTCTCCCACGACGGTGCGCCGTTGATCGTCGGGGTGCGGGTTTCGACGTGCCCGTCGGCGAAGGCGACGTTGGCGATGTTGGTGTGCCGGAAGTGGACGTTGGGGAACCCCTGCGACGGCGACGACAGATACCAGTTTTCTTGGAGTTTGTCGAACGGCGCGGAATAGGGCACGTTGGCCGAATCGGCGAAGGCGATGGTCGCCGAGGTGCCCCGGCGGTTGCTGACGTTCACGATGCTGTCGCCGGCGACGTCCCAAGTGCTGAAGTTGTCGTTGTAGGCGTAGCTCGCCACCGGTTTATCGAACCGCAGCGCGACCCGCTCCGGGCTGAAATTCGGGCACTGCACGATGGCTTTGTTCCCCTCCAAGTACGGCGCCAAGATGCCGAGATGCGTCTCCATGACGCGCGGCGTCGAAACGTTGTTCGTGATTTGGCCGAACCAGTACAAGTCGGTGAACGTCATGCCCGGCGACGATTTCATACTCGACACGGTGAACTTGCCGCCGTTGGTATCGGCGTGGTTGTGCAGCGCGAGGCCGAGTTGCTTCAAACTGTTCTGGCACTTCATCCGGGTGGCGGCGTCGCGCACCTTCTGCACGGCCGGCAACAGCAGGCCGATGAGGATCGCGATGATCGCGATGACCACCAGCAGTTCGATTAGGGTGAAGGCGGGGCGGGGACTACGGCGCGAAAACATGGGCACTCCAGTCGCCGGGACGGGCGAGGAGGTGCCAAGGCGGAATCCGACGACGGGACGGGCGGGGCCGGCGCGCACGCGCCGGCACGAGGGTGTGAATCCGCCGGCCGGTCGCCTGGAGCCGAGGCACCGAACACGAACTGGATGGGCAGGTCTTCTGACTCACGGTTCGTAACGGGTTCGGATGGCCTTCCCGCGATCGACTCGCAGTGGCGAAGATTTTCCGAACCCTGACCGAATACAGCAGCGGCCCTGTGCCGGATTCCCACCGGCTTCCCTTTTCGTCGCGCGGCGGACGACCCGCCGGCGAACCCATCCAGAATCCTCGTTTAAAGGGAATTGCGGCCGGGTGTCCACTCAAAAATTCGCCGTGCAATTAGTTGTGCGGCGCCCGGAACCGTTCTAAAAGCTTACGGGCGCGTTCAGTGCGACCGCCCGTTGTGAACCCGGCGCGTTGAATATGATCGCCACCGCTGCTCCGCCTTCGACCGCTCCGGATATCGGTATTCCCGGCCTCGCGCGCCGGCGGGTCTGGGCGGCCCCGGCCGTGGTGTCGCACTCGTTGCTCGCGCTCACGTTCCAGAAACTCCACTTGGCCCCGACGGGCGCGAACGTCCGCCCGGATGCCATCGCGGCGATTCGAACAGGGGCCGATCTGGAGCAAACCTTCGGCCCGTTCGGCACGGTCGTCGAGTTGGCGAACGTGTCGCGCGTCCGCTTCGATTTACTCGCCAACGCGTTGACACTCGAATATTTGCACGGCGAGGGCTCCGGTGCGATCCGTTTGCGGGGCCAGGCCCCGAAGGCCCGCGTGGTGATCGAATTCGCCGACCACGAAACGGCGGACGAGGTCTATACCAAGATTTGGCGGCGGCTCGGCGACCGCGTGGAATTGAAACCGTATCGCCGCGATTTCCGGGAACTCGGCCGCGTTCCGGTCGCGCTGATGATCGGTATTTCGGTCGCCACCGCGCTACTCGTCGCGGCGATCCAAGTCGCCGCCGAGTCGGGACCGTCGGTCAATCCCGTCTTTGCGGCGCTGCGCGGGTTCGATTGGCGCTGGGTCTGCGGCGTCGGTGGGGCGGCTTTGGCGGTGTTGCAAGTCCGGGTTTACCGCGCGTTCACGCAACCGCCGACGCACTTGGAATTGGCCGCCCGCTTTTCGACGGAGCGAATTTGAAATGCTGCGCGACACCGTTTACGATTTGATCACGAAGATCCCGAAAGTCGACATCGCGAAGACGGTGCTGACGCTCCGGTACAATTCGTCGATCACGCTCGATTTGATCATTCGCTACGAAGCGGATTATTTCGTCGTCCGCGGCCGCGAGATGGGCACCAACGACGACGGGCGAGTGTTCTTCGTGCCCTACGACGAAATCCTGTTCGTCAAACTCGACCGCATGGTCAAGCTCAGCGACATGCAAAAAATGTACGGCGACGCCGTGACCAACGAAGACGAGAGCATCCTTGACCGGGAAGCGGACAGTACGGCCGAGGCGAAATATGTCCCGCCGGAGAAAGCGTCCACGAAAGAGATCGCCTCGATCACCCCCGCCCCGGCGATGGACCCGGCCGCCATCGCCAAGCAAAACCTCCTCGCCCGCATCCGCGCCGCCCGCACCGCCGCCTCGGGTTGACCGGCCCGCGGCCATTTTTCCGTGGCGAATCGAATCGCCAACCGGTACACCAGTGGTTAGGAACCCCTCTCCGAACCCGACCCGTGGCGGGCGCGCCGCATGGAACGACCCATTAATGCGACCATCCGCGGCACGGGGAGCTACGTCCCGCCCCGCATCGTGCCCAACGACGAATTCACCCAATCCCTCGATACGTCCGACGAGTGGATCCGCACGCGCACCGGGATCCGCGAGCGCCGGCACGCCGGCCCCGGCGACACCGCCGCGACGATGGGAACCCTCGCGGCGCGCGAAGCTCTCTCGGCCGCCGGCGTCGCCCCGGGCGAAGTCGATTTGATCGTCTGCGCGACCGTGACGCCCGACTTGATGTGCCCGAGCACCGCCTGCTTGATCCAGTCGTACCTCGATTGCCGGACGGTCCCCGCGTTCGACATTTCCGCGGCTTGCTCCGGGTTCGTCTACGCCTTGTCGGTCGCCGAGCAGTACATCCGCACCGGTTCGGCCAAGACCGTCCTCGTGGTCGGGGCCGAAGTGCTCAGCCGCGTCACCGACTTCAGCGACCGCAACACCTGCATCCTCTTCGGCGACGGCGCCGGGGCGGTCGTCCTCGGCGCGTCGACAGATCCGTCGCGTGGGCTGTTCAACATCCGCCTCTTCGCCGACGGCTCGCGCCAAGAGTTGATCCAAGTGCCGAGTCTGGTGACGCCGAACCCGCCGCCCGGATCGATGGCGTTGCCGAATTTGCGATACCTGCGCATGAACGGCCGCGAGGTTTTCAAATTCGCGGTGACCCAACTGCGGGCGCAGGTGGAACTGGCCCTCGCCGACTGCAAACGCCTCGGCAAAGAATTGAGCCTGATCGTCCCGCACCAAGTGAACGTGCGCGTCATCGATGCGGCCCTCGAAGATTTGGATTTCCCCGCCGAGAAGGTCGTGGTCAACCTCGACAAATACGGCAACACCTCGGCGGCTTCCGTGCCGATCGCCCTCGACGAAGCGCTCCGCGCCGGACGCTGCAAACCCGGCGATACGCTCCTGCTCGTAGCTTTCGGTGGTGGACTGACATGGAGCAGTGCGCTGGTCACGTTGTGAAGCTTCGTTGAAGGTCTTGGCCCCCGCCGATCTCGCGCCTATCATGCCCGTACCGAAAGCGGACGGTCCGCGAATCGGTCATGTCTCGGATCGTTTGGAAAGGGGACTCGCATGTTCTGGATTCGCACGTTGGCCGTGGCCTTGGTCGCCGCGGTGGCCGTCTCGGCAGAAGACAAGAAACCGGCCGAATTCGACGCCAAGGCGCTCGTGGGCAAGTGGTCGTTCGCCTCCGGCATGCGCGCCGGAGAGAAGGTCGAAGCCGACAAGCTGAAAGACATGGCGGAATACACCGCCGACAAGATCACGATGAAGACCGCCGACGCCACGTTCGTGTTCAAGTATTCGGTCGATGCCAAAGCCAGCCCGGTCGCCGTGGAACTCGAAATCTTGGAGCCGGAAGGCTTCAAAGGCGCGAAAGCCAAGGGTATCGTCGAAATGGACGGCGAAACCCTGAAGCTCGCCTACAACCCGGCTCCGGACGGCGCCCGCCCGAAAGACTACACGAGTACCAAAGACAACGGGAACCACGTCTACACGATGAAGAAGTCCAAGAAAGACGACAAGTAACCGAGTTCGATCCGTGTCATCTCGACGGCCCGCGGGTATGATATCCGCGGGTCCTTTTCGTCTAGACAACTCGGTACTCTCGACATGCGACTCCTCGCCGCTCCGTTACTATTTTTGCTGTCGGTCTCGTACGCCCACGCCGATGAAAAACTCAAAGGGATCGCCTGCCGGTCGGTGCACCTCGGGTATACGGCCGAAGCCGGGACGGCGTTCTACACGGAAGCCACCATCCGCACGTCGGCGCCGGGCACTTACTTCTGCGCCTGCGGATTCAACTCGGGTTACTTCGGAATCCAAGAACTGGCCGACGGCGAGAAACTCGTCATCTTCTCGGTCTGGGACCCGACCGCGGGCGACGATCCGAAGTCGGTCCCCGACGAAAAGCGGGTGAAGACGCTGCACAAAGGCGACGCCGTGCGCATCGGGCGCTTCGGCGGCGAAGGCACCGGCGGTCAATCGTTTTTCGACTTCGATTGGAAGACCGGCGATACCTACCGCTTCCTCGTCGCGGCCGCGCCGGACGGCGCGGATCGCACCGCGTTCAGCGGCTACTTCTATCTCCCCGAAAAGAAGGAGTGGAAGCACCTCGTCACCTTTTCCACCATCGCCAAGCAGAAGCGGCTCGGCGGCTACTATTCGTTCGTCGAAGATTTCCGCCGGAACAAAGTCTCGGCGACCCTCGCCCGCCGGGCGGACTTCGGAAACGGTTGGGTCCGCAACGCCGAAGGCGAATGGAAGCCGATTCTCGAGGCCCGCTTCACCGGCGATAGCAATCCGGTATTGAACATTGACGCGGGGCTGACGAAGGAAAAGGACCGCTTCTTTTTGATCACCGGGGGCGAAACGGAAAATACCACGGCGAAATTGAAAGAGAAAATCGCATTGCCACAGGAAACGAAGCCGGTGCAACCGAAGGATTTCCCGGAGTTGTTCGAGAAGAAATAGAGGATGGCCGCGATGAACGTCCGACCCACACGACGCGCCGTGTTCGCCACCGCCGGGGCACTCGCCGCGGCGCCGCTACTCGGGGTTGAGCCGAAGGCCGAGCCGGCGAAAGCCGAATTCAAATTCTGTTTGAACACCAGCACCATTCGGCTCGCGAAGGGGCCGTGGGGCAAGTCGCGCGGCATCGTGGAATCGATCGGCATCGCCTCGAAGGCGGGGTTTTCCGCCATCGAACCGTGGATCGCCGAACTCGACGAGTACACCAAAACCGGTGGGACGCTGGCCGATTTGAAGAAGCGATTCGCCGATGCGGGGCTCGCGGTGCCGAACGCGATCGGCTTCGCGGAGTGGATCGTCGAAGACGCCGGGCGGCGCAAAAAAGGTTTGGAACAAGCCAAGCTCGATATGGATAAAGTCCTCGCGGTGGGATGCGCCCAAATCGCAGCGCCGCCGACGGGGGCCACGGGCGGCACCAGCCGGCGCGACGATCCGAACTACACCGAGCCGGTCGCCCCCATGGTCGCGGCGGATCGCTACAAGGCCCTGTTGGAAGTCGGGATGAAAATCGGCGTGCGGCCTATCGTCGAGGTCTGGGGATTTTCACGGTCACTTTCCCGCCTCGGCGAGACGATGCTCGTAGCGATGGAGTGCGGCCGCGACGGCGGTGCGGTGTTGCCGGACGTGTACCACCTCTACAAAGGCGGCAGCGACTTCAATGGCTTGAAACTGCTCGGGGCCAACGGCATCGGCATCTTCCACATCAACGACTACCCGAAGTTGGAACGCGGCAAGATCGCCGACGCCGACCGCGTCTATCCGGGCGACGGGATCGCCCCGTTGAAGGACGTTTTGGCATCGTTGCGCGAGATGAACTACAAGGGCTATCTGTCACTGGAATTGTTCAACGCGACCTATTGGAAACAAGATCCGCTCGAAGTGGCTCAGACCGGATTGAAGAAACTCAAAGCACTTTGATAGCGGTCTTGGAGAAGATTTACCACAGAGGCACAGAGACACAGAGAAGACAAAAGGTGCGGAGTCAAAAGATGGTTCTTTGTGTTGTCTTCTCTGTGCCTCTGTGGTGAATCTTCTCGGTTCTAGGCCATCGCCATTTCTTGAAACTTCTCGTCCGCGATCGAGCTTTCGGCGAAGCGGCCACCGGTCGGCATGGCTTGGTCGGCGAGGATGCTCGCCTTCACTTTTTGCGTCAGCCGCATGACGAGAGCGATGTCGCGGAGCATCGCTTCGACGTCTTGTTTGCGGGTCAGTTTGACTTGGGTCTTGCTGGCGTATGTGGTCATGGCTCGGCTCCGGGGATTGTCGATTGTCGGACGAAAGGGAGAAATGCACCCTCCGTGCCAGAACCGGAAAATTCCGGACGATGCGTGCGATGTCCACGCATTTTAGGACTTAGCGTGGGTCGTTCCGATTCCGACACCCCCGGGCGTACCTTGTAAACCTTGCACTTGAAGGATTCGGTACAAACCGCGCCGGTATTCCTTGGCGGAAGTACAAGCGCCCAAACCCTCGCCGTGGCCCAGAGTCACCAAAGGTTGCGAACGCCACGAAAAAACCGGCGTGCTCCGTAAGGACACGCCGGCGTATACGGCCCATCTTGCCGCGTTTCGCAAAACGACTTACGGTTTCTTGACTGAAACCAACTCCATGGTCATGGAACCGCCCATGCCCTTGATGTTGGTTTTCGTATCCATCTTCACCACCATGTTCGGCACGTCGTCACTCGTCCACGTCTTGGCGTCGAGTTCGACGTCGTTCATCTTGGTTTTCATCTTCATCCATTTCGTTTTGTACACGACGCCGTCGACTTTCACGGTTTCCGTACCGCCTTCGAGGAACCCTTCCGGTTTGTCGAAGTCTTCTTTTTTCTTCCCGGCCGGGAGTTCCACTGTCTTCTTGACTTCCAATTTCATCGCGGGGGCTTTGAATTCCATCGTGCCGACTTTCGTCGCGGTGACCGTTTCGATCGTCGCGGCGTCCGCGGTGAGTTCGGTCAAAGTGGTGACCATCGTCGATTCGGACTTCTGCCCGCCGAAATCCGAGACCATCTTCACCGTCACGACGGTACCTTTTTTCTGCCCGGCCCACGATTTGTACACGGGGTTGTCGATCGACTCCGCGAACGTGGGGGATGCGAACAAAGCGCCGGCGACGAGGGCGGCGAGTTGGAAACGAGGCATGAGGACTCCTAGGCAAGAAACAACGGAACGCATCAGTCTATGCGATTCGGCCGGTGTACTGGACAAAACTCGTCACTTCTTCTCGTCCGGCTTGGCGAACAGTTTCTTCCACTGCTCTTTCTCGGCGTCGCGCTCGAGGTACGGCACGCCGCGGGCCATCCACTCGGGCATCGGTGCACCTTTGAGGTGGTGGTCGAAGTACTGTTGCATCCGCAGGGTGTAATCGCGCTGGCAACTTTTCTTGGTCAACCCGTGCGGTTGGCCGTTGTAGTTGAGCATGTAGACCTCTTTGCCGAGCCGGCGCAACGCCAAGAAGTATTCGATCCCTTGGTACCACGGCACGGCGTCGTCGGCGTCGTTGTGCAGCATCAGCAGCGGCGTGGTCACGCGGTCGGCCATGAAGATCGGTGAATTCTCGATGAACTTCATCGGCGCTTGCCACGGGGTTTCGCCGATGCGGCTCTGCGATTTTTCGTACTGGAACTGCCGCGGCAACCCGGTGCCCCAGCGGATGCCGCCGTAGGCGCTCACCATGTTCGAGACCGGCGCCCCGGCCGCGGCGGCTTTGAAGCGATCCGTTTGCGTCACCAGGTACGCGATCTGGTAACCGCCCCACGAATGCCCTTGTATGCCGATGGCCTTCTCGTCGACGAAGCCTTTGTCGGCCACGGCTTGGATCGCGGACAGCACGCACTTCAACGCGCTTTGGCCGGGGTGGCCGATCTTGTATGCGATGTCCGGCATCAACACCAAGTAGCCGTTGCTGGCGTAATAGGTCGGGTTGATGCTCGTGCCCGCCGACGGAAGTTTGAACGCGTGGTAGGTGTCGGTGAGGCGCTCGTAAATGTAGACGATCATCGGATACTTCTTGTTCGGGTCGAAGTTCTCCGGTTTGACCAAGATGCCGTTGAGCGCGACGCCATCGAGGCTCTTATACGAGATGATTTCCGACTGGCCCCAATTGAACTCCTTCACGCGCGGGTTGATGTCGGTGACGCGCTTCATGTCGTTGAAATCGGCGTCGGCCGCGTAGTAATCCGGGTAGTGGTTGAAGGTGCCGACCGTGAAGATCATCGCTTCGCTCGCCTTCGCTTTCGTGGGTGTCCCGTATTTGCGGGCCCCCATCACCAACAGCTTCGGCT
Source organism: Fimbriiglobus sp. (assembly GCA_043727575.1). Taxonomy (GTDB): domain Bacteria; phylum Planctomycetota; class Planctomycetia; order Gemmatales; family Gemmataceae; genus JALHQU01. Next base: position 44,092 of record JAYSYN010000030.1, read on the forward strand.
TCTGCCCGAGCGTCAATCGGTAGAAGCCTGTATCGCGCGTTTGCAGATTCTCGGCGCCGAGCAACCACGGTTTGGAGGCGTCCAGGCCGAAGGTCTTTTCCCCGGGTTTGTCGTCCGGCTTTTCGACGCGGATCAATTTGAAGCGCACGCCGAGGGGGCGACCGACTTTCGTCAGATTCGTCGCTTCGCTCCCGTCGGCCGCGAGCTTCCAGATGTCGTAGCGGTCGTACACGAAGAGCGATTGGTCGTCGGCGCTCCACCCGGCGATCCCATAGGGCGGCACCGTGGCCGGGTGGTCGTCGTCTTCGTTGGCGAACTTCTCGGCGAGCTTGCCGGTCGAGATCGTTTTCTTGCCGTCGGGGATACTCACGGTGAACCAATCTTTGCCATCGAAGCCGGCGAGGTATTTGTTGTGCGGGGAAGGGGTCAGGCCGAACTCGGCGCGGGCGATCGGTTTCGAGTCGCCGGTGCGGATATTCACGAGCGAGTAATCGCCGACGACGGGGAACGCCCAAGTTTGGGCGCGGACGGATTTGTCGTTGTACCCGAATCCCCAATCGCCGAAAGCGGGGGTGTTGACGACGAGGGCGTCGTCTTGGAGCTGCTTGAATTCCTTCGTATCGAGCGTGCAAACGGCGTTGAAGGTTTTGCTCCGATCCGCGGCCGCGCGGACCTTTTGCATGGGCTGAATGGCTTCGTCTTTCCAACTCCAGAGGTCGAGGTTCACCGCGTCGGCGTCGGCGTTGACTTGACCGCGCTCGGTCGCCGGTTGGTCGTTCGGGCCTTTCTTCACCTCGGGTTCCGCGGCCTGCTTATCGGGGGCCGTCGCCACGGTCAACTTCAAACCGTCGCCGCTGAACGCCATCGCGCGGTCGGCGAATTGCCAGCCTTTCTTCAGACCGGGCGTGTTCGGCCCGAGGATTTCCACGGCTTGTCGAAGTTTCTGCGAATCGCTCGGTCGCTCCCAAAGGTAAACGTGCGGTTTCGGCGCGGACGGCGGAGCCCCGGCCCCGATCACGGAAGCGGTCGCGGGTGTCTCACCGAAGAGGAATGCGAGCTTCGTCTGTTTGTCGTCCCAAGTCAGCCGCGCGTATTTTCCGGTGCCGGTTTTGATGGCGCTGTTCAACCCGGTGAAGAGTTCGGCGAAGTACAGCCCGGCCGCTTCGGGCTTCTTGCTCCCCGATACGTAAACGAGATGCCTGACATCCGCGGTGACGGTGAAATCGACGACTTCGGGATAGGTGAAATCCTGACCGTCGCTCAGACGCCGGACGACGAGGTCTCCGGGTACCGCGGCGGTCGGTCGCGGGCGGTTGCCGCCCTTGCCGGGTTGTTGGTCGAGATCGCCCGCGCCCTTCGGCATCGGTGCGACTTCGACTTTTGGTTCGGGCTTCGGTTCTTTCGTCATCACCAACACGCCCGCGCCGTCGCCGAGGACGCTGAAGGTCTTCAAAGATTCAATCCGCTGCGTGATTTGCCCCGTGGAAAGGTCAAAGCGGACGAGCACGCTGCGGGGCGCGTCCTTCTTGTCGGCCTTGGCTTTCTCGGCCTCGGCTTTCGTCGGCACCAACGGGAAGTAGAGAAACTTGGAATCGGGCGTGAACTGCGGGATGCCCGTAAGTGGCCCGAAGCCCGCCGGGATCGCGGGGATCGCCGGGAGTTGATCTTCGGAATCGTCATCCGCCGGGGCGGTGGTCGCCGCGGGGAATGTCCGACCGCCGCTGGCGATCTTCGTTTCCGCGTTCGTTTTGAGATTCTTGATGACCACCGTCGCGTCGCCGACGGACGGGCTTTGCACGTAAGCCACGAACTGGCCGTCGGGTGACAGCGTTATGCTCGGCACAACGAGTTGGTTACTCGAGACAGCGTTGACGGTGTTCCAAATTTCGTAGTCGGCGTGGGTGAGCACCCGTTTTTTCGGGGCGTCCTGCGCGGGGGACATCGCCGCGGAGCAGCCGACCAAAACCAGAGCAATCCAAGTGCGGAACATGATGAAATCCGAAGTGCCACGGGACGGGATACGCTTTTTGTGTATTCACTCCGGGGGAACTGGGCGAAATTTTCCGGCGGTCCACTTTGGAAAGTGGGGTATTTGGTAATTGAAGAGGAATCTCACGCGAAGCCGCAAAGGCACAAAGTTGCACGGAAAATCTTGATCAGAAATGCCGAGAGTGCGTGACGCGAGGTTTTGTCCCTCTCGATTTTCTTTGTGCCTTCGCGACTCCGCGTGAGACGATCCAAAACAAACCGCCCGGTTTTCACTTCGACCCTATGCAGTACAGGTGCGTGTAGGTCCGGAGGTAAATCTTCCCGTCGGCGAAGGCCGGGGTCGCCCGGCAACCGTCGGCGAGTTTGCTGGCGACGGCGGGTTCCGATTTCGGATCGGCTTTCACGATGTAAGTCGAGCCGTTTTCGCCGGGGAAGTAGAGGAATCCTTCGACCAGTGTCGGCGAAGCGGAGTAGGCCCCTTCGATCTTCTCTTGCCAAAGTTTCTTGCCGGTCTTGGCTTCGAGGCAGAAGGTCACGCCGTTGTCGTTCACGAAATACAGGTGGTCCTTGTATGCGATCACCGACGGTTTCGTCGGACCTTGTTTGGTGAATTCCCAGGCGATGTCGTCTTTGCCGAGTTCCCCTTTCTTCCCGGCCTTCACCGCGAGCAATCCGGCCGAGTGGCCACTGCTGAGAATGATGAGACCGTGGGTCAGCACCGGCCGGCAGGCTTGGTTCATGCCGCCGTGGGCGATGCGCCAGAGTTCGTCGCCGGTATCCGGGTCGTAGGCAATGGTCGCTTCCGCCGCCGGGGAGACGAGCTGCGGTTTGCCGTTTACCCCGAGAATGCTCGGGGTCGCGAAGGCTTTCTTGTAGTCGCCGTTGTCGTTTTTGAACTTGATCTCGCGGTCTTTCTTCCAGGCCGTTTCCCCCGTGTCGGCGTGCAGCGCGACGACGTACTGCCGGTCGTAACCGTCGAAGGTCAGGTGGAGTTTCTTGTTGAAGAGCACGGGCGACGAGGCCGCACCGCGGAAATGATCGCAAGGCAAATCGTCGCGCTTCCACAGCACCTCGGCGGTTTTCGTATCGAGGCAGGCGGTGCCGTGGGTGCCAAAATGGACGAAGACCCGACCCGCCTCGATCACCGGCGTCGGCGTGGCGAAGCTGTTGTACTTCTTGACGTCGGGCGGCTTCGTCACGGTGAAGAGTTTGACGTCGCGGAGGACTTTCCCGCTGACGCGGTCGAGGCATACGGCAAACAATTCCGTCCCGTCCTCCTTGGCCGTGGTCAACCAGATTTGTTCTCCCCAGATCACCGGCGACGACCAACCTTTGTCGTGGATGGGTGTCTTCCAAACGATATTCTCTTTCTCGCTCCACGTCGTCGGATAGCCGGTGCCCACGGCGACACCGTCGCCGGTCGGGCCCCGGAACTGCGGCCAATTCTCCGCGCCGGATGCCGCAGTCGCGAGGATCAGCGAACCAAGGATCGACCAACGCATGGGAGGGGTTCCGGCGGGTGGGATTCGACCGGTGAAGTTTACCCGGACCGGCGCCGGGTTGATAGCGCGAAACCGGAAGGGGGTGTCGCAACCATTCTTGGAGATGGCTGAAACTGGGCCTGGAGTCATCGAACGCAGATGCGGCCTCGGCGAGATCGTCTTGCCGTGCTTCTTGGCAGGCGTTCCCGGCATTTTTCCAAAAGCGATTGTTCCAAAGGCGATTGTTCCAGCACTCCGCCTCGATCGGCTCGGGGATTCCTTCGGATTTTATATCGCAAGTCATTGCTGCACATGACGATCGGTCACACGGACCGTTTCGGCTCCGATTCTTCCAATTCTTTTAATTGCTTCCAGAGTGGGGTGTCACACACTCTGTTAAAAGCAATCTCCCTCATCCATCCAATATCAGCATTCAACGCTGGCCGCGGCCGATCGCGTAGTAGGCGAAGCCGTGGGTCGCCATCGTCTTTTCGTCGTAGATGTTGCGGCCGTCGAAGATCACAGGCGTGTTCAGCAGGCGCTTCATCACTTCGAAATCGGGCGTGCGGAACTCTTGCCATTCGGTGACGATCACCAAGCCGTCGGCCCCTTCGAGCGCCTCGTAGGGCTTGTCCGAGTATTGCAGTTTGTCGCCGTAAATCGCCTTCACATTGGCCATCGCTTCGGGGTCGTGGACGCGGCACTTCGCCCCCGCCGCCAGCAGCGCGTCGATCAGCGCCAGAGCCGGCGCTTCGCGGATGTCGTCCGTGCGCGGCTTGAACGCGAGGCCCCAAATCGCGAGCGTTTTGCCGCTCAATTTCGCGCCGAAGTGGCGATTCACCTTCTGGAAGAGCACCTGTTTCTGAGCTTCGTTCACGTCGTCCACGGATTGCATGATGCCCATCGGCTGGTCGACTTTGCGGCCCATGCCGAGGATCGCGCGGATGTCTTTCGGGAAGCACGATCCGCCGTAACCGGGGCCGGGGAACAGGAATTGAAAGCCGATGCGTTGGTCGTGGCACATGCCCCGGCGGACGTCGTTGATGTCGGCTCCGAGTTTGTCGCAGAGGTTCGCCATTTCGTTGATGAAGCTGATTTTCGTGGCGAGCATCGCATTCGCGGCGTACTTCGTCATCTCCGCCGACTCGGGCGTCATCGTGAGGAACGGGCGCTCTGTCCGGAGGAACGGCTGGTACAACTCGCGCAGCGCTTCGCCGACTTCGGGCTTGCGGATACCGACGACGACCCGGTCGGGCTTCATGAAGTCCTCGATGGCCGCGCCTTCTTTGAGGAACTCCGGGTTGCTGGCGACATCGACGTGCCCCGCCCCATTCTCGGTGAGGATCTCGGCGACGCGTTTGTTCGTACCGACGGGCACCGTCGATTTCGTGATGACGACCCGCGAACCGGCCGGTCCGGGCCGCAGATCTTTCACCGCGAGGGCGATGGCCTTCGCCACGGCCCAGACGGCGGACAGATCCGCATCGCCGGCATCGGACTGCGGGGTGCCCACGGCGATGAAGATCATCCGCGCGGCCCGCACCGCGGCCGGCAGATCGGTCGTGAAGACCAATCGGCCATCGCGGCGATTTTTATGGACCAGTTCCGCGAGCCCCGGCTCGTAAATCGGGATGCCGCCGGAATTCAGCGTCTCGATTTTGGCCGGGTTGTTGTCGACGCAGGCGACGTCGTTGCCGGACTCCGCCAAGCAAGTGCCGGTGACGAGGCCGACGTAGCCGGTGCCGATGACCGCGACTTTCATGTTCGCATTCCTGTTTGGAGTCGCCAATGGTCGAGGATCGCGGCGAGCGTGTCGTCGAGCGGGAGTTGCGGGAACCAACCGGTGACCGCCCGGAGTTTGGCGGGGTTCGCCCGGCTGATCGCGGTCTCGGCCGCGCGGCCCGGTTCGGTTTTCGCGCGGACTTCCAGCTTCACGCGCGCCAGTTTGACCAATCGCGCCAGCACGTCGTCGATACGCCACACTTCCCCGCGGCCTGCGTTGAAGACGTCGGCGGTCGGGCCGAATTCTATTACGGCCCGGATCGCAGCGGTCATATCGCGGACGTCGGTGAGGTCGCGGAATGCCGAGAGATCGCCCGTTTCCAGAATCGGCGGTTGGTGCCCCGCTTCGATCGCCGCAATCTGCCGAGCGAAGTTGGCGATGGCGTAATCCGCCGATTGGCGCGGGCCGATTTGGTTGAACAAGCGGATGCGGACGACATCGAGGCCGGGTGTCCGCGTGGCTTGATAGCTGAGCAAATCAGCAGCGGCTTTGCTTGCCGCGTAGGGACTGGCCGGCTTCAGCATCGCCGATTCGTCGATGTCCGTCTGTCCGGCATCCGGATCGCCATAAACCAAACCCGTCGAAGCGAACAAGATGCGCGGCTGCAAACCCGAACGGGCGATGGCGTGGTAGAGGGAGCGCGTGCCGTCGAGGTTGGCCTTCCAGCACTCGTCGGGTTCCAAATACGACTGCCCCGTTTTGGCGTAGCCCGCGAGGTGGAAAACCCAATCGGGGCGGACTTCCGCGAGGACTTCCCCCAAGCGGATTTCGTCGTGCAAATCGGCGGCGTGAAGTTCGGCTTGGTCCGTCAAATGACGAAGATCTGCCGGCCAAACCGCGGTCCGGCTCAAGCCGGCGACGGTGTGCCCGCCCTCCGCCGCGAGGCGCTCGGTGAGGTGGCCCCCGACGAACCCGGTGATCCCCGTGATAAGCACGCGCATCGGGCTAGATCCCGCGCGCTTTGAAGTTGGACGTATCGCCCCCCTTCAAGCGGTCGAGGTCGGCGCGGACCATCATCTCGACGAGCTTCTCGAAGCTCGTTTCCGGCTTCCACCCCAGTTGCCTCTCGGCCTTCGCCGGGCTGCCGATGAGCAGATCGACCTCGGCCGGACGGACGAAGGCCGGGTCGAGGACGACGTACTTCTGCCAGTCCAAATCGACCGCGCCGAAGGCCAGCTCGACGAGCCGCTTGACGGTGTGCGTCTCGCCGGTGGCGATGACGTAATCGTCCGGCGTGTCTTGTTGCAACATCAGCCACATGGCTTTCACGTAGTCCCCGGCAAAGCCCCAATCGCGCTTGGCGTCGAGGTTGCCGAGGCGGAGTTCCTTCGACAGGCCCAGCTTGATGCGGGCGGCGCCGTCGGTGACTTTGCGGGTCACGAATTCCCGGCCGCGCCGCGGCGACTCGTGGTTGAACAGGATCCCGGAGACACCGTAGATTCCGTAGCTCTCCCGGTAGTTGATCGTGATCCAGTGACCGTACAACTTTGCGACACCGTACGGGCTGCGCGGGTAAAAGGGCGTGTCTTCGGTCTGCGGCACGGCTTGCACTTTGCCGAACATCTCGGACGACGACGCTTGGTAGAACCGGATCGAATCTTTGCCGAGGAGGCGGATCGCTTCGAGCATCCGCGTCACGCCGATGGCGGTGAACTCGCCCGTGAGGACGGGCTGTTTCCAACTCGTCGGCACGAAGCTCTGGGCCGCGAGGTTGTAAACTTCCGTCGGATCGCAGGCTTTCATCACGTCGACGATCGACAGTTGATCGAGCAGGTCGGCTTGGTGGAGGTGGATCCGATCCGCGATGTGGTTGATGCGCTCGAAGTTTTCGGTGCTCGCCCGGCGGACCATGCCGTGGACTTCGTACCCCTTTTCGAGGAGCAACTCCGCCAAATAACTGCCGTCTTGCCCCGTGATGCCCGTGATCAGTGCCCGTTTCATCCCGCGTGTCCTCGGTGACCTCGGTCCCTTTCGTTGCCGGGAGTTTATGGAATCACCCCGAATGCAACCAGAGTCGCCGAGGTCAATCGGAACTCGAACAGGATGGCCTGAGCGGCCCGGCCGATTGGCGGTCGTTCGGAGTCACTTCGCTTGCGAGAGGGCCGCGTAGTACGCCAGCAAGCCACGGTGGAGCGAACCGTAAGCCGCATCGTCACCGTTGGCGGCGCGGCCGAATCGAACTTGGTATTTTTGCAAATGTTTGACGAGGTCCGAGACATTCACGCCGACGGTATTCCACTTACTACCGAGTACTCCGGCGGAGTCGGGTTGTTTGAGATATCTCAAACCCGAATCGAGCGAACTGTAGAACGCGAGCAGTGCCTTGGCGTCGCGTATCGGGGCCGATTTCAACGACGGTTCGGTAATCGGCCGAGTTTTGTCCAATACGGTCCGCAACCGCTCGAGATCGGCCGGGGGGACCTTTCTGCCGGCGTGCAACGACTCAACCAAAGGCGCGTAGGCTTTATCGAATGCCTCCACCAACATGTTGTAATCGGGCAGTTTTAATATCTCGGGATAGTCGAGTTTGCTGGCGTGGAAAAGATTGATCGCATCGGCCGCAGGCCCGCCCGTAAACGCGATCTTGTCGATCAACTCGGGGGCGGCCAAGCCCGGGGCGGCTTTTTTGCCTTTGGCTTCGATGGCCGTAATCCGCGCGGCGAGATCGTTGAGGGCATTCCCGGAATACAGTTGCTCATCGTTCGGATTGATCAGTCCGATTTCCAAAGCCGGTTGGGTCGGGTTGTTCACGTCCCGGTTCTTGGACTGCTCCGCGAGCCACGTGTCGAAATCGATTTTGGGTCCGTTGTCCGCGAGGCCGTTCCACTGCGAATTCCGCTGGGCGCTTTTGAGCGCGCTCAGCTGTTTGTCGAGGATCGGGCTTAGCGGCTCGTAACTCGGGGCATATCCGCCCGACATCGACGAACCGTACGAGGCCGAGTTCGAATTGCCGGGGTTGTAGTCGCCGTAGTTATTCCCGTAATTGCCGCCGTTGAGAAACGTCGGGAAGGGTCCGTAGTTGTAGTTGTAGCGCGTGAACGACGTCGATCCGTAAGGCGTGACGTTCGAGAACGTCATGTACTGGTAGTTGTAAAAATTGTAGGGCAGCGGTGTGCTGGGTCGGAAGTTGTAGTTGTTGTAGAAGTTGTAATTCTGCGCCCTCGCTGTCGCCCCGCTGGCAAAGAAGGCGAAGATTGCAATCGCTGGGAAGATCGAGCGTGTCATGGTGTAGTCGCCTCGCCGGAGGTGGATTTAGCGTCGGGGCCGTGATTCATCTACCCGGCCATTCGCCGAATCTGACCGATTATTCGCAAAGTTTTTATGACAAAGCAAGGAATCCCGACAATCGGCTCTATCCCGGAACCGCGATGATCTTCCCGAACAGCGTACCTTGTTTCCCCAAAGTGTTATCCTCGTGCAACTTGTGCGCCGCCGCGGCTTGGGAAAATGGGAAACTCTTCCCGATCAGCGCTTTCAGTGTTCCCGCGACCATCCAGCGGTTTATGTCGTCGGCGCAGCGGCGTTGATCGTCCGGGGTCATCGCGAACATCACGAAGCCGAAGAGTGACAAACACTTCAGGTAGAACGACCCGTTCGGGAACACGGGCATGGCTTTCCGCCCCGCCATCACGACGATTCGCCCGCGCGGGGCCATCAGGTCGAAGGTGCGCTCGAAATCCGCCGGCGGTTGCGTCTCGAACCAAACGTCGACGCCGCGCCCGCCCGTAAACGCCTTTACGGCCGCAGTCACATCGTCCGTCTTGTAGTTGACGACCGAGTCCGCCCCAAACTCACGGGCGAGTTCCGCTTTTTCCGCGGAACCGACCGTGGCGATGACGTACGCCCCGGCCGCCTTGGCCATCTGGACGACGACGGAACCGACGCCGCCGGTGCCGCCGTTGACGAAGACGGTTTCCCCGGCTTTCAGGTCCGCGCGCCAGAAAAGCCCGAGGTGGGCCGTGATGCCGACGAGCGCGAGCGCGGCCGCATCTTCGGCGCGGACACCGGCCGGTAGCGGATAGATCCAATCTTCGGACGTGCAGCAGAATTCGGCGAAGGTCCCCTGGCGCCCGAGGAGCCCTTGGTTACTCCCCCACACGCGGTCGCCCACCGCGAACCGCCGGACGCCCGGGCCGACCGCTTCGACAGTCCCGGCGAGATCGCAACCGGGGATGTAGGGCAGGGCCCGCGGCATCGCGATGATCCCCGCCCGGATGTACGTATCGATGGGGTTAAGCGACGCCGCTTCGACTCGGACCAAAACTTCCCCCGCGCCCGGCACCGGCGTGGGCAACTCGCCGTAGCGGATTACATCCGGGCCACCGGTGGTTTCGATAAACGCGGCATTCATAACCGGACTCCTGAATTCGGCCCCGACCCGATGACGTTCTATTGACCGGATGGCAAAAGGTTCTAACCCATCCGGACAACGGCCCGGGGAGATTATCCGCAATGGATCTATTCGACTTCATCGGCAACGATTTGCTGTTCAACGCGGTCAAGTACATCGTCTGCATCGCGGGGATCATAGCCGCCTTCTTGTACCTCGGCGATCAGCCCAAGCGCAAGTTTCTCATCGCGGGCGGGGCCGCGTTGATCATGGCCGCGAGCATCTTGAACACCGTGGTGCAGTACGCCGTCTACGAATCGGTATTCAAAGGCGCGAAGGGGATCGACGACTATGCCAAGTATCGATTGCTCATGCGGATCCTCACGATTCTGACCGGATTGGCGAACGCGATGGGAATCGGCGCGCTGATTTTGGGTGCGATCCTCGATCAATTGGGCAAACGGTCTTCCAAGGCGATCCCCACCAAATCGCGCCGCCGTCGCGATGAAGAGGACGACGACGAGGAAGAAGACGAACGTCCCCGGAAGAAGAAGCCCCGTCGGGCGACCGACGAGGACGACGATTGAATTCGCACTTCGTGACTACTTCACCTTCTTCGGAGCGTATCCCTTCCAAACCCACTCGATGGCGTGCGGGAGGAACTGCGATTGAGCTTTGCCGTCGCAGTGGCCGGATCCCTGGCAGAACAGGTACTGGTACTCGTACTCCTTCTCTTTCAAAACTTTGGCCATGCGGTGGTTGGCTTGTACCCAATCGTGCATGTCGTCGCGCATGATGTTCGGGTTGAGCAAATCCCGGTCACCGACTTGGATGAAAAGGCGGATCGACTTCTTCTTTTCCTTCGGGATGAGCGTTTCGTGGAATCCCCACGCGCCGTCGGGGAACTTCGCGTCGAACGGCCACGCCTGATTCACAAACGTGCCCGAAGTCGTCAGCACGCGGTGGTACAAATCGTTGCGGAACCACGCCATGATGAGCGCGCACGAGCCACCGGAACTGCAACCCATCGCCGCCCGGCCGTCGGGGTCTTTCGTCAACTTGACTTTGCACGTTTTCTCCACGCGCGGCAGCACTTCGGTTTCGATGTACTCGGCGTAGTCGCCGTTCATGTTGTCGTATTCTTTGCCGCGCTCGTGCCCTTGCGCGTCGCCGCCCCCGTTGGCGATGGAAATGACGACGATCGTGGGAATCCGTTTCTGGGCGATCAGGTTGTCGAGGACCGTTTTCAGACCCAACCCGGGTCCGTCGTGGACGACCATAAACGGCGCTTCGGTGCCCTCTTGGTATCCGGCGGGTACGTAGACGCCGACCTTGCGTTTGTAGTCGAAAGTCGCGGTCTCCACGATCAGCGTCTTCGGGTTCTTCGGATCGACCGTGCCGAACTTGTCGCGCTTGATACCGGGGTTGAACAGTTTTGTTTCCTTCGAATCGATCTCGAATTGCTGCACCTTGCCTTCGGCGACGCCCTCGCCTTTGGTGCGTTCCGGCGCGGGCGTGTACTTCGGCCCGATGACGAAGTTGTCGTAGGCGTCGAGAGGGGGATTCTCGCCCTCTTTGAGGACCTTGAAAGGCGGCGCGCCTTTGTCGTCGGACTTGCGCGCGGGCTGCGCGATCGCCGCGCCGGACCAAGTGAGTGCGGCGATCAAAACGACCATTCGCAGTTGTAGCATCGACTTCCCTCGCGGTAGATTGGCGGGAGCGTTCGCGATCGGCGGTACTGCGACGAACGCGGGTGTGCTAAACTATCGATTCAATGCGGTGACGGTTTGCAATTGTCGATTTCCGAAACGCAACCGTGTACTCTTCAAATGAGCGCTATGCCCGCCCCTTTCCCCGTCTCCAGTTTCCGCGATTTTTACGCCTTCGAGCAGCACGTCAAAACCTGCCGGGCGCACCGGGGCTTGGCGATGGTGCCGCAGTGGTACGACGTCCCCGTCTTCTACTTCAGCAACCCCGTGGCGATCATCGGCGATGGCGACACCGTTTGCGCCCCGCAGGGGAGTGCGGCCCTCGATTACGAACTCGAACTCGCTTGCGTCATCGGCACCGCCGCGGGCAATCTCCCGGCCGATGACACCGCGATGTCAGTCGTCGCCGGGTTCACGATTTTGAACGACTGGAGCGCGCGGGACATCCAGCGGGCCGAAATGGCCGTGGGACTCGGGCCGAGCAAGAGCAAAGACTTCGCCACGAGCCTCGGGCCGCGATTGGTTCCCTTCGAGGAATTGATGCCGCACTACCGCGACGGCCGGTTGCATGTGGAAATGACGGCCACGGTCAACGGCAAGGAATACTCGCGCGGCAACGGCGGCAGTATGTACTGGACCTGGCCGCAACTTTTGGCCCATGCGAGCCGGGATACCGAGCTGCGCCCCGGCGACGTCCTCGGCAGTGGCACCGTCGGCACCGGCTGCATTTTGGAACTGACCCCCGAAGCCGTAGGCGGTTGGTTGCAACCGGGGGATGTCGTGGAACTCGCCATCGAACATTTGGGGAAATTGCGGAATACCGTGGTGGCGGCCGTGAGGCGTGGAGTCGCACTCTTGTCTTCGGCTTAACGGGCCGACTTGTCTTCGCCCCAACGGGGCCGCCGTTTATAGCCCAGGGCGGAAGCCCTGGGTTCCCGCTTTCGCCCCGAAGGGGCCGTCGTCGGTCCCGCATCGCACGCCGGCCCCTTCGGGGCTAAGACAAAGACGTGACCCAGGGCTTCCGCCCTGGGCTATAAACGGCGGCCCCGTTGGGGCGAAGAAAGCACCTTGCGCTCAGCGCTCGATCCGGATCAGTCCGCCTTTGGCGTCGCCATTTTTCGGGTCGAGCAGATAGAAGCCTCGCTCGGTCGAGACACCGATACGCTTGCCGTTCGGTGGGGCCGCGAAAGCCCAAAATCCGGTCATCTCGATTTCGAGCGTCCACTCTTGCTTCCACTTCGCGGTGTCCCAACAGTGGACGTCCGAGAACCGCAAATTCTGCGGGCGACCGTTGAGCATGACCGGCCGGGGTGGGGTGATCGTCCCGGCGAACAGCTTGCCGCCATCGGCCGAGAGGCCCATTTGCCGGATGTAGTCGGCATCGCAATTCTCGAGCAGCGTCTCCACCAGCTTGCCGGTCTTGCGATCCAACACCCACAGATACCCGACGCAATTGCATCCCCCCGGAAGTGGCCGGGCTTCCCCACCGGCGACGATTAGTTGTTTGCCATCGCGGGTATAGGCGATCTTGAGAATAATGGCGCTGGCCCCGGCCGAGATCTCGACCGCGGGGATCCGATTCTGTTCTTTGCCGGAGGCCACGTCCCACTCGATGATCCCTTGGAACCCTTCGACCGCGAGCAAATCCCGGCCGTAGCCCGCGGCGATCGTTTTGCCATCCGGCGAAAACGCGAGCGCTTGGTTGGACAGCTTTTCGCCGTTCGCCATGGATCGGATCGCTTTCCCGGTCGCGGCGTCCCACAGATAAACTTTCGAGGGCATCTTGTCGGTGAAGTCGCGGTGCGACGACGCCAGCAGTTTCCCATCCGGTGATAGCTGAACCGAGCCGCAGAAGCCGGCTTTCGCTTCGAGATTCGATTCCGCCTTGCCGGTTTCGGTTTGCCAGCGGTAGACGATCCCATCATCGCAGGCGGCGAACAACGACTTGCCATCCGCGGAAAATGCGATCCCCCGACAGAGATTGGTCGGCCCCGTCATCGTTCGCAGCACCTTCCACGTCGCCGTGTCGTAAAGCGTCACTTTGTCTTCGCCCTTTCCGAGTGCGTTCTTGGCTTCGGCGAGCGCGAGTCGTTTGCCATCTCGAGAATACGCCGCGCCGTAGGTCACTTGGCCGACGACCGGTTCGGGGTCTTTGGGTTCCACTTCAATGGGCTTCGCGGGCTGCGCCGGCACCGGGGACAGTTTCACCGGTCGGGTCGACGGCTCGACTCCGGCGTAGGCCATCATTCCGGCGCAAGCGACGAAGGCGGCGGCGATTTTCCAAGGGAGCATGGACTTCGAGACCTCGAGGAGAATAGAAGCGAATGCGTCCGGCACCGCGCCGGAGTCGATGCGGATTAGGGTTTGAGCCACGAGGCGGGGCGGGAGTACACCGGCCGAACCGAGGCCGACTCCCAGGGCGATGCCGCGCTTCAGCAAGCGCCGGCCGAGCAGGGCCCGGGCCCGCGTCAGCCGGTTCGACAACGTGCTTTCCGGGATGCCGAGTTTCGCGGCGGCGCCCCGGCGCGTGAGGCCGTCGAGGTCGCAGAATTGGAGGACTTGCCGATAGTCCGGCGGCAAGCGCAGCAATTCTCGGAGCAGCGCGGGTTTCAATTCCGGATCGGCTCGTCCCGCGCTGCCGCACGGTTCGGCGATCGAATCGAGCGGACATTCCCGGCCTCCGCGCTTCGAATTCCGCCGGCGAATCGACCGTGCCACGCGGTCGGCCACGCCGCAGAGCCAGCCCGACAATCGCTCGGGCGAACGCAGCGACGGGGCTTTACGCAGCAACACCATAAAGGCGATTTGGAACGCGTCTTCCAAATCGGCCGGGTGCTGGAGAGACCGGCGGCACATCCCGTACACGGCCGCGGCGTGCCGATAGACCAACTCGGCGAAGGCGCCGTCCTGTCGGGCCAGGTACCGCCGGACCAATTCGGCATCGTCGATATCGACCCATTCGCCGCGACCCGAGGTCGCGCGGAGTTGGCCGAGCAACGATCGCATTCCCGTCGCCATTGGTATCCCCCGCGCGGGCCGTGCTTCCGATGATACTGTCGAGTTCGGGCCGGTTGCGCCGCCCAATTTCGATTCCACCGACGGGATCGAGTGGCAACGGCCCCATTCCGAAATGGTTTCGGCGGGGATCGCCCACCTCGGAATCGGACGCAAAGCGTTGCCGCGCATGGGTTCTACCCGAATTCGGAATCGATTTCGCCGGGGGGTAGGGCGCTTCGCGGCGAAACCATATTGCATCTTTCAACGGGTATCCCTCCGGATTTTGCCACGGCGTTAGGCGGCGGTCCAGAGGTCGTTCCACTCCGGGGTGTCGCAGAGGGCTAGGAGTTCCACGAGCGG
>JAYSYN010000031.1:0-2394 GCA_043727575.1 Fimbriiglobus sp.
GCGGTCATCGACCGGGCGAAGGCGGAGCCGAAGGGGACGGATTAGGCGAGCGGCACGGCGTCCGCGTGCCGTGGAAGCGAACGGGAATCTGCGATCGTCTATCGGCTGTGACGGGGGCGCCTCCCGCCGAAAGGGCGCGGAATCCCGCGACTCCCGTAAACTGACCCGGATTCGGCCCCTTCCGCCACGGGATTCCCATGACCACGCACGACCTCGTCCGCGAATTGCGCGAAGACAACGGCTCCAAAATCGTCCTGCTCGTCGCTGACGGATTGGGCGGGTTGCCGCTGACACCCGGCGGCAAGACCGAACTCGAAACCGCGCGCACCCCGAACCTCGACGCCTGCGCCGCCGCCGGCACCAGCGGCCTCAGCATCCCCGTGCTACCGGGGATCACGCCGGGCAGCGGCCCCGGCCACCTCGGCCTCTTCGGCTACGATCCGCTCGAATTCCGCATCGGCCGGGGGATCCTCGAAGCCCTCGGCATCAACTTCAAGGTCGGCCCGAGCGACGTCTGCGTCCGCGGCAACTTCTGCACCCTCGGGGCCGACGGCAAAATCACCGACCGTCGCGCCGGCCGGCCGACGACCGAGCGCTGCATCGAGATCGTCGAGAAACTGCGGAGCATCTCCGTCACCGGCGCCGAGGTCTTCGTCGAACCGGTGAAGGAGCACCGCTTCGTGCTCGTCTTCCGGGGCGAGGAATTGGGCGACGCCGTGAACGACACCGACCCGCAGATCACGGGCGTGCCACCGCACCCGGCCCTCGGCACCGATCGCGCCAGCCAGAAAACCGCCTTGGCCGTGAACGAATTCATCGCCAAAGCCAACGTCGTGTTGGCGGGTGAATTCCCGATCAACGGCGCCACGCTCCGCGGCTTCGCCAAGCAGCCCACCATCGCTTCGATGCAGAATCTGTACGGGCTGCGCAGCGCGGCCATCGCCGTCTACCCGATGTACAAGGGCTTGGCCCGCCTCGTCGGCATGGACATCCTCGACGCCGGCGACACGCTGAACGGCCAAATCGAGATGCTGCGGAAATCGTGGAACGACTACGACTTTTTCTTCCTGCATTACAAGTACACCGACAGCACGGGCGAAGACGGCCACTTCCCCGCGAAGGTGCAGATGATCGAAAAGCTCGACGCGATCATCCCGGACATCCGCGCGCTCAACCCGGCGGCGTTCATTGTCACGGGGGACCACAGCACCCCGAGCAAGATGAAAAGCCACAGCTGGCACCCCGTGCCGACGGTCCTCGTCGCGGACAACTGCCGGACGGATGGATTGACCGAATTCGGCGAGAGTGCCTGCCTGCGGGGCGGCCTGGGGCAGTTCGAATCGAAGCACCTGATGCTACTGGCCATGGCCCACGCCGGCCGCTTCGGGAAGTACGGGGCGTGAAAATATCATGGACGAAATCCTCACGCGATTCGGATCCGATCCCGAAACCGTCGATCGATTAGCCGACCAAGCGGCGATGGCGGAATCGATACTCGGAATCCATGGAGTATCGGTGACGGCTCGCTCGACGACCGCCCCCGGTGGCCGTGCGGCCCGGTCCGTCGTGGACTTGGAATTTCCAGTGCGAGAGACCCCTTCCCGTCGCGATCCGTTCCACCGCACAGTACAATTACCCAAGCCGATAACGCCAGAGGTTGCCGAAGCCTTCAATCGATTGTTTGGGCGAGGATGAACGATGTTCGAGATGCCAATCGACTTCCAACCCGGAATCAACGATCCTTCGCCGGTCACGCGCGTCTTAATCCTCGGGTATTACGATGGTGCCACGGACGGTGTCTTGCAACTCGGCGAGGGCGAACGGAGCTATCGGTTCGCCATGCTGCAGGGGGGCGAATCCGCCGAAGAGTCCGATGGGCGCGAATTCCAATTGCGCCCGTTACCGCCCGAATCGTGGGATCGGCTCGTCGCAATCATCGGCGAACACATCCCCCCGAGTTGGCCGAACTGGGCTCCGCTTTGGCGTTTTCCATCCCCCGAGATTCAATGCGATGTCGAAGCGGAAGTCGATGCGATTTTGGACCGGGCGGGTGGCGTCGAATGGGAAATCGCGACGTACGGTGCGGGCGAGTTCGGTCGAGTGATCGCAACGCCTTCAACTTGTTCAAAAGTCGTTGCCGCCTGATCGACGTAGTATTATGGACACACGGATTCACAGGATTCGCAAATCTGCCGCAACATGTAGTTCCGCGAACACTTTGCGCCGACCTCTTGGGTGACGAGTCTGTCACGCTCCTTGAAGAAAAGCACTTCGCCCATACATTATCGTCTACTTGATTCAACACTCGTCTGCGGCCGTTCGGCCTCGGGTGGGCGGCTTCCGTCCATCCGCCGGGGTAACTCCATGTCCGCATTGAAGATCCGCCGCATCGAC
>JAYSYN010000032.1:0-7383 GCA_043727575.1 Fimbriiglobus sp.
CACGAGCTTCTCGGCGATGCATTCCCGGTCGCGCGAGCCGCTCACGATCAGTCGGCCGATGAGGTGCCCTTGGCCCAATAAAGGCAGTTCGACTTGCCAAACCGAGAGTTTGTCGCCGGGGATTCGGGCGCGGGTCCAACGCCGGTGATAGCCCTCGTGCCACGCCGGCGCGTTGACGTCGAGGCAGACGCTGTTCAGATTCAAGTCTTCCGCTTGTCGGGCGATCTGATCCCAAAGTTCGGCCCAGTCGGCACTCCCTTGAAGTCGCACTTCCATCTCCACGGGGGCCGCTTGTCCGCGGAGTCGGCTGAACAGGCCCAAACTGCGATCGCGGATGAGACGCAGTTCGACCCCGCCGAACAAGCCGCCGGATAGCAAGATCGCGCCGATACAGAGCGAACCGGCCAACGCGGCGAGGTCGTTGTGGAGGATGGAGCTGGTGAGGGCGCCGATCGACGCGATGCAACAGAGCGATGCGATCAGGATCAAGGTGCGGACCCGCGTGAGCCCGCCCTTTTGGAGGACGTGGTGCAAATGGCCGCGGTCGGCGATCGCGAGTCCGCGACCCGTCAGTTTGCGGCGGACGATCGCCGCGGCCGTATCGGCGAAGGGGAGCACGAGCAGCGCCAGCGGCGAAGCGATGGCGAGTGTCGGTCCTTTGAGCGAGGCATGGGTCGCCAGTGCCGCGACGGTGAGACCGATGAGCATACTGCCGCAATCGCCGAGGTAAACCGACGCCGGGGGAAAATTGAACCGCAAAAAGCCGATGAGCCCCCCGGCCATCGCGACGGCGATGAATCCTTCGAGCGGGTGGCCGTGATCGAAGGCCATCGCGCCGAGCGTCACGCAGATCATCGCCCCGATCGAACCGAGCATCCCATCCATGCCGTCGAGCAAATTCAAGGCGTTGACGGACGCGAAAAACCAGAGGAACGTCACCGGGATCGCGAGCGGGCCCAGCTCCACGGTCCCCCCGAACAGCGAGACGCCGGTGATGAGAAAATCGCCACCGAAAACGAGCACGGCGATCGCGAGGCACTGGCCGGCCAGCTTGTGACGGGCGCGCAGATCGAAGATATCGTCGAGGAGCCCGACGCCGGCGATCATCGCACCGGCGACCAAGAGGGCGAGGGGAGCCCGCCAATCGGCGGCCATGGCCGCCAGGACATCTTCCGAAAGGAATGCGGCGGTGGCGACCGAAATGGCGGTCGATGCGAACAGGGCGATTCCGCCGACGACCGCCACCGGCAGGGCGTGGATTTTTCGCCGACCGTCCGGGCGATCCATCAAGCCGATGCGCCGCGCGGCCGCCCGCGCGGCCCAGGTGAAGAGCAATCCCGAACCGACGGCGATTCCGGCGACCACGACGATCGGGTTCATCCTTCTGCCTCCTCGCGCGATTCTGCGATTCCACCGCATCCGGACCGGACGAAACCCAACATGCTCCCCTCGAGGGTGACCGACACCCCGCGCCGAATGAAATCGACCATCACCACGAACTTGAAGCCGCCGACGGCTTGCTCGACGACCCCGGTCATCCCGGCCAACGGCCCGGTCCGCACCGTCACCGGCGAGCCGCGTGTCAGACCGTCGGCGAGCGTCACCGGTTCGCCCAAATCCAGCACTCTCCGAACGCCCCGCAGATCGTCGAGCAATCGCGACTCGTTGCGGACTTCCAAAAAACAAGCGACCCGTTTCGTCGCGGCGATCCGCCAACGTTCGTCCGAGCCGGCCTGCACGAATACGTAACCCCCGAATAGCGGGACTTTGGAAACCACCACGCGATCTTTCATCCGCACCCGCTGCGACTGGCAAGGCAGGTAAAACGGCACCTCCGCGCGGTACAATTCCCGCGCCAATGCCTTTTCTTGACGGGGCTTCGTGTGCGCCACCCGCCAAGGTCGGTCGGTAGCCGGCTCGCGATTCAAAATCCCGTCCGGGTACAGTTCGATTTCAGCGGTCAAGATCGGCATCGGTAGGCCAGTTCAAATTGAACGCTCACGGCAGCGAGGAGAAAGACGCCGTGGGAGTGGGGCAATCGACCGGATGCGTCAGGGAGACAACTTAGGCATTCATCGAGTAGATTTCCGGGTATTCGTGTGAAGGAATGATGAGTGTCACGGTGTTGCGAGCGAGTTTGCAAACTCCATGATTCTCGACGCGAATCTTGCCCACGCGAATACCACCCTTCACCCCTCATACAACCCGGCTGACGCCACGGTGTATCGAATCGTCCCGATTTCTTTGCCTCAAGTCCCCATCGAGTTTCGCCCGATTCTACAGATAGCGCAGCTTCTGCACTCCGTGCGGATTGCGCGGGCGACGGGAGGACATGCGATGCGGACGCGGATTATGGCAATCTACGGGGTCGGCCTCGCGCTGATGCTCGGGCTTGCGCCCGCGTCCGCCCAAGAACCCAAGTTCTGGCCCAACGAAAAAATCAGTTTTCCCATCGACACCGACAAACTCAACGGTCTCGATCCCAAGCCGACCAAGTTGCGATTCTACGCCGCTGCGCCGCGCGGCAAATTTGAATTGATCGCCGAACGCCGCATCGACGACCTCGAAGAGATCGTCGATCAAAACAACAAATCGATCCGCAAGGGCTTCAACTACAAAGCCCGCGGCGACGGGCTCGAGGAGTTCGCCCTGCAGTACGTTTACGGCAACGGCGACCTCGTGCCGTTGACCACGGCGCTGACGGCCCAATTTCGGATCGCCTTCGACACCCGGCCTCCGCTCGTCCGCGCCGTCGCCACCGGCAATAGCACCGTCGCGTGGACGGCCGAGGACGAAAACTTGCTCGCCGATTCGGTCCGAGTCGATGTGAAGTATCCGAACATGCAGGAGTGGACCGCCGTCGGCGCCCGGTCCTTCGGCGCGAAAGATAGCTACACCTGGGAAAAGATCCCTCCCGGCAAGGTGATGGAAGTGCGCGTCACGGCCAAGGATAAAGCCGGGCACCTCGGCCAATCGAACATCGTGCGCATCCCCACGGCCAACATCGGGGCCATTGATAGCGGTCCCGGCGGATCGCCGAAAACGAACACCGGCTTCGGCGGGCCGGACGAGTTCCCGAATCGCCCGCAGATCGAGTACGTCAATTCGGCCGACCTCAAGGTCAAGTCGAAGCTGACCCGCGTGACGCGCTCCGGCGTCAAAGAGGCGATCCTCTGGGTCAACGAGGGCAAGGGGGGCTGGAAGGAAGACAACCGCATCGCGGTGAAGATCGACGCGGCCACCAAAGACCCGGCGGTCGAGATGGTCTACAAAGCCCCGAAGGACGGCCTCTACGGGTTCATCGTGCTACCGGTCAGCGGGGCGGGTTACAAGCCGGACGACCCCCGCGACGGCGACGCGGCGCAGTGGTTGGTTGAAGTCGATACGACGCTGCCGGTCATCGAGATCAAAACGATCCGCGTCGGCCCCGGCGGGCTCAACGGTCCGCGCGTCGAGATCGATTGGACGGTCGTCGAGAAGAACCCGATGCCGGAGCCGATCACCTTGGAATACGCCAAAGAGGCCAACAGCCCGGACAAAGATTGGAAGGTCATCGCGGCGAAGATCCCGAACAGTTCGCGTTACGTTTGGGAAGTGGACGACAAGGATCTTTGGAAGTTCTACGTCCGCGCGACGGTCGTGGACAAAGCGGGCAACACCGGCCGCAACGTCTACAAGGACGCGGTGCTGGTCGATCTCGAAAAGCCCTCGGCCGTGATCGAGAAGGTCAACGGCGGCCCCGGCGGTGTGAGCCGGAATTTCCGGCCCGAAGATCCACTGCCGATCCATAAGCCGGAGCCGATGATCGAAACGCCGAAGCTCCCGGAGACTGTCGCACCGACGGCGCAACCGGCGTTGCCGATGCCGGGCAGCCTGCCCGTGATCGCACCGCCGAAAAAGGAGCCCGTACCACTCCCGCCCAAGCCGATTGGAGACATCAAGATCCCCAACTTACTTCCACCCGACACTTCGCCTTCGCCGAAATCGGATAAGTGAAGGGGTCGGCGTCGCTCATCCGTCCGGGTCGTCGAGAACGCGTTGCAGACGCTCGGCGAGCACGGTGGGGTATTTGCTCGGCCAAGTTTCATCGATGAGTCCGACGCCGATCATGTCTTGCAGGTGGACTTGGTCTTTGAGTCGATACGACGTGAGCTTCATGCGCACCAGCGCTTCGAGCGTGAGGTGGCGGTAACGGCCGTCTTCGCTCGAATCGTATTCCATCACGTCCGCGGTCGGCGCGGGGTCGACCGGCCGGACCTTTTCATTCGCGAACAGGATGTGCACCGCATCGCGGGCCTTTTTGCTCGGGCCATCGAGGAACATGTCGATGCTCGCGGCGTGCCGGTAGACGAAGCCCGCCGCTTCCATCGCCAATTTGGCCGCGGGCATGTCCTCCCGCCTCAAGAGGATGTCCACGTCTTGGGTGTTCCGCACGGCGGCGGGGTCGATCCGGGCCACCCAAGCCGCGACGGCGTTGCCGCCGATGACGGCGTAGTCGATGCCGGCGGCTTCCAGCGCGGCCGTGGCCCGGCGTAAGCGGTCTCGGACTGCTTCCACGGCGGCCACCATCCTATCCCAGACTTCGGGCCCGAATGCGATCATCGGTTCAATCTACACCGGTGTGGTTGGAAATGCAGGACGGGCCGCAAAAAGCTCAAACGACGCAACTGGTGGGGGCGGGCAAATCTTTCCGGCGCACTGAAAGACCCGTTCTGACGGAGCCAAACCGCCCCGCCGATTGTTCCAACGGAGTGTGTGACACCCCACTCTGGAAGCATTTGGAAGAATTGGACGAATCGGAAGACAATTGACGGTCTCGGTCGATGGACCAATCCTGCCATGGACTTGTGGCGATTCGACACCGACTGGAACTCGGTTGGAAATGCGACCGTGCTGGAAGAATCGCAGTAGGAAGAATCGGCGTTCGCGATGGTCGGACGAATCCCAATTGGAAGAATCGACGCTCGCGATGGTTGGATGCGATCATCGTGCTCTTCGCCCCGACGGAGAGGATACGGTGGAATGTTCCCGGAGCGCGGCACAAGATCTTTTTGCGCTGAGCTCGCATTCTTTGCGGCCAATCGTCCGAGCGGTCCCAATGTCACACCGGCCATTCCCACCCTTTTTTGGGTTCGAGGCTCAGCAACGCGTTCGCTTCTTTTGAATCGGTGAGGCCCTTCTCCCCGTCCCATTTCAATTCGACACCGGCGCGGTAGGCGACGTTGCCGAGCAGCACGGCTTCGGTCAGTGGCCCGGAGTAGCCGAAGTCGCAAAGCGCTTTGCCGTCGCCGCGGATGGCGTCGAGCCATTCTCGGTGGTGGCCGACCGACTTCGCGATGGTCGCGTCGGGTGCCTTGAAATCTTTGGCGAACTCGTCGGGCAGCAGTTGATACTTCGAGTAGTTCGCCAGCAACTTCTTCCCGCCTTCCCCTTCGAATAACACGCCGTCGTTGAAGCCGGCGTACCGTGTTTTCCCTTCGAGATCCGGCCCCGGGACGCCGTGGTACCACGCCAGTTTCACTTCGCCGCGGCCCTTGATCGGCGGGAAGGTGTAATCGACTCGCAAGGTCTGCGGGACGGTGTTGTCCGCGTTCGGCAGTTCCGTGCCGGTGGCCTTCACCGTACTTGGCGAACCGAGGCCGAGTGCCCAAAAGGGGAGGTCGGTGAAGTGGCAACCCATGTCGGCGAGGACACCGCCGCCGAAGGGCCACCACCAGCGCCAGTGGAAGTGCGGCCAGTTGAGGTGACCCGCGTAGAAGAAATCTTCCGGCACCGGGCCGAGCCATTGGTCCAGGTCGAACTTCAACTTGTTGACCGGGGCTTTCATCGCGCGGCCGGGGTCGGGCCGGCGCGAGCACCAGACGTGGACGCGCTGCACCGCACCGAGCTTACCAGATTGAACGATCTCGACGACGCGGCGGTAGTTGTCGCCGGCATGGATCTGCGTGCCCATCTGCGTGACGACTTTTTTCGCGGCGGCGGCCTTCCTCACGCGGCGGACTTCGCCGACGGTGTGGCACAGCGGCTTCTCGCAGTAGACGTGCTTGCCGAGGGCGATGGCCGAAAGGGTGGCGTGGGCGTGCGTATGATCGGGGGTGCTGACGACGACGGCGTCGATGTCTTTGCCGACTTTGTCAAGCATCGCCCGGTAATCGGTGAAGAATTGGGCCTTCGGGAACTGCTTGCGGGCCGCGGCGGCGCGGGGTTCGTCGATTTCGCAGAGCGCGACGATCGACTCGGCCGCGACGCCTTTGAGGTTCTCGGCGCCGCGGTCGGCAACGCCGATGACCGCGAGCCGGACGGGGTTCTTGGCTTCGCCCGCCGCGGTGACTTTAACCCACGGAACCGCGGCGAGGGCGGTCGACGCGGCGACGAATCGGCGGCGGTTCAGCATGGTCATCTCAGTTCTTTTTCTTCTCGGTCGCTTTCCACTCTTCGTATTTCTTGACGGCCGCATCGCGCTTCTTGTCGGCGTCGCCGTCCGCATCGTCGAAGTAATGCTGCGTGATGTTGTACTTGACGACGTCGTTCGTCGATTTGGTCCGCACGAGCATCCCGTAGTCGGCGGGGTCTTGCTTGCGCAGCAGAACGCACATCGCTAAGGCGACGTCGCGGGTTTGCACCGGGACGCGTTTGTTGCCGCCCGGGCCACCCGCTTGGAACGTGGTCGCCGCGATCGTTTTGTCTTTGAGGAGCGGTTCCAACAACTCGGCGTCTTCGGGTTTCCCGGTCTTGCCGATCAACAACACCGCGTAGCCCCGGTAACTCGGCGGGCCCCCTCGGATGGCCAGTAGTTTCTTCGCGCAGTTTATGCCGGTCGGCAGTCTGAAATTCGTCGACATGTTCATCGTGTAATAGAGCGTTCCGGCTTCTTCGCGGGTGTCGACCCAGTGCGTCATCAGCGCGAGGTGGATCTCTTTGTTCGGGCCACTATCGAGGGCGGCCCGGAGCACGGGCTGATTGACGAACTGCCCGACCTTCGACGAACTCAGGGGCATCAACTTTTCCGAAACCTGCGATTCCGCGAAGAAGATCGCCGCGATGTCGGTGGCGGTCGGGTACGGCCGGCTGTCCGAGCCGATGTTGGGGTGGAATTGGTTTCGGCGGGCAACGATCGCTTTCGCGAGATCCTCGGGTTTGCCGCCGACGGCGAACAGCATCGTTTGATTGGCCGACAGGATCAGGTCGCGGAAAAGATTCCGCGACGCCTCCGATTGGCCGACGATCGTGAAGTACTCTTTCGCGCCGGGCAACTTGTGGTCGTACTCGTTTTTGACGTCCGCCAAGAAGCACTCGACGCGGAGTTTCATGTCCGCGGCGGTCGCGCGCGGCAGGAGCATCTCGCAGCGCAGTTGCAGTTCGGGGTTCGAGTCGTGGGCGAGG
>JAYSYN010000033.1:0-22195 GCA_043727575.1 Fimbriiglobus sp.
GCCGAACGGAACTGGGTTTAAATCCGGGTTTTCCCGCCCCGTCCGTTGTTGCGCCATAGGTCCGGAGCTCGAACCAGTGGGAAAACTCGGATTTAAGCATGAAAACAACCCCGCAGTTTACCGGACTTCCCGAGCTTCAGTCGGTACGGCCTAATCTGTGGCCGTCGTCGATTTCGCAACTTGAGACGTGAAATCCGAGGATCACGTCCGGCCTGCAGGAATGGTACTGGCCGCTCGACACGACAATCGACGGCCGCTCTTTCACACCCGTGGCCCCCGGGAATGGCACGAGAACGACATCACCAGGTGTCGGCATTACGTTTTCCCCTGAAGGTTTTCCGGGCGGAACTCACCCCAGTCTTCATCGGGGTGTTGTTCCTCGAAAGCTCTCATGGAGGCAATTGTTGCGTCCATGAGATCTTCCTCGGACCACTCATCGGAATACCCGGGGCGTTCCCAGTACGGCACATTCGGCGGGATCGTTAGCAGCCGTGCGTAGTCGATCACTTTTTTCAGTGCGTCGGGCGGGAACTCGGCCACCAGAGCGTTCAGTTCGGTCAACTCGGCAGTCATCAGTTTCGTCCTCCTGGTTTCGTGCTCCATGATATCACTTATTCTCAGTTGATGTCGATGCTGCTCGACATCCCCTGGGCCATGACGATGCCCGTGCCATGGTTCACCGTCCAGGCGTACTTGTGCGTGATCGTTTCGACCAAACCCGCGGCGGAGGGGTGGCCGTTGCCGCTCTTTTTGACGCCGCCGAAGGGTAAATGAACCTCGGCCCCGATGCACGGCAGATTCACGTAACCGAGGCCATAGTCGCATTCCTCGCGGAAGAAGCGCATCCGCCGGTAGCTCTCGGTGATGACCGCCAGTGACAATCCGTAGTCAGTCGAGTTGGCAATCTGTACGGCGTGTTCGTCATTGTCGAAGGGTACGATGGCGACGTGCGGGCCGAAGACTTCTTCCTTCAGGCAACGGGAATTCGTATCGTCGGTCATCGAATAGACGCACGGTGTCGCGAAGCAACCGGACTGCGGTTCGATCTCGTGGCTCTCGCAAATCATTTCGCGCGACTCGGCCTTGGCGAGTCCGTTGTACATCAGCGTCTTCTCGACCGCTTTGCGATTGATCAACGGACCGGCGAAGCTTGCGGGATCAAAGGGATCGCCGAAGCGGATGCGGCGAGTCGTTTCGGTGAACTGCCGGATGAATTCGTCGTACAGGGAGTTGTGAACGAGAAGCCGGCTCGCGCTCACGCAGCGCTGGCCGGTGGTTTTGAACGCGCTCAGCACCGCCGCCGGGACCGCCAGTTTGAGGTCCGCGTCTTCGCAGACGATCACGGCGTTCTTCCCGCCCATCTCGGCGGCGACGATGCGATCCGTAAACCCGGCCGAAATCTGCTGGATGCGTTGGCCGACGGCGGAACTTCCCGTGAAGAGGATCGCATTCACATCGGGATTCTGAACGATCGCTTCACCGACGGTTCCCGCGCCGTGGACAAGATTGATCGTCCCGGCGGGGAAGCCGGCTTCGGCGAATAATTCCACGAGGCGCTGCCCGATGGCCGGCGTCTCCTCGCTCGGTTTGAACACGGCCGTATTCCCTTCGAGCAAACTCGGCCCGAGCATCCAAAGCGGCACGGCGAAGGGGAAGTTCCACGGCGTGATGACGCCGACGACACCGCGCGGTTTGCGCCGCACGAAGGCATCCTTCTCGGCGATTTCGGACGGGATCACGTCGCCGACGGGCATCCGGCCGGTACCGAAGACGTACTGCACCATGTGCAATCCTTCGACGACTTCCGCCCGGCATTCGTTCAAGATCTTGCCGCACTCGCGGGCCATCAGCGTCGCCAAGGCTTCGGTGTCGCGCCCGATCAAATAACCGAGGCGGTGGAAGCACTCGGCCCGGTGGATGCGCGACATCCGCCTCCAAGCCGGGAATGCTTGCCGCGCGGCCGCGACGGCTTGCCCGACTGCATCGGCCGAGGTCGCGGGGAAGTGGCCGATGGCTTCGGCGAGGTTCGCCGGATTCAAACTGGCGAAATCGGCCGCGTGCGGGAGCCATTCGCCGGCGATGAAATTCCGACCGAAGATAGGGGATGGCATGGGGCAACCTCCGCGGCGTTCGAGTTGTACACGCATTTTACCCGATTAGCAGCGGAGTGTCGGCGACGGCAGGTTCGGATACAATTTCCCAACCCGGACATTGCGTCTGACGCGAATTCTCAAGAAGTCGAGTGGAGCCTGAAAAAGTGAACTCCCCCACCGAGCCGAAGCCGTTTGTCGAGCAGGTCGAGATGCAGGGGCATATCGTCGATTCCCTGCTGCTGCCGAAGGTGCTCGACGCGATCCTGTCGCGCGGCGGGGGTTATCACATCCACGAGTTCGTCCTCGGCGAAAAGCAGGACGACCCGAGCCGCGTCCGGATGGATGTGCAAGCCGCGACCGGCGCGGAACTCGAGGCGATCCTCGCCGAGATCCACCCGCACGGCGCGATCCCGACCGACGCCCAAGACTGCGCGGCGGTCGCGGCCGACATCGCCGGCACCTACCCCGACGGCTTCTATTGCAGCACGAACTTCCGTACCCAAGTCCGCGCGCACGGCGACTGGGTCGAAGTGGAAGATCAGGAAATGGACTGCGGGATCGCCGTCGATGCCGATGGTTCGTCGGCGCGTTGCGTGCCGATGACGGACGTGGTCGCCGGGGATCGCATCGTGGTCGGCCGGCGCGGCACGCGGGTTTTTCCGCCGGAATCCGAGGCCCGCCGCGGCAACTTGTTCGAGTTCATGGCCAGCCCCGTTTCGAGCGAGCGGCCCAAAGCCGTGAGCGTCCGCGAAGTCGCCGCGGCGATGAAGCGCTGCCGGGCGAGCGGCGAGAAAATCATCGCCGTTCTGGGCCCGGCCGTCGTCCACACCGGCGGTTCGGAACACGTCGCCGAACTTGTCCGCTTGGGTTTTATCCAAGTGCTTTTCGCGGGGAACGCCTTGGCGACGCACGACATCGAACAGGCTTTCTACGGTACCAGCCTCGGCGTCTCGCTCGACCACGGCTTGCCGACGGAAGAAGGACACGAGCACCACCTGCGGACGATCAACACGATCCGCCGCACGGGGAGCATCGCCGCGGCGGTCGAGACGGGGTTGTTGAAGTCAGGCATCTTGTACGAATGCGTCCGCGGGCAAATCCCGTACGTTCTCTGCGGCAGCATCCGCGATGACGGTCCGCTCCCCGAAGTCATCACCGATGCACTGGTCGCCCAAACCGCGATGCGATCTCATGTCCCCGGCACCGGTTTCTGCCTGATGGTCGCCACGACGCTCCACAGTATCGCCGTCGGCAATTTGCTGCCGGCGTGGGTCAAGGTCGCTTGCATCGACATCAACCCCGCCACCGTGACGAAATTGATGGACCGCGGCAGCACACAGACGGTGGGCATCGTGTCGGATGCGGAGCCGTTTTTACGAATGCTGGTGGCGGAGTTGGTGCGATCTTAGCCGCGACGCGGAGTCTGCGGAGCGGAGTGCGTCGCGGCCAACAAAATCCACCGCACCCCATTGGCCCCGGCGCCGACTTCGGTTACAGTGACTCCACTTCTGGATCATCCGCGAACGATTCGACTTCGGCCCGATGGCTCCCATTCCTTCAGTTGATTTCCTATGGCAGTTGCTGCGTCCGGTGCCGGCGTCCTCGAAATGCATCCCAAAGGGCACGGTTACCTCCGCGACCCGAAGAAGAGCTACGCCGTCAAACCGCTCGATCCGTTCGTGCCGAGCGATCTCGTGCGGCACTTCAAACTCCGACCGGGTGTCGCGGTGGCCGGTCCGCTCGGCCCTCCGCAAAAAGGGAACGCCGCCCCGAGGCTGATCAACCTCGACAGCATCGAGGGGGCCGAGCCGAAGTATTACAAACCACGGAATTGGGACGAACTCACCGCCGTCGACCCGACGCGGTGGATCAAACTGGAAACCGGCAAGGAACCGCTGACCACCCGAGTTGTCGATCTGTTCACCCCCATCGGCATGGGCCAGCGCGGCTTAATCGTCGCGCCGCCGCGGACGGGGAAGACGGTTCTCCTCTCGCACATCTCGCACGCGATCTCGCAGAACTACCCGGAGATGGTGCTGATCATGCTGCTCGTCGACGAGCGGCCCGAAGAAGTGACCGAGATGAAACGGACTTGCAAAGGCGAGGTGATCGCATCGAGCAACGACCAAGAAACGGTGGTCCACGTCCGCACGGCCGAGTTGGTGATGGAACGGGCCAAGCGCCTCACGGAACAGGGAAAAGACGTCCTCGTCTTGCTCGACAGCCTGACGCGATTGGCGCGGGCTTACAACAAGCACAGTAGCAGCGGGCGGACGATGTCCGGCGGGGTCGACACGCGGGCGCTCGAAGTGCCGAAGCGATTGTTCGGTTCCGCCCGGGCCTTCGAGGAAGGCGGCACGCTGACGATCCTCGGCACGGCGCTCATCGAAACCGGCAGCCGGATGGACGACGTGATCTTCCAAGAATTCAAAGGCACCGGCAACATGGAACTGGTGCTCGATCGCAAGCTCGCGGAAAGGCGGATCTACCCCGCCATCGACCTCGGGGCGTCGGGCACCCGAAAAGAAGAGCGCATCCTCCCCGCCGAGATGCTCGAGCGCATCACGCTGCTGCGGCGCTCGCTCAGTTCGATGAAAGGCGGCGACAGCAACGAAGCGATGATCAAGCAGTTGGCCAAGACCGATTCGAACGCGGAGTTCTTGGAGACCGTCGGGAAGTTCTTGGCGAAGTGAAAGGTTGGATCAACCGGTGACGGCGGGTGGTGCCGTGACTTCCGCCTTCGGCGACTTCATGAAGAAGGCGTGCCCCAACAGGATGATCGCCCCGCCGACGAGGCAGCAATCGGCGACGTTGAACACGGGCCAGTTGATCTTGTAGAAGTACAGAAAATCGCGGACGCCGTCGAAGACGATGCGGTCGTAGCAATTCCCCACGGTGCCGCCGAGGATCAAGCCGAGCGCGGCGCACATCCAGCGGTCGGCATTCTTGCCTCGCAACGCCGCCCACGCGATGATGCCGAGCGCCGCGATGAAACTGACAACGGCGAAGACGGTGTTCCCGTAACTCCGCTCGCCGGTGTCGGAATCGCCGCCCATCCCGAAGAGCGCCCCCCGATTGACGTGCGGCATATCCGGCTCCGCCCGCCATGCGGGCCGCGGGGCACTCCACGTTTGCAGGATCTCGAGACGGTGGTCCCACGGTTGATCATCGGGCTTCCCCGAATATTCGGCGATGAATCCGAACCAACCGGGCAGCAGGTCGTAGCGGCCCCCGTTGATGCTGCGTTTGACATCGGACTTCCCGTCCGCCGGATACCACGACTTGGCCTCGACCCACGATTCGAATTTGCCGTTGGACGTCGGCTGCCGGCCGTTGTAGAGCCAGCGGAAGACCCCGTACTTCGTCCCTTGATCGGCCAGCAACCCGGCGACGGCCAGAATCACCAGCAGCCATCGGTAAGATCG
Source organism: Fimbriiglobus sp. (assembly GCA_043727575.1). Taxonomy (GTDB): domain Bacteria; phylum Planctomycetota; class Planctomycetia; order Gemmatales; family Gemmataceae; genus JALHQU01. Next base: position 5,519 of record JAYSYN010000033.1, read on the forward strand.
CGTCGCCGCCATGCTCACTCCTTCGACGTGCCACCGCCGCGATTTCTCGGCATATCATTCTGATAAAATAGCCCGAGCGGACTTCGGCAACAACCCCGGAAGGTGGAGCATGGTCACGGAGCGCGACGAAGAACTCGCGGTGCTACTCGGCGGACTCTCGGACCAATTCCGGCGCCGCGGCGGCGCGGATGTCGACGAAATGGCCCGGCGGCACCCGAGCCTCGCGGGCGAACTGCGCGAGCTGTGGGCCGTCGCGCAGTTCGCCGAATTGATCCAACGCCCTCCGGTCACAATCCATCGGCCGACGCAACCGACGGTCGAATCCGCGGCGACGGCACTCCCGCGCGACTTCGGCGACTTCACACTTTTGAGCGAACTCGGCCGCGGCGGCATGGGGGTCGTCTACCGGGCCCGGCAGAAATCGTTGAATCGGATCGTCGCCCTCAAAATGATCCGCGAGGCGCATCTCGCCAGCACCGACGACGGCGCGCGCTTCCAAGCCGAAGCCGCGGCCGCCGCGCGACTTCACCACCCGAACATCGTCACCGTGCACGAAGTCGGCGCGCACGAGGGCCAAGCTTACTTCTGCATGGAATACATCCCGGGGCCGACGCTCGCGCAGCGGGTCGATACCGAAGGGCCGCTGCCGAACCGCGAGGCGGCGCGGATCGTCGCGATCATCGCACAGGCCGTGCAACACGCCCACGAAGAAGGCGTGCTCCACCGCGATTTGAAGCCGAGCAACATCTTGATGAGTTCGGAATCGGGGACCGATTCGGCCGACGCCGGACTCACCCCGAAAGTGACCGACTTCGGCTTGGCGAAGCAGTTCGATTCGACCGAATCGTTGACGCGGACCGGCGCGGTCGTCGGCACGCCGAGTTACATGTCGCCGGAGCAAGCTGGCAGCCGCAAGGATTTGACCCCGGCGGCGGATGTCTACTCGCTCGGGGCGATCCTTTACGAATTGGTGACGGGCCGGCCGCCGTTTCAAACGTCGCATCCGCTCGACACGCTCTTGCTCGTGCTGGAACAGGATCCCATTCCGCCCCGGGATCTGAACCCGTCGGTCGATCGCGATCTCGAATTGATCTGTTTGAAGTGCTTGCAAAAGCCGCCGGAGTTGCGCTACTCCAGCGCCGGCGGCTTGGCGAAAGACTTGGAAGCGTACCTCGTCGGCGACCGTCTCAGCGTCGCCCACGGCAGCCTCGGGTCGTTCGTGTCGCGGTTGTTGCGCGAAACGCACCACGCGGCGGTGCTCGAAAACTGGGGTCTGCTCTGGATGTGGCACAGCGCGGCGATCTTCGTCTTGTGCGTGGTGACGCAAATCATGGCGTGGTCGCACATTACGTCGCACTTGTACTACCTCGCGTTTTGGGGCGCGGGGCTACTGACGTGGGGCACGATCTTCTGGCGGTTGCGGCGCCGGGGCGGGCCGGTGCTCTTCGTCGAACGCCAGATCGCGCACGCCTGGGCCGGGGGGACCGTCGCCAGCATCGGGCTGTTCTTGATCGAAGTCGTGCAAGGCCTGCCGAGCTTGACGCTCTCCCCGGTCCTCGCGGTCGTCGCCGCGATGGTTTTTTTCTTCAAAGCCGGCACGCTGTCGGGTCAATTTTACATCTGGGTCGGGGCGTACTTGACCACGGCCATCGGCATGGCGGCTCTGCCGCAGGTCGGCCATTTGATGTTCGGCGTCGTCTCCGCGCTCTCGTTCTTTCTGCCGGGTTTGAAATACTACCGCCAACGCAAACGGGGCGAACGGGTCGCCAAAGGGTAACATACCGGCAACTCCACCCCCCGAGATTCCCATGCGGCATCTACTCGCCATCGCCTTACTCGCCATGTCGGTCTCGGCCGACGAACCGCCGGTCGCTTCGAGGCCGAACCCGTTCCCGACTTTGGTGAACCCGAATTGTTCCCACTGCATCGACGAGGCGAAACGTCGCAAGGACGAACTGAAACCGACAGAACCGGCGCTCTGCTGGATCCGCGGTTATTCCGAGGGCGGGGCGATCCCCGTCCGCTTTTTCCTGAGCAAGTACCGCGTCATCTCGGACAGCTACGGCGTCTTCGTCTACGACCCGGACGCCGGATTCGTCCGCGGCTTCGCGGCCGATTACAACTTCGTCGTGCAGGGTTGGCACACCGGCATCGTGACGATGCGCGACACGACCGACGGCACGATCTTTTCGGCCCTCAGCGGCCTCGGGTTGGAAGGGCCGCGTAAGGGCACGCGCTTGCCGGTGGTGCCGACCCTCGCCAGCACGTGGGGCGAGGCGATGGCGCGCAACCCGAACGCCGTCGCGTACGAAATGCACGACAAATACAAGCCCGTCGAACTGCCGACGGAAACGAATCCCGACTCGGTGAAGACGCGTCCGACGAAAATCGACGCGCGGCTGAACGCGGACGAACCGGTGCTCGGCGTCCGCGTCGGCGAGATTACGAAGGCCTATCCGGTCAAGGGCTCTCCGCGATTGAAGACGGATCGACTCGGCGACACGGACATCGTGCTCTTCGGCGGGGCCGCTTACAAACCCGTGGCGAGCCAACCCCGGAAGTGGAAAGGTCCGAAGCCGGACAAGAACGGTGTCTCGCCCGCCGACGCCGGGCAACCGCTGCCGGATGGTAAAGTCGTCCCGAGTCGGACGCTGACCTTCACCGAGAAAAACGGCGCGATCGCGGACGCCGAAACCGGCACCACTTGGGGCATCGACGGCCGGGGGATCAAAGGCGAACTGAAAGGTTGGACGCTCGAATGGGTCGACAGCGTGACTTGCAAATGGTTCGCGTGGTCGACCGAGAACCCGCAGACGCAACTCGACGAGAAGCCCAAGCCGAGCGCGAACGACAAAGTCAAAATGATCGCGGGGAAGTCCGAGTTCCTCCGATTGTTGCCCAAGCCGTTCGGCGTCGTTCGGGCCGTCGATGCGAAAGCGCACACGGTCACGCTACTGCTCGACGGCGAGAAGTTGGCCAAAGTGTGGAATGTGGAACCCGACGCCGAGGTAAAGATCGCGGGCTGGTGGGGTCGGCTCGAACAACTCAAAGCCGGAGACAGTGTCTGGGTCTGGTTGAAACTCGACCGCAACAAGAACCCGATCTCGGTGGCCATGATCGCGGATACCGCGAGCGCCGCCGAGATCCGGTTCGACCCGCTCGCCAAAGCAAAACCGGAGATCGCCGCGGTCGATCCGTCGGCTCAAAAACGATGGCTTCGCAAACTCTGGATCGCCGAAGGGTTGCCCGGCTCCCTCGCCTTCGTCCACAATTTCAGCGGGGAACTCGATCTCCTCCTCGATCACGAAGCGATGCGCTGGGGGCGGTCACTGAAAGCCGGCGACGCCGTGGAATTGCAGGGCGATCCGCCGATTCCAGCCATTGTAAAATCTGTGACGCCGTGGCGAGAGCGGACGCAGCTGCGCTTGGTCGTCGGCGAACTGCAAGCGAGCGGACTGAAAGCGGGCCAACGCATCCGTTTGAAAATCTCGACGCCCGCCGAGGAGGTGGATGAATCCGCCTACCCACCCGACCTCGGCCGCGAACTCACGAAGGAGGAACGGGTCGAATGGTTCTTGGCGAGCATCTACTGCTCGTGCCGCATCGGCAAAGACACCTGCACCGGCATGTTCTACACGCTCGCCAGTTGCAACCCGAACGGCTGCGGCATGCCGAACTTCACGCGGGACGAAATCCGCGAGTTGATCAGCAAGGGGAAGTCCGACAAAGAAATCTGGGACACGCTGCTGAAGGACCGCGGCCCGCTCATGCTCAAGCCGCACTTGTTACCGTAGCCTCGTTCCACCGGAGAATCCCGTGATCCGTTCCGAAACTTCGGGCGTCCCCCACCGCGTGACATTCACCAACGGCACGGTGGCGGCCAACGCCGATGTGCCCGAGGCGAAAGGGGGGCGCGGGAACGGCTTCGGCCCCCACGAATTGGTGGAGGCGGCGCTGGCGACCTGCCTGGCCATCACGTGCGAAATGTACGCGGAGAAACACGCGATTCCGTTGGAGTCGGTCGCGGTCGAAGTCCGATTGGATCGCGGGAGTCCGCCCGATGTCCTGTTGATGTATTCACTGGCATTCACGGGTACCCTCAGCGACGATCAACGCAATGCACTCAAATCGGCGGCGTCTCGGTGTCCGGTGCACAAAACACTGACGGGCGGGTTGGTCTGCCGGGCGGAGACTTGAGCCGATGGCGAAAATCCGCGAGAGCGGCATGCCGGATGAGGCCTACTGGGAGACATTCTTCAACCCGGGATGCATCGTCGGGAAACTCGATTGCACCGGACCGATCGACGTCGTCGAATTCGGCTGCGGCTACGGGTTGTTCACCATCCCCGCCGCCGGGCTCGTGGGCGGAATCGTTCACGCCCTCGACATCGATCCCGCCATGGTCGTCGCCACCGGAGAACGCGCCTTGGCCGCGGGTGTTCGCAACGTCGCGGCCGAAGAACGGGACTTCATCGCCGACGGTTGCGGTCGTCCCGACGCAAGCATCGGCTATGCGATGCTGTTTAACATCTTGCACGTCGAAGACCCGGTGGCGTTGCTCCGGGAAGCCTACCGCGCTTTGATCCCCGGTGGCCGACTCGGGGCCATCCACTGGAAGCACGACAGGGCCACGCCGCGCGGTCCGGCGCTCGCGATCCGTCCGCCGCTCGACCAGTGCCGTCGCTGGGCCGAAGAAGCGGGATTCGAGTTCGTCCGGGGCGAAGACCTTTGCTGCTGCTCTTGGCACTGGGGCATGGTGCTGCAAAGACCCGCGAACACCTCACTGTGATGCCTCACTTCGCCGCGGCCCATTTCTCGCGGATGAAGGCGATCCCCTTCGTGTAGACCTCCTCCGGGCTCGGGAATAGGTCGCGCCAAACGCGCGTCGCGGCGGCCAAGTCCGGGAGTGCCCGGCCGAAGGCTTCGATGACGCACCAGCCGTCGTAGCCGGTTTCGCGGATGGCCCGGAAGGCTTCGTCCCAACGGACTTGGCCGGTGCCGGGGGTGCCGCGGTCGTTCTCGGAAATGTGAACGTGGGCGAAGACGTCGCGGCAGGCGGCGACCCCGGCGGCTTGGGACTTCTCTTCGATGTGGGCGTGGAAGGTGTCGTACATGCAGCGGAAGCTCGGGTGATCGACCGCCTTCACCAGCGCCCGCGCGTCGGCCGCGGTCGTCAGGAAGTAGCACTCGAAGCGGTTGAGATACTCGATGGCGAGCGTCAACTTCGCCTGCGCCGCGAACTCCGCCGCCTTCTGCAACACCTCGACGGCGTGCCCCTTCTCAACGGCGGTTGGCCCGGACCCGCTGAACACGCCCAACGGCGAATGGTACGGCCCGCACAGCGCCACGCTGCCGAGGATGTGGTTCATCTCGATGGCCCACTTCAACCGCTCGACGGCCGCATTGCGGATGCTCGCATCGGGGCTGATCGGGTTCGTATCCGGATTCATCACGGTGACGGTGGAACAAGCCAAGCCCTGTCGATCCAGTTCGGCGCGGATCGTTTTGTAATGTTCGGCGGTACCGTCGAAGAGCGGCAACTCGACCCCGTCGAAACCCGCGGCTTTGATTTTGGCGATGACGGGAAACTCGGCCTCGGTGACGAAGCCGGTCCACAAAAGCAGGTTCATGCCGATTTTCACGGGGCACTCCGAAAGCCGTGGGGGAGGGGATCGTTGCATTGTCCGCGTCGCGGAGAAGCCCGGCAAGGGGTGCGATTGCGAAGCTCACCCGATGCGGTCCAAATCGCGCAGGCGGCGGTCGGCGTCGAAGGTCGGCGCGGGGAGGGCTTCGGCCAGCGCGAGGGCGTCCGTTTCGCTCAGATCCAATTTCGCCGTGCCGGTGCCGCGGAAGACCGGCAGCTTGTTTTTCATCGCGATGATCTCCCGGCGCGTTCGCCCCTTCGGGCTGTCGGGCCAGCGGCCGGGGTGCTCATTGAAGTCGAAAAAGACCGGCGCGATGGCCCGGATGTACTTCCAATAGCCGGGGTTGTCGGTTTGAATGACGAACAATCCGCCCGGCACCAGCGACCGGTGCGCATTGGCCAAGAACCCCGGCGTGATGAGCCGTTTGTGAACCAAGGCCGGATCGTAGTACGGCTGCGGATGGTAGCAAAGGATTTCGGAGACGCTGCCCGGTGGCACGAATTGCTCGAGGAGTTCCGAGCCGCCGAGCACGGCGAACTTCAAGTTCGGCAGGCCGCGCTGGTTGCCGCGTTTGCGGGCGTAACGAATGACCACGGGGAGAATGTCGATACCCAAATGATCGTGGGTCGGTCGGGCGAGGGCGCTGGCGATGAGCGCCCGGCCGTTGCCGCAGCCGACATCGAGCACAACCGGAGCCGAGCGCCCGAACAGGGCCGGCCAATCGAGCCGACCTTCGGCCGGCATCGCCTTCAGCGCGGTTTGAGTCCACAAAGAAGGATCGACGGTCGCGCCGGGGAACGGCACGCCGAATTCGCGGTCGGGGTCGGCGGGGGGCATGCGAAAATTGTAGGGGATCGGCGTAGGACTTCGACGGCGTCGAAAAACTCAAAAATGATTCCAACGGGATATGCCACACCCTCCGCTGGAATCGTCACTGTTGGGCCTTGGCTATTGTTGGACGCTCCCTGTGAGCGAAGACTCCGATGATCTTCAACCGATGTTTCACACGGAAACGCGAAAAGCAAAATCTTGGCAAACCGTAAACGGAATCGTCTGACTGAGGACGTTCGAGTAGTTCCAATGCTGCCACAACGAATTGGCCCTACGTTTCGCTGGCTCCGCGAAATCTTCCGGGTTATTCCCGATGCGCCGGCGACCGGTTGTGGTACGATACCCGGTTGCACACATCCAGGAGGGCGCGCGATGCGAGCCGAGGAACCGACGTCGTGGGTCGTCTACACGATCAAGGCCGTGGGGAAGATGCCGAGCATCAATGCGATCTGTTCGCAGGGTGAATGGGGCGCGCTCGATTCGTCCCGCCCGGGCAAGCTCACGCTGATCCGCGAAAACATCGACAACGAAGGCGAAGCCGAGCGGTTGGCCCGGACGCTGACCCCGCCTGCACCGCCGAAACCGCCCCGCCCCTTCCGGCCCCCGGTGGCCAAGATTCTCCCGATCGGGCCTCTTTCGGATGCGGAAATGGGGACCGTCGCGGCGATTTCCGATTCACAGCCCGCGGAAAGTTAGTATCATGACGGACTCTCAAACGGTACCGCCCGCGGGCGGTCCCCATTGCTATTAGGAGACGGTATGGGTTTGCGGATGCGGATGCACGACCGGGAGCCGATCGCCGCGGCCCTGCGACGGTTCAAGAAGTTGATCGAACGCAGCGGGATGAAGAAGGAACTCCGCGCCCACGAGTATTACGAAAAGCCCTGCGAAATCCGCAGCCGCAAGAAGATGAGCCGCATCCGCGCGATCAAGAAAGCGCTGTTGGGCAAGCCCGAACGCGTCGATACGCGCACGAACTGATCGCGGTGGAATTGCGGCCATAGGAAGAAGCGTTTGCGGGGAGAGAGCCCCGCGGATGCTCTTTTGTCGGTGCACGCTGACAATTTCCGATGATACAATTCGGCACCTCGTTTGTCTCCCGTCGGTTCCTTCCACCTTCCTCGATGCAAATGCTTTCGGCACATGCACAAAGCATCGTGTCCAGCGTTTTGAATCGTGTCCACCGAGGGGTGGGCGCCTTCTAGCTGGACACGATGGAAGGGTTCCGGTGGGTGCAGCAACAATTCTTGGAAATTCGGTGAACGACTTGGGAATCTGAGCCGTGGAATGACACCTGAAATCGGACGTAAGTCCTTGCGGCGCATAGGTCGTTCCGAAAGTCGGACGTCATTCCACGGTAGGGTGGGTGGGTTGACGCTGGAATGATGACTCCAAGAATCGTTGCTACACCCGTTCCAACTGCCCTTTCGTCCGATCCCCCTCGCGGCTATCTACCGGCTTGTTCTGCACGGACGCAGCGGGGACGATGGCATGCGAGTTCGCTTCGCGGCGGTGGCCGGGTTGGCCGTACTCCTGGCAATCCTCGCCGCCATCGGGCCGGCGGTGGCCCAACAGCAGGTGCTCGTCCACCGCAACGGCTTCGCCGGGAAAGATCCGTTTTGGGTCCGCGGCGATTCCAACATCCACTTCGACGAAAAAGCCCAGAAGATCACCGACACCGCGGCCCGCAACGCCACGACTTCGGAATACATCAAAATCGAGGCGAACCCGAAGCCCGGGGCCACCGATGTCGAATTCGTCCATTATTACTACGCCACGCCGGTCGCGCCGGTAGGCCCGGACACCGTCGCCCGGGTTTGGATCAAAAGCTTCCGCACGGGGATCCAGCTCAAGGCCCGCATCGTGCTGCCGAAGGAGAAAGACCCGAAGAATCCGGACCTGCCGCTGACCACGCTGATCGTCGGCGACACGTACACCAAATCCCGCACCTGGCAGCAGTTGAGCATGGGGGACGTGCAAGACGCCCTCGCCAAGCACAAACCGGTGCTCGTGGCCAAGCTGAAAGGCCCCGTCGATACGACCGGGGCCTACATCGACTCGCTGGTGCTGAACGTTTACGCGGGGCCGGGCGTCACGGAGACGTGGATCGACGACCTCGAAATCAGCCCGGTGTTGAAGCGCGCCGACGAGAAAGACGCCCCCGGCAAACCGGGCAAAACCGTGAGCAACCCGAAGCGGAAACCGCCGCTCGTCGAGTTCTCCAACGGCGATTTACTCGTCGATCAGCAGGACGGAGAAGGGCCGAAGCCGTTTTTCATGCGGGCCGTGCGGCACACGAACACGCCGCTCTGGGCGCTCGACGTGGCCCGCTTCAACACCATCTGGTTCCCCGGTGAAGTGACCGACGAAACCTACGAAGAGGCGATCCGAGCCAAGTTTTTCATCGTGCCGTCTCTGCCGTTGCCCGCGGTCGACTGGGACCCGGCCCGGCCGAATCAGGGCGATCCGGCGCTCCTCGAAAAGGACGCCGAACTCGTCGGCAAACACCTCAAGCGATTCCTCAGCAGCGACGCCGTGCTGATGTGGGACCTCGGCTCCGGCCGGACGACGGAGCAACTCCGCCGCGTGGCCCGCGTCGCGGATGTCGTCAAGACTTACGACCCGCGCAAGCCCCGCGCCGTCGACCTTTGGGACGGGCACAACGCCTACTCCAGTTACGTCGACGCCATCGGGGCCCACCGCTGGCCCCTGTTCACCAGCCTGAGCATGGACCGCTACGCCGACTGGCTGGCCCAACGCAAAGCTTTGACCTCACCCGGCAAATTGATGTGGACGTGGATCCAAACCCACCTGCCCGAGTGGCTCATCAAGCTGCAAACGGGCGACGCCAACACCGAGAAATTCGACGACCCCATCGGCCCGCACCCGGAACAAATCCGCGTGCTGACGTACCTCGCCCTCGCGGCGGGCTACCGGGGCATCGGCTATTGGAGCGATCAGTTCCTCGCCGACAGCCACCACGGGCGGGATCGCCTGCTCGAAATCGCGATGCTCAACGCCGAAATGGAATTGCTCGAGCCGGTCTTGCTCGCGGCCCACGAGCCCGTGCGCTGGGCCCCGACGGGGCACCCGAGTGTGAAAGTCGCCATCATCCGCGGGCCGAAAGAAATCATCGTGCTCCCGATTTGGCTCGGCAAGGACACGCAATTCTGCCCGGAGCAAGCGACGATGCCGGCGCTGACGATCAAAATCGAGGCGGTGCCGGACGGGGCGACGCCCTGGCAGATTACTCCGGCGGGCGTCGACGAAATCAAGGATGTCAAGCGAGTCCCGGGCGGGACGGAGATCGTCATCCGCGAGTTCGACACGACCGCCGCGATCGTCTTCACCTCCGACCTCGGGCCGACGGGCAAGGTCGTCCGCTGGCAAGACAACACCCGCCACAAGCTCGCCCGCACCGCTGCGAATTGGGCCCGTGAGCAGGCCGTGGCGCAATTCAACAAGACGCTGATCACGCATAAGAACATCGTCGCCGCGGGTGGACCAGACGTCCGCGAAGCGGCCGACTTGCTGAAGGAATCGAAATGCGCGATCGACCGCGCGAGCATGTACACCGACAACGCCCAACCGGACATGGCCTACCGGGAAGCTCGGCGGGCACTTCGCCCGCTGCGGGTTCTCCAGCGCGCCCATTGGTCGAACGCCGCCGAGCCACTCGACACGCCGACGGCCAGCCCATTCGCCGTCAGTTTTTACACGCTGCCAAAGCATTGGGAACTAGCCCGCTACATTGATCCGAAGCAGTGCCGTTCCGGCGGCAACGGCCTCGCCCACCCCGGCTTCGAGCTGAACGAGAAAGTGGCGCCGGAAGGGGCCGCGATCTCGTCGCTCCCCGGTTGGACGACGCGCCGGACATTCCTCGATCCCGTCCTCGGATTCGCATCGATCGTCAACAGCGACGCCGAGTTCGTCGAAGACGCGATTCCGAAACAACCCGCCTACGCGAAGGGGCGATTCGATCAACCGGGCCGACCGGTGCCGACGATGGCCGACGCGATCAACCGGCAACCGAAACCGAACCTCGGCCGACACGTGCTGCGATTGGCGATGTCGCCCGATGTGAAAAAACTGGGCGAGGGGAAAATCCCCCAAGCGCTGGAGCGATCGTTCGTGGCGGTCGACAGTCCCGCGGCGGAGTTCCCGGCCGGGACGTGGGTCCGTATCGGTTTCTGGACAAAAGTCGTGGAACTGAGCGCGTCCGCCGACGGTGTGGTCATCTACGACTCCGCCGGCGGCGAACCGCTCAGCGTGCGGCCGTCAGTCGACGCGCGCTGGCAACAGTTCCGCCTCTACCGACAAGTGCCGGAATCGGGCAAGATCAGCATCACCTTCGCCCTGACCGGCCTGGGGTTGGCCTTCTTCGACGACGTCAAAATCGAACCGATGATCCCCTTCGCCAGCACGAGCGCGAAGCCGGGACTCCCGCCGAAGCCGCGCCCGCCCGAGGAAGACAAACGGACGCTCCCGTTCCCGAGACAAACCGACCCGCTCCCACCGCCGAAATTGGTGCCGACGAAGAAGTGAGTTCTGTGTGGAGACACGTTTTCACGTGTCGGACCGGCCGCGATTGAACTCCGCCCGCTCCTCGGCCACAATATCCGAGATTCCACCTCTCGGAGACAGGCCATGTCCGATGCCGATGACGCCTCGACGCTCGACGAAACCGAACTGCACGCCGAGTTTGTACGGCTGTTTCCACTGGGTTGGTGCGGGGCCGACGTGATGCGGGAACTTGCCCCGGACGGCTGGGCCGCCTCACCGCTCGCCGCCGTCTACCATCCCACGGCCGAACAAGAATTCGAAGAAACGGTCCGGTTGCAACGCAACATCGGCCTCCTGGGTCGACGGCCCGATGCTCCGCCGCCCCCGCCGGAACCGACGCTCGAGGAAATCGCGGCCGAGCACGTCGATTCGCCCTACGAGCCGGATCGGGAACTCCAAGAACTGGTCGGGCGTTGCCTCTGGGATGTCTTCTGCGATAACCACACCGCTGTGGCGGACGACGGCCGGCAACTCGACCTCGGTTCGATGCGCGCCGGCGGCGGGTTCCTCGCGGAGGTCGTGAACAAGCAAGACGGGCCGAAACCCGCGACGCGTCCGGAACCGCCCGAGTTCCTGATGAAGATGATGCGCGGCGACGCCCCGCAAGACGAACGGACCGCCGCCTTCATGGCCGAGATGATCAAAGAGATGGTGGGCGATGGCGGGTATACCTACCTCGACTTCTACATGGGCACCAGCATGGCCTCCGGCCGGGCCGACCTCACGCCGGTTTACGGGATGATCTTCCGCCGGATGTACGCCTTGGGCATGGATTGGAAGTACCACTTCCCCCGCCTCTACGCCGTCGATCTCCGGCCGCTCAAGAAGCAATTGGACGAACAAAAAAAAGGCGACGAGCCGGAATGGGAGAGCTACGATCCGTCCGCAGCGTTCGAGGAAGATCGGGAGGAATCGAAGAAAGACGAGGAACTCGCGGAATTGCGTTCGAAGCTCGACGAAGGCCACCAAGAAGCCGTCGAAGCCGCCCGCGATCGACCGCCCCCGGCCACCGTGCGGGCTTACGAAGCCGTATACGGGAGCTTCCCGGAAGGCTGGCCGCCGGAGGGGTGAGGCGTCTAGCAGACAGATTCCAAACGATCTGCCGACACTGTTGATCGAGCGACTAATTCCCCACGGTGATGGAGTAGCACGCTCAACAGTTCATCGTCATCGATGTCCCAAAGCGTTCGACCGGTTCGATCGTCGCCGAGGAAACCGAGGTGGGCGAACAGCTGGCCGAGTCGAACATCGGGCGATAGCTCGATAACTTCTGCCAATACTTCCAAAGCTTCGTTTCGAGCATGTGAGTTCATGGCAATGTGTCTCCGATAGAGGGAGCCGATAAGTATGCTCGCCTAAGCCGTCCGATCACTTCGACCGGAACCAGAGTACCCGGTGAGAGCTTGGCGATTCTCGTGGCCCGCGTCACACCATTGTAGATGACCAAGACTCCGTCCGAGGCCTCATACACGGTAATCGGAGGCATGCCGACTTTCGTGGCTCCGAACCTCGCGATTTGCATTTGGAGCTTGAAGGCGTCGGCTTGCGTACGGGCACCTTGAAGGCGGAGTTCGCTTGGATCAGCTTCGCGGAAAACTAGCATAGCTCTCTCACCCGACCGTTGACACGGACGGCTCGCCTATGGCGATTCCAGTCCCCAGTTGCATCTGCACTGACTCCACCGCCGCGCGTTTCTCGAGGGCCGCGTTCACTTCGCGGACGTAGCGCTTCGCAGAGCCGAACCACGGCTTCACCACGTTGTAGTAGCCGATGTACCAGAGCGCCGCGACGCCGTCCATGAAGTCGATCTTCTTGCCTTCCTCGTAGGAGCGGCCGTAGTAAGAAATCGGCACTTCGTAAGTACGGGCCTTGGTTTTGCAAATCAGCGCCGTGATTTCGACTTCCATCCCGAAGCCTTTGCTCGTCAGCGTCAACGGCTTGATGACCTCGGCCCGGAACGATTTGTAGCAGGTTTCGATGTCGGTCATGTTGCGGTTGGTCAGCAGGTTCGAGAGGAACGTGAGGAGCATGTTGGCGAGGTAGTGGCGGAAGTAGAGCACCCTCGCCGCCTTACGGACGAGGAACCGGCTGCCAAAGGCGACGTCGGCGAAGCCGTTGAGAATCGGGGCGATCACATCCGGGATCTCGGCGGGGTCGTATTCGAGGTCCGCGTCTTGAATGATGATGATTTCGCCAGTGGCCAACTCCAGGGCCTTGCGAATCGCGGAGGTTTTGCCACCGTTCTTGGGCATTTGGTAAAATTGGCATTTCGGTTCGTTCGCGACGCGGGCGCGGAGGATCTCCGCGGTGCGGTCGGTCGAGCCGTCGTCGACGATGATGATTTCCTTGACCACCGCCCCGAGGGCGAGGACGCGCGTGATGATCTCCGACGCCGTTTTCTCTTCGTTGTAAACGGGGATGAGCACCGACAATTTATCGGCGTGCGTGTGGTCTTGGTTCACCAAAGGATTCATTGCAACGACGGCTCCGGGGCGGGCTCGGGAAATCGCGGTCGGATCACGCGCGCGGGGACGCCCGCCGCGACTACGTTATCGGGCAAAGGCTTCGTGACCACCGAGCCGGCGCCGACGACGGTGCCCTTGCCCACGTCGGCGAGGATAATCGCGGCGCTGCCGATCCAGGCCCCGGCCCCGATGGTCACGAGTTTGCGTTCGCCGCCCTGCTCGCGGATCGGCACGGTCGGGTCGTCGAAAGCGTGCGTCTGCCCGCCGCTGGGGATGTGCACCCCGGCCCCGAGGAGGACGTCCCGTTCCAAATGGACCCAACCCAAATGGCAGCGCGGACCGACGTAGACATTCTCGTCGAGGATAGCACCGGTTTGAGAGAAGATTGTGCCGAAACCGATTTCGGCCGACGGATGACAACCGGCGAGGACCCGGGCGAGGAATGCCCGGCGGAGGAAGACTCCGGGCATTCCCGGCAGCAGCGCGAACGATTGCGACGAACCTTCGAGGGCGCGATCCTTGCCGACGAGCGCGGCGCTGAGCCAGTACAGCAGCAAAGCCGGCAAGATGCAGATAGTCGCCGCGCCGTGCAGGACCGCTTTCACCGAAGATTTCATGGAGCCTCATGAACGAGTGCCACCGACGAATTCTATCGATTTTCGACGCGAACCGCATAGGCCGAGCTGGCTGACGGCCGAACGCTGGCAGCAGTCGAGTTCAGGAGTCGCGAATCGAATCGGTGTTCAGCTATCAGCGGTCAGTGATCAGCTAGCGTCCGATCCGATCGAGCGAAACAGTGCGATAGAATTCGACTCGCCTTCAAGGTGACAGCGGCGGTTCCGCACGCTACTCTTGAACGATACGGTATGACCCGACGCGAGAACCCACTATGTTCGCCCGCACTATTGCTTGCTCGCTGCTGATCGCATCGTCCGCCGTCGCCGATGACAAAGGTACTCCCGTGAAACTGGGCGGCCTCGCCGCTGTGGCGCCCGCGACTTGGAAATCCGAAAAGCCGTCCAATCGTCTGCGGTCGTTCCAGTTCAAACTCGCCTCCGGCGATAAGGACTACGCCGACGCCGAAGTCGCGATCTTCCCCGAGTCGTCGCCGGATAACGCCAAGAATTTCGAGCGCTGGAAGGCGACATTCGTGCCGCCGGATGGCATGACCATCGGCGAAGCCTCCAAAGTCGGCAAGATGGAAGTCGGCAAAGCCAAGGTCGCCACGCTCGAGGTGAGCGGCACGTGGAAGTACAAAGAGCGCCCGCAAGACCCCAACTCGAAAGAGATGCTACTCGCCGATTACCGCGCGATCTGGGTCGTGATCGAAACCCCCGACGAAACGACGCACGTCCGCCTCAGCGGCCCGGGGGTGATCGTCGAGAAGCACAAGAAAGACTTCGAGGCGTTTTTGAAGTCGCTGAAATAGATTGGCGTCGACCGGTCAGGCGCACCGCAGCACCATCCGGATCACCTGCGGGTTGCAACGGAAACGCAGCGGCTCCTTGCCGCTGAGCCCGCGCCCGACGACCATCACCGTGCCGTTGTTCTCGAACACGCCCATGTCGTACCGACGGCCGTAGATGCTCGGGACGAAGATCGAACCGATGATCGGCAAACGGATTTGCCCGCCGTGGACGTGGCCGCAGAGGATCAAGTCGAAGGCGCGCCGCTGGGCCCAACGGAATTGGTCGGGGGAATGGCTGACGCAAATTCGGAATCCGCCGTCGGGGACGGCCATCGGGGCCGGGAACCACGGGGCCTCGTTTCCGGTGAACACGCAGCGTTCCCCGCGGATGGTGACTTCGCGCGAACGGTCGCCGAGCACGACATAGCCGCACTTGTCCAATTCTCGCTGCGTGTGCTCCGGATCGTGGTGGGCATCGTGATTTCCCAGAATGGCGACGCCGATGTCGTTCCACTGCAAGCGTCCGAGGATCGGCGCGATCCATTCGTGATGGGTGTCGGTATCGACGTAGTCGCCGGCGAGGACGACGATGTCGGGCTTCGGAAATTGAAGCAGGCGGTCGATGATCGAATCGAACCAAGCCTTCGACGGCGTGCCGCAAAAGTGCAGGTCGGACAAGAGTAGAATCGACAGCCCGTCGAGGTTCGTTGGGAGCCGCGGCAAGTTCAGCGACAACTCGGTGACATCGACTTTGAAAACGCAGTTGCCGGGCAGCCGGGTGATCCAACGCCATTTGCCATCGCCGCGGACGGACTCGCCGAGTGTCTTCCCGAGGTCGAGGATTTCGGTCCGTTCGTCGATCACGCAAATAGGACGCCGCCGAAAGAGACGGGCTATTGTGATGGCCGGGAAGACGACCGCGCCCCAAACCGCACAGACTTCGAAATAGATGACGAGCGGCAACGGCATTGACATCGATCGGTAGACGAGCAGATCGAAAAGGATCAAAGGGGGTACGGCCGCGATGACGAATTCGGTGAAGAGCCGCCAAGCCTTCAATACCCGTTTGGGCAGCGGCTCCGCGTAGAACGCGTTGAGAATCGCCGTCCAAAAGCACGCGTGACCGATGCAGATAAAAAACCAGAAAACGAGCAGGAGTGCTTCGGTGCTCATCTCGCCCTCCGCTTCCCGAGCAGCGACACCGCCACCAGCACCGCGAAGCTGAGCGGGATCGTCACGATCCCCGGTTGACTGAACGGCACTGGGGACCGCACCGGGGCCATTCCGTACACATCCTTGAACGTGTCGCCGCTGAGCAGAATCCACCCGAGCGATGTGAGCATGCCCACCGCGATGCTCGCGATGATTCCGGCCGCCGTCGTGCGCTTCCAGAAGAGCAGCATCACGAGTGCCGGCAGGTTTGCCGACGCCGCGACGCTGAACGCCCAGCCGACTAGGAAGTTCACGTTCATCTTCTCGAAGACGATCCCGAGCGCGACGGCGACAAACCCGACGCCGACGGAGGCGAGCTTGCCGATGCGGACCTTCGCCGAGTCGGTGAGGGTCATCTTCAGCGTGCCGCCGAGGAGGTCGTGGACGATGGCCCCGCTCGCGGCGACGATCAGCCCGCTGACGGTGCCGAGTACGGTGGTGAATGCGACGGCCGAGATCAGCGCGAAGGGCCAAGTGCCGAAACTCTTGGCGAGCAGCGGCGCGGCCATGTTCGAATTCGTCACGTCGAGGTTGCCGCCGGTCATCGCCCCGA
>JAYSYN010000034.1:0-22161 GCA_043727575.1 Fimbriiglobus sp.
GCCGGTGACCACAAAATCGGTGCATCCGGCAAGCCGGCTCTACCTCGCCCAGCTTCGCCAGTCCGATACAGCCGGTACAGGCGCCTCAACCCGGCGGAAACCTCGAGAAAAGCGTCTTTTTTACTGGAGTGGAAGGCGGGCCCGCGTTGACCGGATCGCAAGGGCGACATAGAGTTTGAGCGTTCGCCCCGTGCCCCTGTGCCGCGTCCCGGAATCGCCCCGGCCCTCACCGTTGCGACTTCGCGGGAATCCAACAACCAGCCCGACAGGACGACCATGGCTTCGACCGGATCGAAATGGCGGCTCGACCGCCCGGCGGAAGGATTCGACGCCGCCGTGCCGCCACTCGCCCTCGAGTCGGCCCCGATGTTCCGCACGTTCTTGCCCGAGTGCTACGAACCGCGCTACGCCTATCCGCTCTTGGTGATGTTCCACGCCCACGGCGGGAACGAAGACCAAGTGCTCGACCTCGTCCCCCGGATGAGCCGGCGCAACTTCGTGGCCCTGAGCCTCCGCGGGCCGGAACTCATGGGCGTCCGCGAAGACGGGCATCTCGCCTGCGGCTGGGGCAACGACGACCGCCACGTCGATACCGTCAACGAGTACCTCATCAAAGCCGTGGAATCGGTCCGCCGCGTGTGCAACATCCACACCGAGCGCATCTTCCTCGTCGGCGTCTGCGAAGGGGCCGCGGCCGCGTATCGGGCCGCCTTCGCCATGGGCGATCGCGTCGCCGGAGTCGTCTCGCTCAACGGCGGCATCCCGAAAGCCCCATCCGGCGAGTCGCCCTTCGATTTCGCCGCCCTCAAACCGATGCGATTCCTCATCGGCCACGGTATCGCCAACGCGGTTGTCCCCTGCTCGGTGGCCCGCCAAGACTACAAGCAACTCTACGCCGCCGGGGCCGACGTCCGCCTGCGGACCTACGCCACCACCCACCGCCTCCACCAAGACATGCTCAACGACGTCAACCGCTGGGTCATCGGCGCGCTCAACGCCGATACGGATCGGATGAGTCAGGTGCGGTGAATCGATTGCAGTTTCGTAGGTCACGCTCGGCGTGACGGCTTTGGTATCCAGAGCGGAATGGCGTCATGCGGAGCATGACCTACGAAACTGTCAGCCAAAGGAATTGGCCATGCGTTTACTCATTATTTGCCTGTCCAATCTCATCCTATGCGACTGTCTGTCGCCGGAAATGCAGCTCACAGCCCCGACTATGGAATTGGCGATACCCGTCGTCGCGTCGGCCGATGATCTTCCTCAGCACGTCGGAAAACAGATCGAGCTGATCGGAGTCGTCTCCTCGGATACTTACATTCCGCAGATCTATGGAATCGAGGTATGGAAGCTGGATCAGTACCGCGGCAAACGGGTCAAGGTGCACGGAACTTTGCAAATGACGGTTGTCACGCCAGAAGATATTGCGAGAAGGAACCGGGAAGGCCTCCAGCACAGCGGCCCAGGGAAGAAATATCAGTTGGACAATTTGGAGTACGAAGTCCTACCGTGACCCAATCATGATCATCCTCTACATCGGCAACAAAAACTACTCCACCTGGTCGCTGCGCGGCTGGCTCGCCGTGAAGCTGTCGGGCCTTCCGTTTGAGGAGCGGCTCGTGCCTTTGTCCGGTTCGCTCAATCCGGAGTGGAAGGCCTTCTCACCGAGCCAGCGGGTGCCGGCGTTGAACCACGATGGCGACATCGTCTGGGATTCGCTCGCGATCGGCGAATACCTCGCCGAGCGCGTGCCGGGGATGTGGCCAGTTGAGCCGAGTGCCCGCGCCTGGGCGCGCTGCGTGACGTGCGAGATGCATTCGGGTTTCAGCCCGCTGCGGAACGAGATGACGATGAGTATCCGCGAGCGCGTCGACGTCCGACCGTGGTCGCCGGCGCTGACCGCCGACATCGACCGCGTGGTCGAAATTTGGAACGATGGCCGGCGGCGTTTCGGCACCGGCGGCGAATTCCTCTGCGGGGCCCTCTCGCTCGCCGACGCGTTCTTCGCCCCGGTCGCCTTCCGATTCCAAACCTACGGGGTGAAACCCGAAGGTCCGGCCGGGGAGTATTTGCGGGCGCTACTCGCGCATCCGTTCGTCGTCGAATGGGAACGGGCGGCGCTCGCGGAAACCACCGTCATCGATTACGACGAACCGCGTGTACTCTACCGGGACAAACTGGCTTGAGTCACTTCGGGACTTCGATGTTGAAAGTGTTCGAGCCTTTCTTGATGGTGGTTTTGATCCCCGAGGTCGTCGGGTCCGCGAACTTGACCGGCACTTCGATGAAGCGGATCCCGGCTTTGCCCACGCCTTTTCCATCGGGGCCTTTGTAGGTCCCGCCCATCACCGCGGTTTGGTAGTCGCCCCGCCCCGCGTCGGCGTTGACGCCGATCAGGACTTCGCCCACCGGCGCATTTTCGATTTTGTACTTCCCGTCCTTGATATTCCCCGTCGCCGAGCCGTTGGGCGTTTGCACGATGATCATGGCGAACTGGAGATCGTCTTTTCCGTACTTCACGGTCCCTTCGAGGGTGGCCCCGCTCTCGGGGAGTTCGGTTTCGCGGACGTAGCCCCCGCCGCACGCGGGCAGGCTGGACAGCGCGGCGATCGCCGCAAAGAGACTCAGATATCGGGTGGGGAGTCGCATGATGGCTTTCGAGGGGAGAGTGGGAAGAAAAGGAAAGGGCGAACGCGGCGAGGACCGCATTCGCCCGATGGGGAACCGGGGATTCTCAATCGAGGCCGATGCTCTCGCCGCCGTTGGGGGTCACGGCCGCGCTCCACGACAAGATCGACACGCTGGTGGTCAAATTGCGGACGCTACCGTCGCCCATCAGGCATTGCACGCCGCCCGAACTCATCGGGTAGATGTTGTAAAAGTTCTGCTGCGATGGAACGACGCGCGGCTTCGGCGGTTGGAACGTCTCGAACGCATTGGATCCGAATCGGCAGCTGCGCAACCACCACTGTCCGTTTTGGTCATCCCAAGTTTGGCCGGGGTCGTTGCAGGTGCACCCGAAGAACGGCACTCCGGTTTCGGGCGTGTCGGTCGTCGCCCACATGTTGATGCCGCCTTGTTGCGAGCCCGTCGATCCGCTGATGCCCCAACTGCTGTACACCATGGTGCCGGTGCCGGTCACGGCGTTCTTTTCGACGACGAAGAGCGTGTTGGAGAGCCCGTCCGTGACGGAGGCGACGTTGTTCGAGCCCGAGCCGGATTGCCACCAGTTCACTTTCCACGCTTCCCAACCCACCGCCGGAGTCCCGAAGACCCGCGCGTTGGGGACGTAGCTGACGAGGGCCATCTTGAAGGGGATTCCGTTCGGATGGGTCGTGTACGGCCACGACCAATCGACTTCCTTATACGGGCTGTTGTCCAATGGGGATGTGTACGCTTTCGGCAGGTCGCTGCCGACGAGTTTGCCCGTGTTGCTCCGCCGGTTGCCCATCAAATACCACTGGTACCCGTTCAAGTCCTTGTACAGGTTGTCTTGTTCGATGTACGGCAGCAAGCAGTAAAAGAACGACGTTTTGTCGCTCCCCGCCGTCGCCGCGCTGTAGGGCAGATAAGGCCCGCGGTACTTCGCCGCGTTGGGGTCGTTGAAGGTCGACCACTGGTTGACGACGATCGGCGGATACGCCCCGGTGGCATCGTGCGCGCTGTGGAGCGCGATGCCGATTTGCTTCAAGTTGTTCGACGATTGCATCCGCGCGGCCGCTTCGCGGACTTTCTGCACGGCGGGCAACAGCAGGCCGATCAGGATGGCGATGATCGCGATCACCACCAAGAGTTCGATCAGCGTGAAGGCGCGCCGATCCGGACGGGGGAGAGCCGAACGCATAAAATGAGTCTCCGAGCCCAACGAAGAAGATGGAAAGTGGGCTCCGCACGACCGGGAACAGAACGATGGGACGGCCGTACGGAATCGCTTCAGAAATGGTTCGGCAGGGACGGGTTGGGAGAGTCGGAGCTTCGCCATTTCTCTGTTCAGTGTTAACTCAAGCCCTGTGGTCGATCAAGAGAGAAATGAACAAAATGTGAATCCGGCTTTCTAAACTATCCCCGTCGATCCCGACGGAGGTTCCCCCGATGCCGAGTCTCGCCGAGCGCTACACCGCCGCCTTCCCCACTTCGCGCGCCCGCTTCGAAGTCGCGAAACAGGTCTTTCCCTGCGGCGTCACGCACGACACCCGCATGATGGAACCGTTCCCCATCTACGTCGACCGCGCCCTCGGCAGCAAGAAGTACGACCTCGACG
Source organism: Fimbriiglobus sp. (assembly GCA_043727575.1). Lineage (GTDB taxonomy): Bacteria > Planctomycetota > Planctomycetia > Gemmatales > Gemmataceae > JALHQU01. The sequence continues at coordinate 4,262 of JAYSYN010000034.1, forward strand.
GCCACGAACTCATCGACTACTTCGTCGGCCACGGTTCGCACATTCTGGGTCACTCGCCGCCGGACGTGGTACGGGCCGTGACGGAGCAGATGGCGAAGGGGACGCACCCCGGCGCGTGCCACGAACTCGAAATCGAGTGGGGCCGGCTCGTGATGGAGTTGATCCCGAGTGCCGAGCGCGTCCGCTTCACCGGTAGCGGCACCGAAGCGACGATGATGGCCCTGCGGCTGGCACGGCTCTGCACGGGCCGGCCTAAATTCTTGAAATTCCAGGGGCACTTCCACGGCTGGCACGATGTCGTCACCGTCGGGGCCGACTTCCCTTATGAATCCAACGCCGTCGCCGGGGTGCCCGAAGAGATCGCGTCCGTGTGCGTTGCAGTGCCGCCGAACGACTTGAACCTCGTCGAAGCGGCGCTGAAAAAGGACGACCAAATCGGCGCGGTGATTCTGGAACCGACCGGGGGCCACTGGGGCGCCGTGCCGATCCACGGCGAGTTCCTGACGGGGCTGCGCGAAATCTGCACACGGTTGAATAAGGTGCTCATCTTCGACGAAGTGATCACCGGATTCCGCGTCGCGCCGGGTGGCGCGCAGCAGGTCTACGGCGTCACGCCCGACCTCACGGCACTGGCGAAAATCCTCGCGGGTGGGCTCCCCGGAGGTTGCCTCGCGGGCAAGGCGGACATCCTCAACTTCATCGAGCCTCGCCCCGGCCGACCGAAGATGCGACACCCCGGCACCTACAACGCGAACCCGCTCTCGGCCTCCGCCGGGGTCGCGTGCCTCAAGCAGATCCGCACCGGCGAACCGAGCCGGTTGGCCAACGAAGCGGGGCGGAATCTGCGGAACGGATTCAATGCGATGTTCGAAGCGAACAAGCTGCCATGGATCGCCTACGGCGAGTTCAGCATGGTCCGCGTCATCCCGAATTACACCGGCGAACGACCGGGAGTATCCCGAGGTGATCACGACGGCTTCATCCCCTTCGGCGGCGATCTGAACAAACTGGACGGCCCGAAGAGCACCAAGCTCTCGCACGCCCTCCGGCAGGGGATGTTGTTGGAAGGCGTCGACTTCTGGGGCACCGCCGGCATGACCAGCTTGGCCCACTCCGCCGCCGACGTGGCGCAGACCGTCCGGGCGATGGAGTGCACCATCGCCCGGGTGATCGAGGAGGGAATCGCATGACCGAGGAGGTCTCGAAAAGCTTCCAACAGAGTGTGTGACACCCCACTCTGGAACAATTTGGACGAATTGGAAGAATCGGCATGGTGCGACTAAAGTGAACGCTGAACCAAACGCCGCAAGGACTTGCGGCCAACGCTAACAGCGAGCCACCGAACGGGTAGCCGGAACAATCGGTTTGGAAGAATTGGCCGCGCCGGCAGTCGGAGTCATTTGATTGGCAGTTGCTGCGGTAGGTTTGCTCCGACCACCGACGCTCGCCTTTGCCGTCACCCTTCGCCGTATCCCTGCCGGGCCGCGTCCTCGATCTTCCGCACGTTCTCCTCGGCCTTCTTGATCTTCTCGATGGCGGCGCTGTGCTTGGTGTACTTCGCCGCGACCGGCGTCCGCACCAACGGGTCGACCAACTGCGCGGCCGTGGTGTTTTCCAGCCGGGCCACCCAAGCGATCATCTCGGCCAAGTCCGCGTTCACGCGGATCATCGTTGTGCCGCCGGCCTCGTCCGCCCGCCTCGGGCGACCGCCTTTGTTGCTGTTTTTGGCCATATGTGATTCCGGAATCGTTGGTGTAGCCACCACACTCGGTTCAGAATCGGCTAGCGGAATCGATCAGGCAACATGCTTACGAATTTGTCGTTGCCAGTTATTGCTATCGGTATACTTTACTGATGTCGGTTATATCGATACCCACTGCGTATTTGTCACCGAGCCGGGGCGTCCATGATTACCCTCGACGATTTAGCTGAACATCTCGAAAGTCTGAATCGGCGGAACGGACCGCAGGAAGCGGATTACAACTTGTTCGAAGCAAATGTTCGCCTTTTACATGCCACGGATCATATCCAAGGAAAACAATTCAGCAGTGCGATCCGAGCAGCGTTGGGCGAAGCACTGTCAACGAGCACGATGCAAGGTCTGGCCCTGTGTAAACCGAATGGCTATGCCGGCTGCTTTGAAATCATCGACCGGATTTACACCGAATACCGCTCGCCGAATCCGGCCTTGTCCGCTTGGGACGACTACTTCCAATCGAAGGAACCCGCGCGGGCGGTTCGGAATCGCAAGGCGTATTTTGCGGACTGGTTCTCGGAACGAGTCCGGGATCGCGGACATCGTTCTCTGCTCAATCTGGCGAGTGGTCCCGGACGCGACTTGGCCGAAGCGATGGCGATGCTCGGCGACAACCCCTGTGAGGTCACCTGCGTCGATCAAGACGAGCGCGCCATCACGTACGCAACCACCCTCTGCCAACCTTGGCTCGATTCGATTCAATTTGAGCAGGCGAACGCTTTGCGCTATCGGCCGCAACGACGATTCGATCTGGTTTGGTCAGCCGGCTTGTTCGACTATCTTCCCGATCGGCTCTTCGTCCGTTTGCTGACCCGGATGAAGTCGTGGGTCAACAGCGGTGGCGAAGTGGTCGTCGGCAATTTCTCGCCCACCAATCCTTCGCGCCCATACATGGAACTCGTCATGGACTGGGTGTTGATTCACCGGACGCCCGAAGACTTGCTCCGCCTTGCCACAGACGCCGGTTTCAAATCTTCGGCGCTCCGTGTTGGCAGCGAACCGCTCGGCGTCAACTTATTCTTGCACGCGTCGATACCGTGAGCGGCATCCGGAAATGGCAACTTGGCGAGCCGGTTGCGTGAGCTGCCGGTGATCTGCTACGAACCACCGGCAGCTCACGCAACCGGCTCGCCTTCTCCAAAATCGAAAGCGACGGCAATCGGAGATCACTTCCCCGCGCCTACGATCCTCGTTGCTTGCTCCTCGCGCAGCGGCAGGGCCAGGTAGTCGGCTTTAACCTCGGCCTTGACGCGGGCGTCGCCGGGTTTGGCGGCTTCGACTTCCACGTACATCGTCGCGCTGCCGCCGGCGGGGATTTCGAGCACCGTCGGGAAGACCACGCGGTTGCCTTCGGGGCGGACGGCTTCTTTGTTCGCGCCGGTCGCTTTGATGTTCGCGTACTCCTCGGGGATCTCGACGCTGGCGATCACGTTCTTCGCGGGGCCGGTGCCGCGGTTGCGGATGACGACCTTGTAGCCGGCGCGCTTGCCGACGGGGACGCTCGACTCCGGGTCGGCGAGGGTCAGCGTCAGGGCCGGTTGCCCGACCACGCCGACGGACCATTCGCCCTTGGCCGACAGGCCCGCCTTCTCGGAATCGGGGTTCACCCGGCTCGCCGCGGTCGCCGCGATCTTCTCGGGCTCGGCCTGCTTGCCCGCCGTCAGGCTCATCTTCAGCGTCTTCTTTTCGCCCGGCGCGAGGGAGCCGATCTGCCAGGTCACGCCCTCGCCGGATTGCGGAATCGTCCCCGCGTTGTCGGCCTGCTTCGCCGTCAGTGCCCGCGGCAGCGATGCCTTTACCGTCACGTTCGGCAGCGCGACTTCGCCCGGGTTCGTCACGCGCACTTCGTAGACGCCGTCTTCGCCGGGCACGAGCCGGTCGGCGCCGAACACCCCGACCGTCAGTTCGCTGCGGCGCACGTCGAGGGTCGTTTCCCCGGCGTCGCTCAGGCCGCCGTCGCCGGTGATGCTGATGCGCACTTTCTGTTTGCCGGACTGCCGGGCGATCAACGGCACGTCCATCCGCTTGGTCTGCCCGGCGGCGAGGGTGCCGACGGTCACTTCGATCGGATTTTTGCCGGTGTCGTGTTCGAGGCCAGCGTCGAAGCCGACCCACGCGGTGGCATTTTCGATGGGCACGCCGCTCGGATTGGTGACGCTGAATCCGACGGGGATCCGGGCGCCCGTGGCCACCGTCGCCGGCGGATCGACGCTGACTTTCAACGCGGCCGTGCCGACTTCGAGCGTCCCGGTGGCGCGGGCGTTCAAGCCATCTTCGGTGTTGGCGTAGGCCGTGGCGGTGAAGCTCCCTTTCTTGGTCGGCTTGACGAAAACGCGGAATTCCCGCTTCTGCCCGGCGGCGAGGCCGGTGCTCGCCCACGAGACATCCCGGCCGCTGCGGACGGTCGGCGTCGGCTCGGCGCCCACGATTTCCAGCCCTTCGGGCAGTTTGGCTTGCACGTTCACCGGGGAGCCCTCGGCCCCGCCGGGGTTCGAGGCGATCACGCTGATGCTGGTCTCGCGGTCGATCCCCGCGACTTTCGGAGCCTGCACATCGACCGCCAATTTGGGGGCCGACCATTCCACGGCGGTCATGGTGCGGCCGACGACCGTCCCCGGCCCGATGCCGTTGGGGTCGGGCTTCAAGATTTCCACGGCGATGTTCGTCTTGCCCGCGGTGGCCCGCGGTTGAATGACGCGGACGCCCGCTCTGCCGTCCGGATCGGCGATGATGTCGACTTCGCTCTGGCCGGAGCGCGCCCCCGCGACGACGCCGGCGCCGGTGCTGGCGATGAGTTCCGCCGGCGCCCCGGAGACGACGCGGTAGCGCACCTTGACGTCGGCCGGGTTCAGCCCCGCCTGCTCGGCGAGACGGGTGACGGTGGTGTTGAGGTTCGCCTCGCCGCCGTAGCGGGCGCTGGTCGGCGGCGGGAAGGAATATTCGGTATCGCTCCAAACGAGCTTCACGAAGGCCCGGCCCTTCTCCCAATCGAAGACTTCCGGCGCGTAGACGGTGACGGTCGTTTCCCCCGGCACCGCCGAGGAGATGACGCACCACGATTGCCCCGGGTAGACGGTGAAGTCGTCTTTCGAATCTTTGTTGCCGCGCGTGATGCAATGCTCGAGGTAGTCGGTGTAACTCACGGCGTACTTGTTATCGACCTTGTAGCCCCGGCCGTTGGACCAGCCCGATTCGTCGACTTCGACGATGTTCCCCGGCCCTTCGAGCACCCATTCGATACGGCGACCGCGGCGCGGTTGGCCGTCTTTGTCGTAGACGGTGGCGATCAGCACTTGCTGAGTTTTGGTGCCGTTGGTGGCGCTCGTGGGCGTGACGTCGACCTTCGCGGCTTTGGGGTCGAAGTTTTTGAAATAGCTCCGCCCCGGCGGTTTGGCGTGCGTGCGCGCGATGGGGCCGCCGAAGCCGAAGCTCGGCAGGTACGTCGGACTGTACGCGCAGCCGAGACCGCAGGCCAGCAACAGGGCGACGGACAGGTGGAGGATACCGCGAATCATAAAGGCGCACTCCCGGGACGCGGTCGGGGCGATACCCGGAAGCTGGGGAAGGTTGCAAGCCGAAGTGACCGATGTCTCCCCAGGAAAATGATTCCAACCGAGTGTGTGACACCCCCCTTTGGAACAATCTGGACGAATTGGAACAATCGGAGTCGAGACGGGGCAGCAGCCGCTCCGCCATACCGAGCAACGACTTGCGTCGATCGAATCCTGAGAATCGCGGAGCCGACCGGTTGGACGAATCTTGGAACCGTCCGATCCCTTGGAGTCGGCGAGGCGTGGGATAGACTTCCTACACGCCTTCCTTCCGATGAAACCGAATCCCGATGCCGCTTTCGTGGAACGAAATTCTCACCAACGCGATCCACTTTTCCCGCGAATGGGCGAGCGAAACCCGCGAGCGCGCCGAAGCGGGGACGTTCTGGAACGAATTCTTCGCCGTCTTCGGCATCAAGCGCCGCACCGTGGCCGCCTACGAACACCCGGTCAAGAAGCTCTCCGGGCAGTACGGCTTCATCGACCTTTTTTGGAAGGGCATGTTCCTCGCCGAGCACAAGAGCGCGGGGGAATCGCTAGACAAAGCGCACACGCAGGCGATGGACTACATCCAATCGTTGACCCGCGAAGGGAAGCACAAAGAAGTCCCCCGCTACGTGGCGGTCTCCGACTTCCGGCGGATCGCCCTGTACGACCTCGAAGAAGACCCCGAGACCGACGAGTCGTACTTCGGAATCGCCCGGGGGCTGTCGGTCGAATTCCCCCTCGAAGAGCTGCACAAATACGTCGATTATTTCGCATTCATCCCCGGCTACCAGATCCACAAGCTCGCCGAGCAAAACCCCGTCGACATCGAAGCCGTGGCACTCCTCGGCGAGTTCCGCGATCTGCTCGAAGCCGGCGGCTACACCGGCCACGAATTGGAACGGCTCCTCGTCCGCGTCCTCTTCTGCCTCTTCGCCGAAGACACCGGCCTCTTCGACCGCGACGCCTTCCGCCTCTACATCGAGAACCACACGGCCGAGGACGGCTCCGATCTCGGCATGCATTTGGCCCGCATTTTCAAAGTGCTGAACCAATCGACGACAGCTCGGCAACGCAACCTCATCGAAGAACTGGCGGAACTCCCTTATGTCAACGGCGAACTCTTCGCCGATACGCTCGAATTCGCCGATACGAACCGCGCGATGCGGGATGCCTTGCTGACCTGCTGCGGGTTCGACTGGAGCCGGATCTCCCCGGCCGTGTTCGGCTCGCTCTTTCAGAGTGTGATGGAGCCCGCCGCCCGCCGCAAAGTCGGGGCGCATTACACCGGCGAACGCGACATCCTCAAGCTCGTGAACAGCCTGTTCCTCGACGATCTCAAAACCGAATTCGAGACGATCAAAACCGACCGGAGCACGCGCCGCGATGCCCGCATCTTCGACTTCCACAACAAGCTCGGCGCGCTGAAACTTATGGACCCCGCCTGCGGGTGCGGCAACTTCCTCGTCGTGACTTACCGCGAACTCCGGCTCCTCGAGATCGAAGTGCTCCGCTTCGGAGGGGATCAGCGCCGGCTCTATTCGCTGATCTCCGTCGATTCGTTCTTCGGCATCGAGATCAACGAGTTCCCGGCGCAAATCGCACAAGTGGCGCTCTGGCTGGCGCAGCACCAAATGAATCTCCAGTTCTCCAAGGCGTTCGGCGTGCCGATCGAAAGCCTCCCGCTGAAGAAATCGACCACGATCCGCCACGGGAATGCGCTGCTCCTGGACTGGAACGATGTGATCCCGGCGAAACATTGCAGCTACGTCCTCGGCAATCCGCCGTTCATCGGTGGGAAGTTTCAATCGCCCCAGCAGCGCGCCGAAATGGAAACGGTCGCGAAGGGGCTGAAGAACGTCGGGCTGCTCGACTACGTGTGCGCTTGGTACTTCAAGGCCGCCGACTACACGCGGGAATCGAAAGCCCCCGTCGGTTTCGTCTCCACGAACAGCATCGGCCAAGGGGAGCAAGTCGGGATTCTCTGGGGGGAACTCTTCCGCAGGGGTGCGAAGATCCTTTTCGCGCACCGGACGTTCCCTTGGCAGAGCGAAGCCCGCGGCAAGGCGCACGTCCACGTCATCATCGTCGGCTTCGGCTTCGGCGAGCCCGCGGGCGCAAGGCGCATCTACGACTACGAGCGGGACGAGACAACTCCGACAGTGACCGTCGCGAAGAACATCGGCCCGTACTTTGTCGAGGGGAACGATTCGGTCGTGGTCAACCGGAGCAAGCCGCTGTGCAACGTGCCCGAGATCGGCATCGGGAATAAGCCGATCGACGATGGCAACTATCTCTTCACGACCGAAGAGCACGATGCCTTTATCGAGATCGAACCGAAGTCGAAGAAGTGGTTCCGGCGCTGGCTCGGGTCTCAGGAGTTCATCAACGGTTGGGAACGCTGGTGTCTCTGGCTCGGAGACTGCCCGCCCAACGAACTCCGCGCGATGCCGAAAGTGGTCGAGCGAGTCGCGGCGGTCAAGAAATTCCGGCTCGCCAGCATCAGCGCCGGAACCCGGAAACTCGCCGACACCCCGACCCGATTCCACGTTGAAAACATGCCCAAGCGGCGCTTCATTGTGATCCCGAGCGTTTCCTCCGAACGGAGGAGATACATACCGATTGGATTTGTCACTCCGGAAACAATTATCAGCAACCTCTGCCTCGTGAATACGGATGTCACCGTCTTCCATTTCGGCGTCATGACGTCCACCATGCACATGGCTTGGGTCCGTCAAATCGGAGGTCGTCTGAAGTCCGATTACCGCTACTCCGCGTCGCTCGTTTACAACAACTATCCGTGGCCGGTGGATGCGGCCGAGGCGCAGAAGGCCATCGTCGAAACGAAGGCGCAGGCCGTGCTCGACGCCCGCGCCCTTTTCCCCGATGCTAGCCTCGCCGATCTGTACGACCCGAACACGATGCCGCCGGCGCTCACGAAGGCGCACGCCGAACTCGACCGGGCCGTCGAGAAGTGCTACCGCAAGGAGCCGTTCGCCGGCGACCGCGAGCGGGTGGAATTCTTGTTCGCCCTGTACGAAAAGTTGGCGAACCCGCTCACGGCGGTCGAGAAGCCCAAGCGCCGCCGGAAAACCGAAGAGTGACGACTCAATAATCGGTCATCTTGAATTCGTAGGCGGACAGACCCAAGACGCCGGCGGCGAAGGCGAGCGAGCTGGCGACGGACCATTCCGGGTGGTGCAGGCCGCCGCTCTCGGCGACTTTTAATTCTGACGGCTTGCTCGAGATCGCCTCGGCGTTCATCGCGTCGAAGAAGATCCCGCTCAGGTCGAGCGGCTTGGGCAAGATCCAATAGCCGGTGTCCATGAGGAACTGCGACAGCGGGGCGAGCGAGCCGCTGGGTTGGCCGAGCATCCGCAGGTGGCTGTAATCGACGAGCCAGCAGAGCATCCAGAAGATCAAGGTGCCGAAGGCGCTGGCGACGGTGCTGCGCGTCCAGACGCTGAGGAACACGGACACCGAATAGAAGACCGCGAAGTTCAACACCAACAGCGGCACCGCGAGCCAGTACGCCGCGGACCAGACCCCCGTGGCGCAGCCGAGGGCGAGCCAAGTGCAGCCGATGAACAGCGTTGCTTGGAAGCCGACGAAGCCGACGACCCCGAGGTACTTGCCGAGCAGGATCGCCCAGCGCGGGGCGGGCTTGGCGAGCAGCACCGTCGCCGATTGCGGTTCGAGAAACGTCGGCAAGAACCCGGCCGTCCAGAGGAGGGCGAGCAGGACGCCGGCGGTGTCCGCGAGCCAACCGGCGAGCCACGTTTGGATGAAGTGAACCGCGTCTTCGCGGGTGCGGCCGAGCGGCACTTTGGTGGCGCTGAAACCGAACGAGACTTCACCCGAGATCACGCGGACGCCGTCGTTCTTGACGCGGTCCATGCCGAGCTTCTCGGCTTCGTCTTTCGGGATCAACGCGGGCACTTCCCAGTCGTAGGTCGTCGGGGCGACGTCGCCCGTCACACGGACGCTGGCGCAGAGCAGGGTGCAGACGGCGATCAGCGCGACCATCACGTAAAAGAGCTTGGTCGCGATCGACTGGCGGAAGGTATCGCGGATCATCCAACGGACGCAGCGGACGATATCGGGCAGGTTCATTCCGCCGTCTCCGGTTGGGTGTAGAGGTGGCGCAACGCCGATTCGAGCGGGCGCGGGGCGCCGGTGGCCGGGTCGCGGGTGAGTGCGGCCATCGTCCCACGGAAGGCGACGCGACCCGCGACGAGCACGGCGACTTCGTCGCACAATTCTTCGACTTCACTGAGCACGTGCGACACGAGCAGCACCGTCTTCCCGGCGGCTTTGAACTCGCGGGCGATGTCGCGCAAGAGATGCCGGCCGAGGAGATCGAGCCCTTCGGTCGGTTCGTCGAGGATCAATAAATCCGGTTCGTTGATAAGGGCTTGGGCGAGGCCGAGGCGCTGGACCATCCCTTTGCTGAAGCGGGAAATCGGCTCGCGTTTACGGTCGGCGAGGCCGACGCGTTCGAGCAGGGCATCCGCCCGGCGCGGCAGTTCTTCCCCGGAGACACCCGAATGGCCGCCGTAGAAATTCAGCACTTCGCCCGCGCTGAGGTAGCGCGGGAAGGCGTGGTTCTCGTGCATGTACCCGACGCGGGACAGCGTCCGGCGATTCGCGATCGGCTCGCCGAAGCGGGCGACGTGGCCGACGGTGGGCCGCGCGAGCGACAGCAGCAGTTTCACGAGGGTCGTCTTGCCGGCGCGGTTGGGGCCGAGCAATCCGAAGACCGACCCCATCGGGACGGTCAACGACACATCGCGGACCGCGGGGAGACCCGAGCGGGCGAACCACCCGGTCTTGTAGACCTTGCCCACGTTCTCGAATAAAGCGGCCGTCACGATGGCCCCCCGCGCAAAAGTGTTAACGGATCGCAACGAACACTAGTGCGCGTTTCGGAACAAAAGTCGGACTTGGGACGAAAAAAGCGGATCGCGGATCGAAAGCCATTCTTTCGATCCGAAATCCGCAATCCCCAATCCGAAATCGAATCACTGAATGAGCGTGACCTGGATGCCGGACTGCATGATGCGTTCGAGGCACAATCGCATTTTCTCGATGCGGCCACCCGGGTTCGTGGGGCTTTCCGGCAGGTTCGGATCTTGGCGTTGGTACGGGCCGGTGATGACCTGCTCGAACGGGATCGCCGTGCCGGGCGGATCGCCGGGGCCCGAGGTGTTCCCCACTTGCTGAACCCGCAGCACGAACCGGAGGGCGCCCTGGGCGGTGGCATTCATGCTGCTGAAATTGGTGCCGTCGTACCCGTTGAAGAGGTAGCCGAAGGCGATGGAGTAAACCCGGGCCGGGGTGTTGGGTGTGGAGTACCCGGCGTACGGTGTCGCGGACGTCTGAGCGACGATGCGGTTGACGATGGCGACGCCCGCTTGGCCGTTGGCGTTCAGCGCGCCGTCCCCGCCCCACGTCTCGGCGGAGCCGCTATTTTGGTACCGGGTGTTGACGCCGGTCCCCGTCAAAGTCCAGCTGCCCGTGGTATTCGGAATGCCGTCGGTTTCGAAGATGACGATCTTGGCCGCCCCTTTTCGGGCGTAGGCCCCGTAATCGGCCGCGGAGAGGGACGTCGACGACGACAGCAAGTTGAAGCCGACGGCCAGCCCGCTGTTCGGATCGGTCGAACCGCTGGCGTTCGGGATTTGCGAAGTGTCGTTCCCCATGGTCGACGTGTATGGCCGGTGCTCCAGTGAGGAATTCGGGTTCGCCTTCAACGCGGCCACGGTGTCTTTGCGGAAGAAGAGCGAGTTTTTGAGCGAGAACCAATCTTGGCCCATCGGCACGAGCGGGACGTTGAAGTTGCCCCGGTTGGCGAAGAAGGCGAGCCCGCAGAAGTCGTTCGGGTGGTTCTTCCGCACGTCGTCCAGCACCGAGTTGATCGACGCCTTCAACTGCCAGCACTGCGATTGGTGGATCGTCCCGGACCACCACGGGCGGTCTTCGCCGGCGCGGTTCATGAACATGAGCATGGACAGGGGCCCGAACCAAAAGTGACCGCGGGGCCGATTGACGTTGTCGGTGTAGGCCATGTACGGTTCGCGGTTCGGCAGGACCTTGGCGGTCGGGGTGAACGCCGCGGCGTTGGTCCCCGAAAGCGTCCCGAACGGATCGCGCGATTCGACGCCGGCGAACATCGCGGGGGAGTTATAGGTCCACGTTTGGAGCGGGGCGTTCGCCGCGTCGAATTGATCGACCCCCATGACGTAGTGGATGTACGCCCGCAGGAAGCGCTTGTCGTTGATGTCGCCGGCCGCCGATTCGGTGACGTCGTCCGGGAACGAACTGTAGTAGAGGAGCCGGCCGCCGCGGACGTTCGCCGGCAAGGTCTGCGGGCCGGATTTGATCCACGCGATGATCGCCCGGTAGTTGAGCTGGTAGTAACCCGGGGTGTCCGAAACCCCCGCGCTCGGGTTGGTGGTCACGACGTTGAGCGTGTGGCCGGCGGTCGTGCGGAACAAGATCTTGTTGATGTTGTCGATCTGCGGGTCGAACGCCGCGCCGTCGCCGCGGAGGAAGAACCGGCGGCGCCAATCGCAGATCCAGTTGCCGTTGGTGTCTTTGGCCGGGTTGGTCGCGCTGACCGAATGCGGCAGAACGATGCCGCCGCTGGCCGTGCCGTAGGTGTCGGAATCGGCGCCCCAGCGCGGGTCGGGTGGCCAGACGAACGGCGTCTTGCCCCAGTAGCCCGGCCCCATCGAGTAACCCTTATAGCGGTTGGTCGAGGGGACCAACGCCACGGTTTTACTCGCCCCGGCTTGGGCTCGGAGGCCGACCATGTCGATGTCGTACCCGTAGCGCTCCCAGACCGAGTCGAGGAACATCGCGTCGGTCGTGCCGCCGTCGACGCCGTTGGGGAGGAGGCTAGTGGCGTTGCCGCCGGTGGGTTTGGTGATGTTCGCCAAGTCGCGGCCGGCCGCCGCCGTCACCGTGTAGTTCAGGTATTCCTTCAACGTCTTGGCGCCGTTGTCGGTGAAGCCACTCCCGCCGGGCGTCGACCACGCGGCGGCCTGGTTCCCGCGCGAGCCGTCGATCCGCGGCCATTTGTCGCCGAGGTAAGGCACGGGCGTGTCGGATTGCACCGTGTAGTTGTCCGGGGCCGGGACCGCTTTGGTCAAGTCGCCGCCGGCGATGGGCGGGTAGCCGCTGTAGTCGAAGGTCGCCGGGGTGAGCGTGGTGGTGTTGGCGAGGCCCGTTTTCACGGGCGCCCACATTTTGAAAGCGTTCGTCGAGGCGAGCGACGCGGTGACGCTGGCCGGGTTGCCGGCGTAAGTCACGAAGTCTTCGATCATGGCGGGGCCGCCGCCGGTTTCCATCGTGAAGTTGTTCGGGGAATAGTTCCCGCTGAACCCCTTCATTTGCAGCGGATTGGGCCGCGTCGACGGGCTCGCGTTGGCCTGCCCGGACGGCGCGGTGTTTTGGTAGTAGCTGTACCGCGCGTAATGCCCGAATTGCGGATACGCGGGGTCGGGGTTCATCGTCCCTTCGAGGTTGGCATTGCCGTTGGGCCAATTCAACGACGAGTCGTACCCCATCGAACCGGTGAAATCGAGGACGAAGGCGATGTCGCGCGGGCGGTGGACCGCGACCGCGACGGCGCCCGTGGGCATCGACGAAATGCCGAAGATTTTGGCGAAGAACATCGGCTGGTTGGCCGTGATGCTCACGCTGACAGCCGACCACGATTTCCCCGTCGGCTTAGCGCCGGGGAAGGTGGCGATGAATTTCTGGGCGACCGCGTCGTAGTCGTAGAGCCCCACTTTCACGTCGCCGGCGTTGGGCAAGTTCGACGGGGTGAAGTTCGTGTTCATGTAGACGTTGTTCGTCACCGCGGTCGTGGCGGTGGAGATCGCGATGGAACTGTCGTTGTCCGTCGCCGTGTCTTTGTTGTTCAGCACGCGGGCCCCGGCGAGCGCGCCGGAGTCGGCGGAGTTTTGGCACTCGGTGCGGACCACCGTGAGCACGCCGAGGTCGATGGCGAGCGCGACGAACCCGAACATCCCCGTCACGGTGAGGGCGAGGATCGGGACGATGGTCCCCGTTCGGGCGGGGCGCGTCTGCGGAGCGAGCATGGAAGTCTCCCGGGATCGGATGGGCCAGATGTCGACTCGGACGCGTTACCCTTCGCTGCCGGCGGCGGCGGTGATCACGATCGGCACGGTCTTGCTGCCGCCGCCGGTGTACAAGAAGATGAACCCCGGCAGAATCGGCTGGTAATCGCCGGTGATTTGCACCGCGATGCGCTCGGTGAACGACGCTTGATTCCAAGTCGGGCTGCCCGTTTTCGGGATGATCAGCGGCGGGTTTTGGTACATGGCGTTGATGTCGCAGGGCCAAGCCGTCACGTCGAACCCGGCGATCATGGTGTCGGCGCCGCCCATCTGGCTCTTGACGTGATTCTTGATGCAGAGCACGCCCCCTTCGTCGACGGTCACAAAGGTGCTCGATTTGTCCACGTTCACCGTGGCGTGCCGGGCCCCGCTGCGGGCGGCGTTGGTACCCACTTGGAGCAGCATCAGCAGACGGGCGTATTCGAAGACGCCGAACAAGAACATCAGGAAGATGCTCAGGAGCAAGGCGGCTTCGACAATCGTCACGCCCCCGCGACGGCGGCGGGCGACCGGACACTGGCGCATGATCGGTACTCCGGCGCGGGGGTTAAGGATTGTTGGCGGGCAAGACGGCGTTGATGCTGAACGTGTCGTCCACGAGGATGCGCCACTGCACGGTGAACTCGACGGCCGTCGGCCGCACGAGCCCGAGGGCCGTCCAGAGGCATTTGGTCTTGAGGGCGTCGCCGTTGGCGACCGTGTCTTGGATCAGCACCCGCACGCTGAACAGCTGTCCTTTGACCCCTTGCCACGGCTCCGTGGCGCCCGGTACAAAACCGGGGGGCGAGTCGAGGAACGCGAAGGTGACATCGACATCGGAGTACGTCAGCCGATTGAGCCCCGCCCCCGAGAGGTACTGCATCACCGCGGCCTTGACGTTCGGCGCTTGGGTCGGGTTCGGCCAGACGGACGTCGTGATTTGCGTAGGCGTCCCCGTCTGGTTGATGGTGTTGGCTTGGGACGCCATCCGCGCCCCCTCGCGGGCCGAGTCGGCGACGATCTGCGTCACCTGGATGACGCGGCCCATCTCCCAGAGGCCGATCATCAGCGGCACCATGATGAAGTTCATCACGAGGGCCATCTCGGCGGCGGCGGCCCCCCCGCGGGACCGGGCACTCGATTTTCGGAGGAGCATGTTCTACCTCGCACGATTGCGGATCGCACCGGGCAACGGGCAACGGGATCGAAATCCCACCGCTCGAACCTAGAACACGTTCCCGGAACCCGCGCGGATCCGGAGCCGCGCTTTTGCGGATTTTCTCGACGCAACCGCGCCCCCGGCGCGGAATTGTGTCGTAAACTCAACCCGGCTCGGCGTTCTTCAGCCCCGACCGGAATATCACCGCCCATGCCGCGCCCCGCGACCCTCACCGACGCGATCGATCTCGTTCGCAAGTGCGGGTTGGTCGAAGATCACGCCGTGAAGGAATTCATTTCCCGCACGAAGCGGGACGGCCTCCGCGGACTCACGCCCGAAGGGTTGCTCGCGCGGATGGTCGCGGACGATTTGCTGACGCCGTTCCAAGCCAAGCAATTGGGCGAGGGCCGCTGGCGCGGGTTGGTCCTCGGCGACTACCATCTGCAAGCGCGCATCGGCAAAGGGGGCATGGGCCAAGTGTTCCTCGCCGAGGACCGCGCGCGGTGCCGGCCGGTCGCGGTCAAAGTGTTGAACGCCGACTTCGCGGACGATCCCATCGCCAAAGCCCGCTTGGTGCGGGAAGCCCGCGCCACCGCGTCGCTCGACCATCCCAACATCGTCAAGGTCGTCGCCATCGACGCGGCGCATTCCCCGCCGTTTTTGGTGATGGAATTCGTCGACGGGCTCAGCCTGCAAGCCATCGTCTCCCGGACGGGGACGCTGCGCGTCGAAGCCATGGCGCTCTGCGGACGGCAAATCGCCTTCGGCTTGGCGCACGCGGCCGACGCCGGGTTGGTCCACCGCGATATCAAGCCGGCCAACCTCTTGCTCGACCGCGCCGGGGTCGTGAAAATCCTCGACTTGGGGATCGTACTTTTGCACGGGGAGACGTCCCGGCTCACGCTCGACCCGGACGGGCGCTGCCCGATCCTCGGCACGCTCGACTACCTCGCCCCCGAACAAGCGCTGGATAGCCACGCGGTGGACGGCCGCGCCGACATTTACTCCCTCGGCGGCACATTGTATTTCCTGCTGGCCGGTCACCCGCCCTTTCCCGAGGGGGGCTCGCACCTGTTCGATGCGCGGGCCACCGAGGCCCCGCCGATCCATCGCCTCCGCCCGGATGTCCCCGAAGAACTCTCGGCCGTGCTCGCCGCGATGCTCGCGCGCGATCCGGCGCGGCGGTATCAAACCGCGCTCGAAGCCGCCGATGCTTTGGCGCCGTGGGCTATCCCCGTCCCCGGTTTTCCCGAAGACCTGTTCACCCAACTGCCCGCGGGCGACGGCACCGGCGAGTTCCTCGCCCATTCGGCCGGGGGTGGCGACGGCTCGATCACGCGCCGCAACGGCTTGGCAGTGAACGGCAGCAGCGTCCACGCCGCGCTGTCGGTGACGCTCTCGGCGGTCTTCGCCCCGGCCGATCCGCGGACTCCGCAGCTCCGGCCCGCGCCGGCGGAACTCGCCGCGAGCGCGGTGGTCACGCCCGCGCCGCAATCGCAGAAAACCCGGCCGGTACTCTGCCTCCCGGCCGGGGCGCCGACGGTCCCGTTGCGGTCGAAGTCGAAACGGACCGCGCGGCGTTCCCCGTACAAAATCGCGGCCGTCGTCGCCGCGGTCGCACTGGCCCTCGGGATCGCTCTCGCGCTGGTCCTCCGGCTTTGAACTTTCCCGAACCGACGAACTGGTAAGATCTGGCGTTGCGATTCCGCGTCCGGAACTAAACTACAGGGATTATCGTCTAGGTCGATCATGCCCACGCCCGCCACCACGCCCGAATTGATCGATCGCATCCGGAAAAGCGGCCTCGTGCCGACCCCGGATCTGCAAGGCTATTTGTCCAATTTGCGGATCGTCCCATACGGGCCGAATCCGGCCCAACTCCTCGACGGCCTCGTCGACGCCCACCTGCTCACGCGGTTCCAAGCCGACCGACTCGCCGCGGGGAAGTACAAAGGTTTTACGCTCGGCAGTTACACCATCCTCGACCGCTTGGGCGCCGGCGGCATGGGGCAAGTCTTCTTGGCCGAGCACGCCGCCATGCGCCGCTTCGTCGCGCTGAAAGTCTTGCCGGGCAACGTTTACGAAGACGATATCGCCCGCGAACGCTTCTTCCGCGAGGCCCGCGCCGCCGCGACGCTCGACCACCCGAACATCGTCCGCGTCTTCGACATGAACCGCGAGGGGAAGCTGCTGTACCTCGTCATGGAATACGTCGAAGGGGTCAGCCTCCAAGCCGTGATCGAAAAAGACGGCCGGCGCTCCGTCGCGGCCGCGGCGAGCTACGCCCAACAGATGGCCCACGGTTTGCAGCACGCCCACGAGCGCGGCCTCGTGCACCGCGATATCAAACCGGGCAACACCCTCGTCGACCGGGCCGGAGTCGCCCGCCTCCTCGACCTCGGCCTGGTGCGTTCCGAATCCGACGGCGATTCTAAATTGACCTCGCAACTCGGCGGCCGCACCATCCTAGGCACGGTGGATTACCTCGCCCCCGAACAAGCCATCGACAGTTCGAACGTCGACATTCGCGCGGACATTTACTCCCTCGGGGCGACGCTCTATTTCTTGCTCGCCGGGCACCCGATCTTCCCCGAAGGCCGGGCCGGGCAAAAATTGATGTGGCAGCAGTGGCGCGACCCGGAGCCCATCGATCGCATCCGGCCCGACGTCCCGGCCGCGCTCGCCGCCCTCGTCCACCGAGCGCTGGCGAAGAAGCGCGAAGAGCGATTCCAGACCCCGCGCGAATTGGCCGACGCCCTCGCGCCGTGGGTCGCCGGCCTCGCGGTGCCGCACGGCGGATTGATCATCGCCCCGCCGCTCCGCCCATTTTTGGGCCGCGGGGCCACGGCTTCCGCGACCGACCGGCCGAGCAAACGGAGCTTCGCGGCCGGGTCGGTGCGATCCGCGCCCGAGTCGACCCCGGTGCCGGAACCCGCGCGCGATGCGGTCGCCACCGCGACGCCGCCTTCCGGAGTGGTGCGCCTCGACAACCCGTTCCGACCCGAATTGACACCGCACAATCTGGGCGCCGACGACACCACCGAAGACGTCCCCCGCTCCCGCGTCCGCGCGGAACGGGCGAAGATCGAATCGGTCCAACCGCTGGCACCGACCCGCAATCGGTCTGCGCTGATCCTCGTCTCCGCCATCACGGCGATCGTCGTCGGGTTGCTCTTCGCCGCCGCCGCCGCGATCCTCTTCGCCTGCGGCGTCATCCGGACGTGATTAGAGCACTTTCATTTTCATTCTGGCGAGTAGCCCGAATTGGCGAAGTAGTTTTGCCTTTGCGTCAGGGTAAACCAGTCCAAGGACTCGCCGAAGGC
>JAYSYN010000035.1:0-2373 GCA_043727575.1 Fimbriiglobus sp.
GACCGCACGCGCCGGCAATACACGCGGCCCCATTTGAAGTGGTTGTTGAATCGGGCCGACGGGGTCTTCGTGCAAACGCCGACCGAATTCCGAACCGTCATTGAACTGGGCGTACCCGAGAATCGCGTGATTCTGCAGGGGTTGGGGGTCAATGCGACCGATTGCACCGGCGGCGACCGCGATGCAGCCCGACGAGACTGGGGACTTGCAACCGACGAGTTCGCGGTAGGCCATTTGGCGAATGCGAGCGTCGAAAAAGGGACGGTCGACTTGCTGAACGCGGCCGCGGCCCAGAACCTCCGCGTCGTACTCGCCGGGCCGGCGATGCCGAGCTTCGAGCGATTCTGGACCGGGTTCGCGAGGAAGGATCTGATCGTCCGCCTCGGCCCTCTGAGCGATTCGCAGAAGCGCGATTTCTACGCGGGGATCGACGCCTTCTCGCTCCCGTCGCGGACCGATTCCTTCGGGCTGGTGCTGCTCGAGGCGTGGGCGAACGCCAAACCGGTGGTCGCCTACCGCGCCGGCGGACCGGCCGATTTGGTCCGCGACGGCATCGACGGCTGGCTCGTCCGCTGCGGGGATGTCGCCGGCCTCGGGGAACGATTGAATCAATTGGCCGGGGACGCCGCGCTGCGAAGCAGCTTCGGCGATGCGGGGGCGAGCCGCGTCCCGGTGGAGTTCGCTTGGAGTCAGAAACTGGCGCTGGTGCGGAACGCGCTGTTGGGTCTGCCGGTGTGATCGTCACTTGCGTTGGATGGCCTTCGCCGCGAGCGCGGCTTGCGCGATGCGTTCGCCGAGGTCCTTCAAGATCGCATCGCGGTGCCAGGTGCGGTAGTACCGGGCCGGGAGCGCTTCGCCGAAGGCGACGGCGATGCTGCCGGGACTCTTGGGTAGAAACAGCGGCGCGAGCGCCGGACGCTTCGCGTGCCGCGGCCAACTTTCAAACGCCCCGATGATGGCGCACGGAACGATCGGCGCATCGGCACGTTTCACGAGCAGGGCAATCCCCGGCTTGAGCGATTGCAGCTCTCCGTTGTGCGTTCGTTCCCCTTCGGCGAAAACCGTAACCGCTTCGCCGCAGCCGAGCATCTCGAAGACCGCTTGCAGGCCGTCTTTGCCGAGGTTGCGGTCGATGGGGAACGCGCCGTACTCGCGGACGAGGGCCCCGAAAAAGGGGATCTTGAACAGGTTGTGCCGGGCCAAGAACGTCAGCGGTCGGCGCGCGATCAACCCGACGAGGAGCGGGTCGATGAACGATTGATGATTCGAGACGATGAGCGCCGGGCCAGTGTCGGGCAGCTGCCGGCGACCGGTGCAGCGGTAGCTCCAGCCGAGGTGGAAGACCCAGAAACCGATCTTGTGCGTGGCGAACCAGAGCAGGTGTTTCCCGAGGCGGGGCAGCGGCATGGCGGTCCCTATTTCGACTTGCGCTTCAGTTCGAGTTGCATGACGAGCCGGTCGGCCGCGCCGTCGGTGCCGACGGCGTATTGGCGGTGGACGATGGTGTCGCCGTCCTTCGACACGGTGGTCACCGTCTTCGATTTCCGCTCGGCCTTCGGATCGTCGAGCGAGACCCCGTAGAGGACGATCTGCGCCCCGTCGAACTTCTCGGCGCTCTTGCGGAACGACATCCGCGGTTGGCGGGAATCGATCCAAGAACTCGTGAAGAGTCCGGTGGCGGTCTCGAAGCCGATGGTGCCGGTCCCGGTGGTTTTCCCGGCGGTTCCCTCGAAGGTGAATTCGGACTTCAGAAATCGCCCACTGTGCGTCATTTCCTGTTTGCATTCCCCTCGGGATTTCGCCGGTTCGGCGCCGGGCGTCTGCGGGAAGAACGTCTTCTCGACCGTCCAATCGCCGGCGAAGCGGGCCAAGAATTTCTGGCCCGCGCCGGGTGCGCCCTTCGGTTCGAACTTCTCTTGGGGGTCCTTCTTGTCGTCCGGTTTCGGTGGCGCTTGGGCGAAGGCCGTCGGGGCGGAGGAGAGCGCGGCCGTCAGAATGACGAGGAAACACTTCGACATGGGTCTCTCCGGGAATCGATTTCGAGCCTCACGCTGAGCCGCAAAGACGCAAGGAAAGATCAATTTCAGATCCGTGTCAACGGATCCTGTCCACTCATCTCCGCGTCCTGGCGACTCTGCGCGAGATCTTCTTCGCTAGCTCGTTCAATTCAAACCGAGGACTTCACCGCCGTCGCGCGTGCCGAAGAGCGAAGCGGACGGTGACCTTCCGATTTTCTTTTGATTCCGGCCTATTGTGGGATTCGTCGCCGGGGTCGCCCACTCGATTCCCGGATGCCGTGTCACTTCCCCGTCGGGTGCAGGAACGTCCGTTCGATGAAGGTCGTGTCGACTTTGCCTTCGATGAACGCCTGCG
>JAYSYN010000036.1:0-22068 GCA_043727575.1 Fimbriiglobus sp.
AGCACCAGCGGCACCGGGAGCGCCCCGGCGCGCCAGGCGAAGTCGCCGTCGCGGAGCAGGGCGTTCACGGGGATGCCGTCGCCGGTGACGACGACGAGCCGGCGGGACAAACGTGGGGAGCGTTCGACGATGGCTTGCAAGAGGCGCCTCGCCGGCTGGGTCGCGGCCGGCAAGATCAACATCGACCGCTGCGCGGGGAGCGTGCGGATCTGCCCGGCGATAAACTTGGCGGTTTCTTGCTCGTTCAAATTCGGTTTCAGGAACCCGCCGACGCTGAAAGGGATATCGAGCCGCGAGAGTTGGAACGCCGCTTGGCGAACGCCGCCGGCCTCGGTTTGGGCGAGGAGCGCGCGCTGGAATTGCTCGTGCAAGTCGCTCGAATACGGGTCGTCGTTCCATTGCACCGAGAAGACGTGCGGTTGGTGGCGCTGCGGTTTCGGGTGGCCCGCCGCCGCGCCGGCGAGGCCGCGCAACGCTTCGAATTCGAAGACTTCCGGCCGGAGGTCGGGGGCTTGGTCGACGAAGTCGAGGACCGCGTCGGCCATCTGGCGATTGGTGAAACAGAAGCGGAAGGTGCGGTCGTCGTAGAGGTCGACGAGCCGGGATTTCACGCGGTCCGTCTCACCGACGTCGTCGGCCGTGGCGGTGGTGATGAACAGCGCCGGCCGGTCGCCATTCCACTGTTTCTGGGCGTCCATGGCCCGGGCGAGATCGACGGCCCGGTCGCTCGATCCGCCGCCGATGACCGCGAGCGGGGGCCGGTCGCGCGCGGCGAGCGCCTTCACCCAATCCGTGGCGGTGATGTCGTTTTGCAGTTTGTACCAGCGGATCCGCAGCCGGGATTCGCGGCCTTTGAACCCGACGATCAACTCGGGCACCGCGGTCGTCGAATCGAGGAACGCATTCGACCCGTCGACCTCCAATTCCGGCACGGTCGCCTGCGCCCGGACCCAGCCCGCGACGAACCGCTCCCACGTCGAACTGTTCGTGGTCGTGTGCAGCCAGGCCATCTCTTGATCGCCGTCGGGGACGCGCAGCGGTCGGGCCACGGACGGCGCCGCGCCGAAGCCCGGCAGGCGCCAGTCGAGCGCGAGGTAGGCGACGGGCAGGCAGATCAGCGCGACGAGGATGACCCAGCGGAAGCGATTCATACCGGACCCTCCGCCGTTCAAAACGCGATGTACAGGAAGCTCTTGGTGACGCCGGGGCCGAACGCGACGAGCAGCGCGACCGACGCCGCATAGCCCGCGCCGAGGGCGATGTTTTGCATCCGGCCCGGGCGCCGCAGCCAGATCGAAATCCCCGGGAGCGCCGCGCCGAAGTGCCCCGCTACTCCCGCGAGCATCAGCAGGATCACAGGGAGCGGCACATGGGTCAGCGCGCTGCCGCCGGTGCCGATACCCAACAGTGACGCTTGCAGTTGCAGGCCCGTCTCCCAGTTGTTCATGCGGATCAACACCAACCCGAAGAGCAATTGATACGCGGTCGCGGCCCAAGCGATGGCGATCCACGCCGGCCGCTTCCGCCATGGCGCATTCGGGAACATCCGATCGAACGCCCGGTGCAGCCCCATCAGCAGGCCATTGTAAGCGCCGTAGGCCAGCCAGTGCCACGCGGCCCCGTGCCACAACCCGCACAGCACGAAGAGCAGCATCAGGTTGAAGTACGTCCGCGCCGCGCTCCCGCGACTGCCACCGAGCGGGAAGTAGAGGTAGTCGCGCAGCCACGACGAGAGCGAGATGTGCCAGCGCCGCCAGAAGTCGCCGATGTTCGTCGCCAGGTAGGGGAGGTGGAAATTCGGCGGGAGATCGAAGCCGAACCACTTCGCGAGGCCGAGGGCCATGTCTGTGTAACCGCTGAAATCGCAGTAGATCTGGATCGCCCACGCCACGGTCGCCCAGCGCTGGATGTCCGGCGGGTACGCCCCGGGGTCGAGGAACACCGGCGCCACGAACAGGTCGTGCAATTGATCGGCGATGAAGAACTTCTTCAGGATGCCGACGACGACGAAGCGCAGACCGAGTTCGACTTCGGTCCAGCCGACCTTCGGCGGAACGACCATCTGCGGTAAGAATTCGACGGCGCGCACGATCGGCCCGGCCGCCAACTGCGGGAAGAACGACACGAAGAGGGCGTAGTCGACAAAGTTCCGCACCGCGGGAATCCGCCGGCGGTGGACGTCCACCGTGTAGCTGATCCCTTGGAAGGTGTGGAAGCTGATGCCCAGCGGCAGCAGGATTTCCCACGTCCGGTCGCCGGCGGCGAACCCGGTCCACCCGGCCACTGTCAACGCGTTGTCAAACACGAACGCCGCGTATTTGAACGCCCCGAGCAGGCCGAGGTTCGAGACGATGCTCAGGATCAACCAGCGTCGGCGGACGCGATCGTCGGCGCTCGCTTCGATGCGCAGCGCCGCGAGGTAATCGATCGCCGTCAGCAGGAGGATCACCCAGAGGTAACCGGGGCTGGCCCAGGCGTAAAAGGTCCAACTCGCCAGCGTCAGCCAGAGGTATTTCCAGCGCCGGGCCCGGAGCAGGTGATATCCCGCGAGGACGACGAACAAGAAGATCGGGAATTCTTTGCAGGCCAAGATCATCGCGGCTTCTCCGCGAACGCCGCGGGGCCGCGCACGGTCCAGAGCGGTTGCTGCGGTTCGCCCATCCGCCACAGTTCGCGGCGCAGCCACGCGCCGAAGCGCACGGTGCCGTCGCGGTTCATGTGGATCAAATCCGCGAAGTGGTCGTCGTTCAACCCGACCTCGGCCCCGTTCAACAGGGTCACGCCGCGCGCTTGGCTCGCGTCGGCGAGATGCCGGCGGTACTCGGCGAACTCGGCCGGATGGCGGGCTTCGAGGTCGGCCGTCACGGGCATATCGATCAGCACGACTTCGACGCCGTTCTCCGAGGCCCAATCGAGCATCCGGTGCAAATATTTGAGGTGCGATCCCGTTTTGTAGTTGGCCAAATAGGCGAAGGGCGGGGCCGTCCAACCGCCTTGTTTCATCTCGCTGTACCGCCGCGTGGCGAACCAGAGCGTCGGGGCGTAGCCGGTGTCGCGGTGCAAGGCGGTATCGATGGCCCGCTGCCGGTTCGCCTCGGTCGCCGACTCCGGGCACGATCCGGGCACGAGTTCTTCGCACCGGCTCGCGGCCCACATCCGGATGCCGAAGCGGTGTTGATAGAGGGAACTCGCCTTTGCCAACTTCCCCTTGGCGTAGTGCCGCGCGGCCCAGTCCCCGGCGTCGGGGCGGGTCGCTTGCCAGTCGCGCACGTCGGTGCGCGTCATGAACGATTGCACGCCATGCGGCTCGTGCCGGCTATCGTTGAGGTCGCTGGCCGTGATGCCGTACACGAGCACCATCGGGGCTTGCGGGCAGGCGTGTCGGAGGCCGAAGTAAATGTCGGAGGTCGTGCCGCCGGAGAACCCGAGGTTGTAGAAGTCCCCGATTTCCTGGGCGTGCCACGACAAATGCCCCAAGATTTCGGGATCGACCCCTTCCGCGATCGGCGAACCGCCGGTGAAGACGATCTCGCGGCGGCGGCGGGCGCATTCGTCCACGCGCAATCGGTAATCGTCGGGGGAGTAGCGTTTCCACGTCGAATCGAAGGCGAAAATGGCGGTGTCGAACGCGATCAGAAATGCCAGGAAACAAAGCAGAACACGCCCCTTGCGGGCGCGCGGCGGAGCGTCGGGGAGTGCGGGCGGGGTCATATCCAAGGCTCGGGTTCCGCCGGCCAGGAAGCCGACTCGCCGGGAGGATACGCCGAAAGATGCCGCGAAGAATAGGGCATTCGGTAGGGGGTGTGCCGCTCGATTTATTTTGTAGCGGCAGGCCTCCGGGCCTGTCGTATCGCCAGTGATCGCAATTTGGACAGGCCCGGAGGCCTGCCCCTACAAAGAAGCGGTTTTTAGGCACTGGAACTCGAGCGATTCACGCGGCCACCGGGGCGGGGGTGTTCACCAACTGCATCGCTTCGTCGGCCATGGCCCGGACGGCGAGGTCGCTATCGCCGAGGACGGACAACAGGGCGTCCTTCACCGCGGTTTCGTCCGGGGCGATTTTCGCGAGGAGCACGGCGCAGCGGCCGCGGCGCTCGGCGTCCCCGGTGCGGACGGCGTCGAGCAGCGCCGGCACCGCGGCCCGACCGATGCGCTTCAGCGCGACGGCGGCCACCGCCCGCGTCCGGTATTCGTATTCGCCCAGCATGGCGATCAGGCCGGTGGTCGCCGGAAAGGCGGCGCCGCCCAAACGGCCGATGGCCCCGGCGCAATCGCGGCGGACGCTCGGGTCTTGGTCCCGCAGCCCGGCGGTGAGTTGCGGCAGCGCGGATTGCGACACCGGCCCTTGATCGCCGAGGGCACGGGCGGCGCGGCGTCGGACTTTGCTGTTGTCGTCCGAGAGGGCCTGCGTCAGCGGCGGGACGCGCTTGGCCGGCGGCACCGGCAGATCGGCGAGCGCCACCACGGCGAGTTCGCGGATCTGGCCGTTCTGGTGCAGCAGGGCGTCGGTGAGCACCGTGAGCGCGAGATTGGTTTGGGCTTCGTTCAGCCCGTGCATGATGACGGCGAAGACGAGCCGATTCATCAATTGCGGAGAGAGTTGTTCCATGACCGTGGGAGCCGAGTGTGGGTGGGTCGGAGTCGGAGTCGGGAAAAGCCGAGCGGAGCCGTGATCCGTTGCCTGAGAGTAGTGCAGAGTTACCCGACGGGCCGGAGAATCGTTACCATTTACCGGGGCGGATCGGAGATTTGAACGCCGATTGCGGTAGGGCTTCAAAACTGCACTCCCCCGATGGGCCATCGACCCCTAGAGTTGAGTGCGGACGATACCGGGCGAATCGTTTGTATGCGTGCGTTAGCGCGCCTTTCTCATCGGCCTCGACCGGGGGTTGTGAATGTCGGACATCGTCGCCTGCCCGACTTGCCAATCCATGTTGCGCCTCCCGGAGCAAGCCTCCACGATCCGTTGCCCGCAGTGCAAAACGGTGTTGAACGTCGGCCCGCCGATCCCCGCATCCGACGCGGCGCCGTTGCCGCTGCCGTTCGCCAAGCCGCGCCAGAAGCCGAAACCGACCGCGGGCCAGTCGCTCGCGAAACCCAAAGTGAAGCGGGCGGTGCTGGTCGACGAAACCGCCGAGAAGGAGCAGACGGAAGCCTCGGCGAAAGCCGAGCACCGCCGGAAAGTGACCGCCGCCGTCGAAGAGATGGAGGAGAGGGACGAAATCAAGCTCGAGAAGTTCGAGCGGCTGCAGGACCTGATGGTCCACTCGCGGCGGGCGGTGGTGATGTTCACGTGGGCGGCGCGCTGCCAGATGGTCGCCATGGCCATAGTGCTGTGCGTGCTGCTCGCGTTCATGACGAGCGTGCTGTTCGAGGTCGTGTCGGCCATGCAGGGTCGCGGTTCCATCGGCGTGGGGTCGATCCTCGGCGCCACCGTGTTCGCGGCACTGCCACTGGCCGCGATCCTCGCGGTGCTATCGACGGCCCTGACCGGCTACGGCATGGTCTCGGTGGCGCTCGGCACCAAGCGGGCGCGCTACCTCGGTTACATCGGCTGCGTCGTCTGCCTGCTGCACGTCTTCTTCGTCATCATGCAGGCGGCGAAGGCCATGATCGGCTTGGCCACCCGCGAGTTCGAGGTGAACGCCAGCGATCCCCTCTGGGTGCAAATCCAGCCGGTCTTCGACCTCTTCGGCATGGTCACCGATTTGCCCCTGCTCTCGGAGCAACCGACGCGCCTCTTCTGGCGGCACCCGATCTCGGTCTTCGGTATCTTCGCGGCCGTGTTCGAATTCACCCGATTCGTGCTCGTCGGCGTGATCGCGCAGAACTACGCCGAGGACGGCAAAGCCACGGAACTCGGCTATCGCTCGTACAAGGCCATCGGCCGGATTTTCTACGTGACGATGCTCGCCGGAGTCGCCCGCCTCGTCGCCGCGATTGCCTTCGACTGGGCCCGCGCCGACGAGGCGTTCATCGTGGTCCTCGGCCTCGGCGCCCACGCGATCATCACCTTCTCGACCTACCTGTGCTTGGTGCTCAGCCTTTTGGGGATGGCGAACGCGTTGAACGACACGGTCGAAGTGATGGAAGCTTCCCGCTTCGCCGCGGAGGTGGAGAATCTGGAAGTGCTGTGAAGCCGAGCCGCGACAGCCCGTTGTCAATCGCCCGAAAACCGCCCGAAATCGGCCGATTCTCGGAATTCGCTCGCATTTGCGTATCTTAGTGGGAGCCCGCCCATTCCCGCAGCGAGTTCCCCGATGTTGAAGATCGATACCCAAGCGGCCATCGACCGCCTGCTGCGGTTCCTCGCCGTCCCGGGGATCACGGGGGAAGAGGGGAAGATCGCCAAGGAAATCGGGGAAGCGCTGAAGTCGGCCGGGGTCCCGCCGAAGTCGATCCGCCACGACGACGCCAATACCCGCATCCCCATGCCGACGCAGACCGGCAACCTCGTCGTCAACATCCCCGGCTTCGGGGCCTTGGCCAACGCACCGCGCCAGTTGTTCATGACGCACCTCGACACCGTGCCGCTGTGCGCCGGGGCCAAACCGGTCCGCAAAGGCAAGAAGATTGTCAACGAAGCCGAGACGGCCCTGGGCGGCGACAACCGCACCGGCTGCGCGGTGCTCGTCACCCTCGCGGCCGAGTTGATCCAACAGAAACTGTCGCATCCGCCGATCACGCTGCTCTTCACGGTGCGGGAAGAATCGGGCCTCTTCGGTGCCCGCTTCCTCAACCCCGCCGAGTTCGACGACGTCTCGATGGGATTCAACTTCGACGGCCGCAGCGCCGACGATGTGATCGTCGGCGCCGTCGGGGCGGATCGCTGGGAAGTCGAACTGTACGGCAAAGCGTCGCACGCCGGTGTCGCCCCCGAGCGCGGCATCTCGGCGATGATGATCCTCGCACACGCCCTGACCGACATCCAAGCCAAGGGCTGGTGGGGCAAGATCTCGAAGGACGGCAAAGAAGGATCGAGCAACGTCGGCCCCGTCGGCGGCAAAAACGACGGCACGGCCGGCGACGCGACCAACGTCGTCACCGATTTCGTCTTGGTCAAAGGCGAAAGCCGCAGCCACGACGCCCGCTTCTTCAAGGCGATCACGAACGCTTACAAAGATGCGTTTTCCGCGGCTTTGAAGAAAGTCCTCGACCACGAGGGGAAGCCGGGGAAGTACAAGTTCACGTCGCGCACCGACTACTTCCCCTTCAAGATTTCCGAGAAGGCCGCGGTGGTGGCGAAGGCGAGCCGGGGAGTGACGGCCATCGGGCGCACGCCGAACATCCGCGTCGCCAACGGCGGCCTCGACGCCAACTGGATGGTGAAGCACAACATCCCGACCGTGACCTTCGGCGCCGGCCAGAACGACATCCACACCGTGAAGGAGTGGGTCGACCTCGTCGAGTTCGAAGCGGGGTGCCAACTCGCCGTGGCGCTCGCCACGGGGACGTAACGGATTGGTATCGGTTCGGAACTTTCGGGCCGGAAGGGAGTCTATCAGGATGTAGATTCTCACGCAGACGCCGATTGGGGAACGACGATGGCCCGCTTTTTACTACCGGCACTCGCACTATTGTTGTCCGGCGCGACCGCCGCCCGCGCGGCCGGCGAGCCCGATGAATCCGAAGCGCGGACGATCGCGTTGGCCCTCGCACTCGGCGGCACGGCGAAGGTCGACGAGAAGCTCGACGAGATCGCCCGCGTCGCGGTGAAACTCCCCGCCGCGAGCGACGCCGTTTTGTTGCGGCTCTGCAAGATGCCCAGCGTCGGCTCCGTCGAAATCTTCGACGCCACGAAATGCGGCGAGGCCGGATTCGCCGCCCTCAAGGAACTCCCCGACCTGCAAACGCTCTCCCTCGGCAAGTGCCCGCTCACCGACAAAAGCGCGACCGCTCTCGGAACCCTCCGCACGTTGAACGTTTTGTACATCGGGGAGTCGAAACTCACCGACGCGACCTTCGCGCACTTCAAAAAACTGGTGAACCTCCGAGTCCTCGACGTATCCGATTCCGCGCTCACCGATAAATCGGCGACCGTGCTCGTCGGCTTCAAGAAACTCGAAGAGTTGAATTTGTCCAGGACCAAATTCGACGACGCCGGAGTCGTCGCCCTCAAAGACTTGGAAAAGCTCCGCCTGCTCAAATTGAATCAGACGAACGCCACCCGCAAAGGGATCGACGCCATCGAATCCGCCCGCGGCAAGGATCTCACCGTCCGCTGGTGACCGCGTCTCCCGCGATACCGAGGCCCGCCATGCGAACCCTGCTCGCCCTTCTGATCCTCGCGGTCCCGGCCATCGCCGCGCCGATCCCGAAAGAAGCGAAGAAGACCCCGCTCGAACAATTGCAGGGGAAGTGGATCATCGTTTCGATCGACAAAGGCGAGGGGCTGATCGTTCCGGAAGGGGACTTCGCCACCTACACCCTGACGATCGACGGCATTCACATTTCCACGGCGACAGCGACATCCTCGGCCTACCCGAGGGTGCCGGCGAAATTCGATTTCAAATCCGACCCCATCAAAATGGACATGCCCTTCGGCGGCGACAAGGTCATCCCCGGCATCGTCAAAATCGACGGGGATCGCCTCGAATGGTGCCACGCGCCGGGCGGCGGTGGCACTCGGCCGACCGAGTTTCAGGGCGGCGACGGTCACCATCATTACATCTGGAAACGCGCCGCGAAATGATCGCGGGGCTCCCGAGCCGTCGGGCGGATCAATACGCCAAGAAGTCGACTTCGCCGAACTGCTGTTCGGCTTGGGCCAGCGCGCGTTCGACGTGCTGCGCCGACCGCGACAAACCCTTCTCGAAGAGCAATTCTTGGAGGCGGCGGATGCGGGCGAGGAAGCCCGGGCCCCGGCCGCGGAGCACCGGCAAGATGCGCTGCTGGACCACGAAATCCGCGGCGAGGCGCGGCTCGAACGCGCCGGTCGAGTTCGCCAAGTACCGGCGGATGCCCTGCTGGACCCGCGGCGACAATTCGATGCGCGGGCCATATTCCGCCTCGGTGCTGCGCAGCAAATCGATGATCGGGGACACGAGTTCCCACAGCTCGGCCGGGCACTGCTCGGCGTCGCGCAGGAACTTCTCGAACAGGTCGAGCGCGGAGATCGCGGCCATCGGCGGGGTGTCGCGGTCGAGGGCTTTCCGCACGTCGGTCTCTTGCAGGAAAATCATCCCGGTGCGGTCGAGCACGCGCGGGCTGAGGCGCTCGGTCGTTTCGTCGTAATTGATCGTCCCCCAGAAACGCAGGTTCGGCGCGATGGTGATATCGGCGGGGAAGCCGTCGCCGCCGGTCGTCGCGGGGTCGTACAGCGCGATCGCCTTCACCGGTTCGTCCCCCGGTAGCGCCTGCAAGAGTTGGGAGAAATAGTATTCGGGCGCGGCGAGGTTGAACTCGTCCATCAGCACGAGATAAACGCCTTTGCGGACGGTCTTCCAATCCTCGGCCGCCCGGAGCATCCGCGGGACCAAGCCGGTCGAACCGGGGTCGTACCGGCCGTGGAAACTGTCGAACGCGCCGAGCAAGTGGCGATCCTCGGCCCACGAGCGCCGCACCGCGATTTTCAGCAGCGCTTGGCCGTGGCCGAGGGACCGGGCCAGCGCCGCGACGAGGCTCGATTTGCCGAAACCGGGGGGGCCGATGATCAGGTTCAGCGGTTCGGACTTCAAACCGACGTAGATATTGGCGATGAAGTCGCGGTCGAAGAAAAGCCCCTGCCGGGCGAGATCGGCGTGCAGGGCGTTGACCAATTGCTTTTCGTTCGGGGGCGTCTGCATCGCCCGTTCGGCCGGGACGGGGAGGAATTCCCAAGACCGCGCGGCGGTGGCCGCGCGCGTCGATGTCACGGCCATGGTGCCGGTCGAATTGGGCCCGGCGCCGTTGGACCGGACGGCGGCGAACGCCGCGAGGAGGGGGATTTTATCCCGCATCTCGGCGGAAATCAGTTCGATCTTGTCGGTGATGTTTTCGCGGAGTTGAACCAAGCTCAGGTCGAGCGTTTCGAGTTCCGCTTGTTTCGCGTCCCGGGTGCCTTTCAAATCCGCGAGCTGGCTTTGGTGTTCCGCTTCGGCGTGGGCCAACTGCCGGGCGAGGTCGTCGCGGCGATGGGCGAGGTCCTTTTCGCGGTCGTCGACGACGGTTTGGATTTGGGCCGCGCGGCGGGCGACCGATTGCTCGAGGGCGTCCTGCACGCGCTTTTCGCCGGCGGGGGAGTCGAGGTATTGTTTGGCGAAGCGCTCGCGCTCGTCTTGGAAGCCGGAGTGCGTCGCGATCAACCTCTCGACGCGTTTCAGGCGGGCGTCTTGAATCCGCTCGTCTTCGCCGACGCGGCCTTTGAACGAAGTCTGCATCGACTTCAACGTCTCGCGCGAGACGGGGTTCTCCGAGCAGCGCTGCAAGTACCACTCGATCAAACTCTCTTCGGCCAAGCCGTCGCGGGAGCGCGTCGATTTCGCCAACCGCAGTTTGCCCACGGCCAGTTCGATGGGGGCCATCACGACGCGGTTCAACTGATCCGGATGCTGGTAGGCGACGATTTTGACGCCTTCTTTTTCCAATTCGTCGCGGGTGAATTCGAAGACGACCGAATCGTCGCGCGCGGGCCGCCAGTCGATCCGCAACAAGTCGTCGTTCGACGAGAGGTGCGTCGTTTCGCGGACGAGCGGGCCGTAATACAACTGCTGTTTGCGGACGAAAAAGAGCGGCGTGACATTGCATTTGGGCGAGACGATCTGCCGGATCCCGCCCACGTCGAAGGTCGGATGGTCGAGGATGGTGGCGATGCTTTCCAATTGCATCGGCTGCGTCAACACGTTGGGGCGGTGCGACGGGATGTAATAGCATTCGAATTTTTTGTTCGGGTCGCTGTATTTGACGTTTTGCGCCGGCCGCATCACGACGAAATCCCAAGTGCGGAGGCCGGCCCGCGACATCAAGAAGATCGCGCCGGAATTCGGGAAGGTTTCGACGGGGTCGGTGACCACCGACTGGGCCGTCAAGCAGTAGAGCGGATAAGCGTTGCCCACCGCGCCGCCGCTGCCTTGCCATTCGCTGACGAGGGCCAAATAATCGTGCTGGGTCGGTTCGAATTTCGCCATCGCAACCTCGGGGTCCGGGTGTCGCATCGCCGCGTGAATCTGTTTATCCTAGTGGGCCGGCGGGTGCGGCCCGTGATTTCGACGATCGGACCGGGGCAGTCGCCGCCGTTACGACCGCGCTCGTCGCGCCAAGCGGGACGGATCGCGGAATCGGGCCGCCCCGCGCCGCCGGGGCGACCGGAGCGAAATCAGCTTCGGACGCCGGGCCCGCCGGGGTTTCCCAGCACCGGCGTGGCGGCGAGTGCCGAAAGGACGGGTGCCGCTGTGGAATCGGCGTCCGACCCGAACCGCGAAAGGAATCCCATGCGTTGTCGTCTGTTATCGGCCGTCGCCGGCCTGCTGGGCGCGCTCAGCCCCGCCCCCGCCCAACAATTCGCCCCGAAACCGATCGACCCGACGCCGATCGGCAGTGTGGCCCCCGCGCCGCTGCCGGCCGTCATCGGTCCGATCATCCCGGCGTCCGCCCGCTCGGCGGTCCACCCAGCCGGTTGCGGCCCTGTGGTCGCTTACGGCGAAGGGTGCGCCGCCCCGGCCGCGGGCAAATCGCACGAGCACAATCGCAGTGTCCTCGGCAAGTTCTTCATCGGCCACGGCACGATCAACCCCGTTTCGTGCGGCTGCCTCGCGTCGGAACGGTCGTTCGTGTTCAGTTCGTGCCGGGCGTTCTACAACCCGATCCACGAATGCGGGTCGCACGGTTGCAGCGGCTGCTGGCCGGTCGACCGCCGTCCGCCGGGCCTCGGCGTGACGAGCTATTTGAATCGCTAAACGACGCGGCGCCGCTCGCATCGGGAAGGGGCCGGCCTCGGTAGGCCGGCCCCTTCCCGCGCGCATTCCCGAAAGGTCGCGGTGTCGGGGTGGTAAAATGACTTGGGTCGACGAAACATTCCCAACCGCGATCCGGCGACCATGAAACGCATTCTCTTTCTCGCCGCCCTCGGCGCGGCGGCTTCCGGCGGTTGCTCCCGCCCCTCTGCCCCCGTCGTGCCCACGCCGCCGCCGCAGGTGATCTTTTCCTACCCCGTTGAAAAAGACGTGACCGATTACGAAGACTTCACCGGACGGACGGTCGCGTTGAAATCGGTCGACATCCGGTCGCGCGTGACCGGGCAGTTGGTGAAGCAGCACTTCAAAGACGGTGATCTCGTCAAAGAGGGCGATCCGCTGTTCGATATCGATCCGACCACGTACTCCGCCGAGTACGAACGGGCGATCGCGGTCGAAGTGCAAGCCGAAGCGAAGGTCGAACGGCTCGAAACCGACCTCGTCCGCCAGATCGGCGCCGGCATTCGCTTCGACATGGGCCTCTTCCTGGCCCGCGATGTTCGGGCTCGCTACCTCGACAAACTCAAGTCGATCAGCCGGCAGGAATACGACACCGTGATGGCCGATCGGACCGAAGCCGCGGCCGCGCTCGGCGTGGCCCGGCGACAAGTGATCGCCGCGAAGAACTACGTCGACTACACGCACATCCGCTCGCCGGTCAGCGGACTGAGCAGCAAGCGGGTGTTCGACCCGGGCAACTTGGTGAAAGCCGACGATACCCTGCTGACGAACATCGTCGCGCTCGACCCCATCTACGCCGAATTCGACATCGACGACCGCACGGTGCTGCGCGTCCGCCGGTTGATCGATGCCGGGATGGTGCAATCGGCCCGCACGGTGAAGACCGAGATCGGCGTCGGCTTGCCGGACGAAGACGGTTTCTCGATGGCGGGTACGATCACCTTCGTCGACAACCAGTTGAACCCCGGCACCGGCACCATCCGACTCAGGGCCGAAGTTGCGAATCCGAAGCGGCTCTTGTCGCCGGGGATGTTCCTCCGCGTGCGCTTGCCCATCGGCGCGCCCAAGAAAGAAATCCTCGTCCCCGAAATCGCCATCGGCACGGACCAAGGACTGAAATACGTTTACGTCGTCAACGCGGACAACGAGGTCGTGAAGTGCCGGGTGGACCTCGGCCTGCCCCTGGAATTCGGCACGCCGAAGCAGACGTACCGCGTCGTACACCCCGTTGCCGTCGAACCCGGTTCGCCGGGGATCGCCGGTCTGAAGACGACCGACCGCGTGATCGTCAAAGGCTTGCAGCGCGTGCGCGAGAAAGCGAAAGTGACCCCGATTGCCGACGGGGACGCGAAACCCACCGCGACTTCGACCGCCCCGAAAGGATGATGCCGCCGTGCTCGCGCGTTTCTTCATCGACCGCCCGATCTTCGCCGCGGTGATCTCGATTTTGATCGCGCTCGCCGGGGGCATCGCCGCCACGCGCTTGTCCGTGAGCCAATTTCCGCCCGTCACCCCGCCGACGATGCAGGTCGATTGCAACTACCCCGGCGCCAGCGCCGAGGTGGTCTCGAAAACCATCGCCTCCCCGCTCGAACAGCGGGTCAATGGGGCGGAGCGCATGATGTACATGTCGTCGCAGTGCACCAACGACGGCAGCTATACCCTCACCGTGACATTCGAGCCGGGTACCGACTTGAACTTGGCCCAAGTCGACGTGCAGAACCGCGTGAACTTGGCCATTCCGGAACTCCCCGAAGTCGTCCGTTCGACGGGCGTGACGGTCCGCAAGCGCTCCCCCGAATTGTTGCTGACCTTCGCGCTGATGTCCAAGACGGGCGAGCACGACCAAGTTTACCTCAGCAATTACGCGGTGCTCCACCTGCGCGAAACGCTCTCGCGCATCCCCGGCATCAGCGACGTGACGATCTTCGGACAGCGCGACTACAGCTTGCGGGTCTGGGTCAAGCCGGGCCAACTCGAAGCCAAGCAACTCGCGGTGCTGGACGTGGTCGCCGCCATCAAAGCCCAAAACGCCGAGGTGGCGCTCGGCGGCGTCAACCCGGAGCCGCGCCAGTTCACCATCACCAGCCTCGGTCGGCTCGACACCGTCGAGCAGTTCGAAGATATCATCGTCAAGACC
The DNA here is from genome assembly GCA_043727575.1 of Fimbriiglobus sp. GTDB lineage: Bacteria > Planctomycetota > Planctomycetia > Gemmatales > Gemmataceae > JALHQU01. Next base: position 14,032 of record JAYSYN010000036.1, read on the forward strand.
GGTCCGGACGGGCAACTCGTGCATCTGCGCGACGTGGCCCGCGTCGAACTCGCCGCGAAATCGAGCGACATCACCAACCGCTTCGACCGCCGGCAAACGGTGGGGTTGGCCATCTTCTTGACCCCGGACGCCAACGCCATCACGACCTCGGCGGAACTCAAAAAGACGATGGCGAAACTGAGCGAGGATTTCCCCGCCGACCTGAAGTACGAACTCGGTTACGACACGACGCCGTACATCGAATCGTCGATTTGGAAAGTCGGCGAAGCCCTCCGCGATTCGATCATCCTCGTCGGCATCGTCGTGCTCGTCTTCCTACAGAGTTGGCGCTCGGCCCTCATCCCGCTCGCCACGGTGCCCGTCGCGATCATCGGCACGTGCGGGGTGATGGCCCTCGTCGGCTTCGGCTTGAACAACCTCACGCTGTTCGGCCTCGTGCTCGCCGTCGGCATCGTGGTCGACGATGCCATCGTGGTCGTCGAGGCGGTGCAGCACCACATCGAACGCGGGTTGAATCCGAAGGAGGCGACGTCCAAAGCGATGGAGGAAGTCGCGGGGCCGGTCGTCGCGGTGGGTGTCGTGCTGTGCGCGGTTTTCGTCCCGTGCATGTTCTTCCCCGGTATCGTCGGCCAGTTTTTCAGGCAGTTCGCGCTGACCATCGCCATCAGTACGATGATTTCGACGTTCAACAGTCTCACGCTCAGCCCGGCGCTGGCGGCGCTGCTGCTGCAGCCGAAGGGCGCTAAGCCCGATTGGATCGCCCGGGCGATGCAGTTCCTGTTCGGGTGGTTCTTCCGCGCCTTCAACTGGGCCTTCGACAGCGTCGGCCGGGGGTACGTGGCGCTCGTCGGCAAACTCATCCGCGTCCCGATCTTGGCACTGCTGCTCTACGCCGGCCTCGTCGGCGTCGGCTACCGCGGCTACTTCAAGTTGCCGACGGGGTTCATCCCGTCGCAAGACAAAGGCTACCTCATCGCCAGCGTGCAGCTCGACGACGCCGCGAGCGCCGAGCGCACCCGGGAGACGATGGACCTCGCGGCGAAGATCGCGCTGGAATGCACCATCGCGATCCCGGCGGAAGAAGGCGACGACGGCGCGGTTTTCCTCGACGAAGATGCGCTCAACAAAATCGACCGCGGCACGAAACTGCCGCCCGGTTGGTACCGCCCCGTGAAGCCGGTGGCCCACGTCAACGCGGTCGCGGGGAACTCGTTCGTCCTCAGCGCCTACGGCTCCAACTTCGGGTCGATGTTCATTATTTTGAAACCCTTCGACGAGCGCCGCGACCCGCGGCTCTACAGCGACCTCGTCGCTCAAGCCCTGCGGAAGAAGGTCGGCGCGGCCACCCCGGAGGCGCAGGTGAACATCTTCGGCGCCCCGGCCGTGCCCGGCCTCGGCCGCGCCGGCGGGATCAAATTTATGGTCCAAGACCGCGGCGATTCCGGGCCGCGCAACCTCGAAGAGCAAACCAAAAACCTCGTCGATAAAGGGAACAAACAGCCGAGCTTGGTCGGGCTGTTCACCGTGTACAAAACCAGTTCGCCGCAGCTGTCGGTGAAGGTGAATGAGGCGAAGTGCAGCGTCGAAGGGGTCGAGCCGCTCGACGTCTACGCGACCATGCAGGCTTCCCTGGGCCAGCGCTACGTCAACGATTTCAACCTGTTCGGCCGCACGTGGCAGGTGAACGTGCAGTCGGACCCGCTCTATCGCAACGACAAAGAAGACGCGAAGTCTTTGAAGGTCCGCAGCAAAACCGGCCAACTCGTGCCGTTGAGCGCGCTCGCGGAGATCAAGGATATCAGCGGGCCGCTCGTGATCACGCGCTACAACCGCTACCCCGCCGCGTCGATCAACGCCAACGTCGCGCCGGGCGCCAGCAGCGGCGAAGCGACGGCCGTCATGGAGCAACTCGCGAAATCCGAACTGCCCGACAGCATGGGTTACGAGTGGACAGAACTGACGTTCATCGAGCAGCGCTCGCGGGACACCGGCATGGCCGTGTTCGGCCTCGCGGTGCTCGTGGTCTTCTTGGTGCTGGCGGCGCTCTACGAAAGTTGGACGCTCCCCCTCGCGGTGATTTTGGTGGTGCCCACATGCGTGGCCTGTTCACTCGCCGGCGTCTGGGTCACCAACTGGGACTCCGTCTTGGCGAGCGACTTCGACATCGGTCTGTTCGGGCGCAATTTCAACCCGCTCACGTGGCTGCGCCTTTTGAAACCGGATGTGACCTACGGCGTCAACGTCGCCAATTCAGTCGGGTTGAATCGGCAGGATGTGAATCTTTTCACGCAGGTCGGCTTCGTCGTCCTCATCGGCCTCGCTTGCAAGAACGCGATCTTGATCGTCGAATACGCGAAGCTCCGCCGCGATGCCGGGGCGGACCGCCGCACGGCGATTCTCGACGCCTGCCGGCTGCGCTTCCGGCCCATCCTCATGACGAGCTTCGCGTTTATTCTGGGGGTCGTGCCGCTCGCGTTTGCCAGCGGGGCCGGGGCCGAGATGCGCCAAGCCCTCGGCATCGCCGTCTTCTCCGGGATGCTCGGCGTCACCCTCTTCGGCGTGCTGCTGACGCCGGTCTTTTACGTAGTCGTCGACCGCCTCGCCGTTGGGCGGGTCTTGCAATCGGCGTATGTGCGCGCCATTGGCACGGCGTTACTGAACGTAGTCGCGCTCCGGTTGCCGCGCCGTTGGGTGGTGTGGCTCTGGTCCAAGGTGGTCGCGCGATTGCCCGCGCGACGGCCGTTTGTCAGCGGGTCGTAATCAATCCGAGGTCCCCGGTGTTCGCACGCTTCTTCATCGACCGGCCGATCTTCGCCGCGGTCCTCTCGATCCTGATCACCCTGGGCGGGGCCGTCGGGCTGCAGCGACTGCCGGTCGCGCTCTACCCGGAGATTACGCCGCCGACGATCGAAGTGTCGACGAGTTACCCCGGCGCCCACTCCAAGACGCTGGCCGACACGGTCGCCGCGCCGATCGAACAGCAGGTCAACGGCGTCGAAGACATGCTCTACATGACGAGCACTTCGACGAACGACGGCAACTACACGCTGACCGTCACCTTCCAGCCCGGCTCGAATTTGAACTTCGCCCAAGTGAACGTCCAGAGCCGGGTGAACACGGCGTTCAAGAACCTCCCGGCCGAAGTCCAACGCCGCGGCGTCACGGTCAAAAAGAAGTCGGCGAACGTGCTGATGATCGTGAATTTGAAATCGAAGGACCCGGCCCGCAAGGAACTCTACCTCAGCAACTACGCCACGATCCAACTCCGCGACGAACTCGCCCGGATCGAGGGCGTCGGCGACATCGTGTTCCTCGGCCAGCGCGACTACGCCATGCGGATCTGGATCGACCCGATCAAACTCGCGTCGCGCGGTCTGACTCCGGAGGACGTGACGCACGCGATCGAACAGCAGAACGCCCAAGTCGCGGCGGGGCAAATCGGCCAGCCCCCGGTGCCGACCGGGCAAGCTTTCCAGTTCACGATCAACACCCTCGGCCGACTGACCGATCCGGAGCAATTCAACGAGATCGTTTTGAAGACGGACGAAGCCGGCCGGGCCATCCGCATGAAAGACGTGACCGTCAAGAAGGTCGACGAGAACGGCAACGAACTCCACAAAGGGATCGAACTCGGGGCCGTGACGTACGACCAACTCTGCACGCTCGACGGCCAGCGCTCGGTCGCCCTGTCGGTATACCCGCTGCCGGGGGCGAACGCCCTGGCCACGGCCAAAGCGGTGAAGGACAAGATGAAGGAACTGCAGACGCGCTTCCCCGAGGGGGTCGAATACGAGATCGTCTACGACACGACGCCGTTCGTCCAAGAGTCGATCGACGAAGTCTTCATGACCCTGCTGATCGCGGTCGGGCTGGTCGCCGCCGTCATGCTGCTCTTTTTGCAAAGCTGGCGCTCCGCGCTCATCCCGCTCGCGGCCGTGCCCGTCGCGATCATCGGCACCTTCGGCGTGATGGCGCTCATGGGTTTCAGCCTGAACACGCTCACGCTCTTCGGCTTGGTCCTCGCCGTCGGCATCGTCGTCGACGACGCCATCGTCGTGGTCGAGGCGGCGGAGTACCACCTGAGCCGCGGGTTGAATTCCAAAGACGCCACGGCCCAAGCGATGACCGACGTCGCGGGGCCCGTGATCGCGGTGGGTTTGGTCCTGGCAGCGGTCTTCATCCCGTGCGTCTTCATCACCGGCATCGTCGGGCAGTTCTTCCGCCAGTTCGCCGTGACCATCGCCATCAGCACCTTGATCTCGACGTTCAACAGTTTGACGCTGACCCCGGCGCTGTGCGCCCTCTTGTTGGAAAAAGAAGAGCACGGCGGCCGGCGCAAGAACCCGCTGCCGAAATTGGGCTGGGCGCTCGCGCTCGGCCTGGCCGGTTACGCCGCCGTCCGCTGGCTGGCGCCCGAGTGGACGCGGTTCGCCGCGTTGGATGCGGACGCCTATTTCAAGCAACTGCACCTTCCCGCCGAATCGTCGCGCCTGGTTCTCGAAGTCGCGACGGTCGCCGCGCCGTTCGCCCTCGCCGGTTACTTCCTCGCCCCGCCCCTGAACTGGGCGCTCAGCTGGCTCTTCTTCGGGTTCAACGCCGGGTTCGAACTGCTGACCGGCGTCTACCTCCTGCTCGTGCGCGGGCTGCTCGTACTCTCCATCGGCGTGTTGGTCGTCTACGGCGGCTTGCTAGTCGGCACGTACCGCGTCATGACGACAACGCCGACGGGGTTCATCCCGCAGCAAGACAAAGGCTATCTCATCGTCAATTTGAAGATGACCGACGCCTCGTCGCTGACGCAAACGCAGAAGTCGGTCACCGCGTTCGAGGCGCTGTCGCGGACGATCCCCGGCGTCAGCCACACCGTCGCCGTGTCGGGCAACTCCGCGTTGCTCGGCGGCAGTTCGTCGAACTTCGCCACCGTCTACGTCATGCTCGAACCGTTCGAGAAGCGACTGGCCTCCGGCGGCACGGCCGACGCCATCGCCGAGAAAATACGCCTGGCTTGGGAAGGCGAAGCCCGCGAGGCCGAGATCACCGTCCTCGGCGCGCCGCCCGTCGACGGCCTCGGCGCCGCCGGGGGTTTCCGCATCATGGTCGAAGACCGCGCCGCCGAGGAGACCACCGGGTACTCGCTCCAGCGCGCCGGCGACCGCACCGTCGAAGAGGGGAATACCACCGCGGAACTCCGCGGGCTTTTCTCTGGTTACCAAGCCGACTCCCCGTGGGTGCAGCTGACGCTCGACCGCGAGAAAGCCGAGAGCAGCGGCGTGCGCATCCGCGACATCCAAGACGCGATGGAGAAATTCTTCGGCTCCGAGTACGTCAACGACTTCAACCGCTTCGGCCGCACCTGGCAGGTCATCGTGCAGGCCGACGCCAAGTTCCGCAACAAATTGAAATCGCTCGGCCAACTCCAAGTGAAGAACAGCAAGGGCGAAATGGTCCCGCTGAAGGTATTCTTGCGCGACCGCGAAGCGGTCGGCCCGGTGATGGTGGTGCGCTACAATTTGCACCCCGTCAACCCCGTGACCGGCAATGCCAAAGAGGGCGTCAGCTCCGGCGCGGCGATCGCGAAAATGAAAGAAGTCGCGGACAAAAACCTCGACCCCGGCATGAAGGCCGAGTGGACGGAATTGGCCTTCCTCCAACTCGAAAGCGGCAACACGGCCGGCTTGGCGTTCATCCTTTCGGTCGTGCTGGTGTTCCTCGTGCTCGCGGCCCAGTACGAAAGTTGGGCGCTGCCGTTGGCCGTGATCCTCGTGGTGCCGATGTGCTTGCTCTGCGCGGCCGTGGGCGTCCGCATCGCGGGTCAAGACATCAACGTCTTCACGCAGATCGGCTTCGTCGTGCTCGTCGGGCTGGCTTGCAAGAATGCGATTCTGATCGTCGAGTTCGCCCGCAACCGCCGCGCGGCCGGGGCGAGCCGTCGCGAAGCGACCCTCGACGCCTGCAAACTCCGGTTGCGTCCCATCGTGATGACCAGCGTCGCCTTCATCCTCGGCGTCGTGCCGTTGGTCTTCGCCGAGGGCGCCGGCGCCGAAATGCGGCAGACGCTCGGGACCGCGGTCTTCGCCGGGATGATCGGCGTCACCGCGTTCGGTATCTTCCTGACGCCGGTCTTCTTCTTTGTCATCCAATGGGCCAGCGACAAAATACGCGGGGTGTGATCGGCGAACCGGTCATCGCTCGACCGAAACGAAAAAACCGCCGGCATACGCCGGCGGTTTTTGTGCGATCCATCCGCACTCACGTCCCGTGTTCCCAGCTCGTCGAGTAGTCGGCTTGGTCGGGCGTCATGCTGTCGATGGTGATGCCCATGCTCGCGAGCTTCGCGATCGAAATGTAATCTTCGATGGCGCGCGGCACCGGGTGGACCGCGTTCGACAGCTTCCCTTTTTGCTGCACCACATATTCCGTCGCCAGGGCCTGCGTGGCGAAGCTCATGTCCATCACGCTCGCCGGGTGCCCTTCGGCCGCGGCGAGGTTCACCAACCGGCCGTGGCCGATCACGTAGATGCGCTTGCCGGACTTCAGCTTGTATTCGTCCACTTCGCGGCGGACATCGGGGACCAGCGTGCCGGTCAGTTTCTTGAGCGCGACCAGATCGACTTCGATGTCGAAGTGGCCCGAGTTGCAAACGTACGCGCCGTCCTTCATGACTTTGAAGTGCTCGCCGCGGATGATGTGCTTGTTGCCGGTGACGGTGATGAACACGTCGCCGGTTTTGGCGGCCGCGGCCATCGACATCACGGCGAAGCCGTCCATCGCGGCTTCGAGGGCGCGGATCGGATTCACTTCCGTGACGACGACGTTGGCCCCGAGGCCGCGGGCGCGCAGGGCGACTCCCTTACCGCACCAGCCGTAGCCGGCGACGACGATCTGTTTGCCGGCGATCAGCATGTTGGTGGCGCGGATGATGCCGTCGATGGTGCTTTGGCCGGTGCCGTAGCGGTTGTCGAAGAAGTGCTTCGTCTCGGCGTCGTTCACGGCGATCACCGGGAACTTCAGCACCTTGTCTTTTTCCATCGCCTTCAACCGGATGACGCCGGTCGTCGTTTCTTCCATGCTGCCGATGACGCGGCTGAACGCGGTCTTGCGCTTGCTCGCGGGCAGCGACTCCGCCCAATCTTTGACGGCTTTTTGCCCGTCGTTGAATTTGTCGAGGCGATCCATCGAAATGTGGACCATCGCGGTGACGAGGTCGGCGCCGTCGTCCATCGTCACGTGCGGTTCGTGCCGCAGGGCGTCCGCGACGTGCTTGTAGTACGTGAGCGGATCTTCGCCGTGGATCGCGCAGATCGTCAAGCCGAAATCGCGCACGAGGCTGGCGGCCACGTCGTCTTGAGTGCTGAGTGGGTTGCTGGCGATGAGGACCAAGTCGGCGCCGCCGGCTTGCAGGGTGCGGGCCAGCCCGGCGGTCTCGGCGGTGACGTGCAAGCACGCGCTCATACGCAGCCCGGCGAGCGGTTTTTCTTTCTCGAAGCGGGCGCGGATGGCGCGCAGGACGGGCATGTCTTGATCCGCCCAATCGATGCGTTTCTTGCCGCCGTCGGCGAGATCCATGTTGGCGACATCCGAAGCGATAGAACCCATTGCGATCGACCTTCTCAAAAAACGAACCCGCGCACATCGGGCGGGCAACGGCAGGAGGGGCCGCGCACGCGGGCCCCTCTAGGAACGATAGCTCTTATTTATAGGCGCGGTCCGCATCGTCGAGTCATCGCGAGATCGGGCGGCGGCCTAACAACGGCCCGGACAAAATCGAGAATATCCTCTGTCTCTGCCCCAACTGCCACGCTCTTTGCGATCTCGGAGCCGTCCGGTTGAGCCTCGATGGCCTTCGATTTGTCCAAGGCCACGACGAGAAGATTCACACCGCTGGGTCAGGACTGAAACATCGCCAAACTCCGCTGTTCCGAAGCGTCGGACTCCCGAGCCGGGGGAAGAAAGTCGCTTTTCGCTCCGCGAAAAGTTGTTCCCGCCCGCACTCGAGTTCCGCGAGTCCCGGGTGAGCCCAGCTACTTTTCGCGGAGC
>JAYSYN010000037.1:0-7289 GCA_043727575.1 Fimbriiglobus sp.
CGAGCAGGATCACCAGTGGATTGAGGACCGAGCGCCAAATGAGTTTGCCGAGGCCGGTTCGTTTATCTTTGGCCAACACGTTGGGCCCGCACTCGGCGAAGCGCGCGGCGGCTTCGGCCGATGTGAGCCCCTCGGGCCGGGTGACCAGTCGGGCGTAAACACCGGCGGGGTCGAGCGCCGCCGAATCGACGGCGAGTTGCGACACCACTATCTTCGGCTTCTCGCGCCGAATATCGATGAAGAGCCGCTTGGGGATGACTGCATTGCGCCCCGATTTTTCCATGCTCAAAGTCTACGGAGCGGATCGAGCAGACCCATTGCTCGGCCGAAAGCAATTTCGGAAATGACGATCGGGTGACAAGATAACCAGCGGAGAGGAAGGGATTCGAACCCTTGGTACAGTTTTACCCGTACGCGGCTTTAGCAAAGCCGTGCTTTCGACCACTCAGCCACCTCTCCGGCGAACAGCATCTTAGCAGCGCCGCGCGAACCCTTCAATACTCACCGGACTCATTTCCACGCCGACGGGTTCGCGCCATCGCTATAGATTGAATCCAACTCCCCGATGGTGGCCCATGATCCGCCCGTCCGTCCGCGCCATGAAGGGCTATACCCCCGGCGAGCAGTTGAACGATCCCGAGATCGTGAAACTGAACACCAACGAGAACCCCTACCCGCCGTCGCCGAAGGTTTTCGAGGCCGTGCGCGAAGCCCTCACGGGCGACCGCCTGCGCAAATACCCGCAGCCGATGGGCGACACCTTCAGCCGCGCGGCCGGCGAAGTATTGGGCGTCTCACCCGAATCGATCCTCATCGGCAACGGTTCCGACGACATCTTGACGATCCTGACGCGGGCGTTCGTCCCCGAGGGGGGCCGGATGGCGTCGTTGACGCCGAGCTACACCCTCTACCAATCGCTGGCCGAGATCCAGGGGGCAACGTTCGAGACCGTCCCGTTCAAGCCGGACTGGACGGCGCCGACACCGTGGCCGTTGACCGGCACGCACCTGACCTTCTTGGCCAACCCGAACTCGCCGAGCGGCACGCTGCTCCGCCCGGCCGAGGTGAAGGCGCTCGCCGCGCGGGTGCCGGGGATGTTCGTCCTCGACGAAGCCTACGCCGAGTTCGCCGAGGAGAACGGTTTATCGCTGCTGGCGGACCTGCCCAATTTGATTGTCACGCGGACGTTCAGCAAGTTCTACGCGCTCGCCGGCATCCGCTTCGGGATGGCCATCGCGTCGCCGGAGATCATCCGCGAATTGGCGAAGGTGAAGGACTCTTATAACTGCGACGTCTTGAGCCTCGCGGCGGCGACGGCGGCGATCCGCGACCGAGAGTACTACGCCGGCCTGCGGTCGAAGATCTTGGCGACCCGCGGCCGCTTGAGCGCCGCCCTCGCCGAACTCGGTTTCCGCGTGACGCCGAGCCAAGCCAACTTCATCTGGTGCCAACGCACCGACCGACCGGTGAAGCCGATCTACGAGGCGTTGAAGGCCCGGAAGATCCTCGTCCGGTACATGGACTATGCCGGCTACGGCGACGGCTTGCGGATTACGATCGGCACGCCCGCGGAAATCGACCGATTGCTCGCGGCGCTGCGGGAGGCGGTTTAGGAGCGTGAGTACCATCGTACTTTTCCCGTAAGATACCGATATTGAACAGTCATCGCTCCATTCGGCTTAACACCATGTCTCGCACCAGCACCGTCCGCCGGGAAACGGCGGAGACCCGGATCGAACTGACCCTGCAACTCGACGGCACCGGGCGGGCGGAGGTCGCCACGGGCATCGGCTTCTTCGACCACATGCTGACGCACCTCGCCAAGCACGGCTTGTTCGACCTCGCCGTGAAATGCCAGGGCGACCTGCACATCGACGCCCACCACACGGTCGAAGACGTCGGCATCTGCTTCGGCAAGGCGCTGTTGCAGGCGCTCGGCACCAAGGCCGGCATCCGCCGCTTCGGCGATGCGACCGTGCCGATGGACGAAGCGCTGGTGACGGCGGCCGTCGATCTCAGCGGCCGGGCGTACTTGGTTTGGAAGGCCGAGTTCCCGACGGAGTTGCTCGGGGCGTTCTCGAGCCAGTTGGCCGAGGAATTTTGGCGGGCCGTGTCGAGCGCCGGGTTATTGAATCTGCACGTCGTGCTGCTGCACGGCCGTAACACGCACCACATCGTCGAAACGATTTTCAAAGCCTGCGCCCGCAGCCTCCGCGCCGCCGTGGAAGCCGACCCCCGGGCGCTGGGCGTGCCGAGCACCAAAGGGGTGTTGTGATCGATTTCAATGCATCACGAGGACGCTGTACCGGTATTTGAACTTCCGTTCTTCACCCGATTTCAACGGGATGTTCCAAAACAATTCATTCCGCTTGTTGACGGAATAGGCCCCCTCTTCGCGGAGGGCCGTTTTCGGTTCCCCTTCGGCCGAGATCAATTCCCCGGAGAAGCGCCGGCGGATCACCAATTGGATCGATTCTTTGCGATTATTACTGATGGCGACTTCGCCTTCGATAGTCGTCTTGCGGTACTGCCGGCCGCCGACCCAAACGAGGTCGCGGTTGCCGTCTTTGGGGTCTTCGTTCTCGGTCGACCGGGTGCGCACGCTCAAGGCTTTGTCGACGCGGAGCACCGTTTCTTCGCCGACGTTGACCCAACCGGTCGTGCGTTGGCCGTTGAATTTGCCCCCCGCCACGACCAGGGCGGGGCCGGTCGTCATCGGGAATTTCAGGGGGTTTTTGAAACGCAGTGCGTCCCAAGCCGAGTCGTCGTCCGTCGCCGGTCCTTGCATCACCCGGCCTTGGGCATCCCGGGAATCGGGGACGAGCCATTCGACGATGCGCTCGTAGGGGACGGTCCCTTTGGCCACCGTCAGCGCCAGCGCCTCGCCGTCCCCGAGAGTCCGCTTCCCGATCGATTCATAATGCAAATCGACCCCTTCCCCGGCGGGGATGGCGCCCGAATTCGGCATGAACAATTGGCTCACGTTGAATTGGCTATTTTGGGTCAACATCTGGCTCCCCCCGAGGCCGGACCCGCTTTCACCGCGGGACAACTCTTCGAAAAATCGATCCATATTGGATCGCGGCGACATCAATGATCGTACTTGACCCAATTGCACGCTCGGGAAACCCGAAATCAATCGCACTTCGGCATCGCTGATATCCGCGAGTTCATTCTTGATCGCTGCGCTCTGTTCGAGGGTCAGCGTCTTCGGGTCGGCGATATCCAGTTTGTAACTCGGCGCCCACGTGATGCCGCGCGTCAAATAGCGGATCACCACCTTCGTCTCGGGTCGGTCGGTCGCCCCGAGCGTCAGGAGCAACCTCGGCCGGCGCCGCTTCACCTTGCCGTCGCCCGCTTCGGCTTCGACGCTCGCGATCTCCGACGATTCGATGTAACTCCGCCCCTTCGCGGTCTCGATGACCAAGAATCGCGAGACTGGCGACACTTCGTCCTTCGGCGCTTTGAACTTCGCCACGACCCCGAGCACCGGCGGCAGCTTCTCGCCTTTGAAATGGATCGTCACCTTCTTCCCGGCGAGGTCGTCCTGCAAATTCCCCGGCGACGCGTCGGCCACGGGTACCTCGACCTCCCGCATTTTCACGACCGTCTCGACCGGGACGGCGCTTTCGATCCAGTACGTCCCGTGGATCGGATCGGGCACGTCGTCGAGGATGTAGGTCCCCGCTTTGCCGAGGGTCGCCTCGCGCCGCACCACGGCGAGGCCATTTTTGAACAAGTCGACCGAGACGATTTTGCTCGTCGCGGGCGTCTCGGCGGCCTGCGCCACCGGCAAGAGGGCGAACGCGAACGGAAGGATCCAAATGCGGCGCATGGGGTTATCTCGTGAGAGGATGGGCTTATTACGGAACGCCGGTCGCTGACAACTGTTTGCGTCGAGTAAAAAGAACAGCTTACAGCGATCGGCGATCAGTTCAGAAACGATGGTTTGCTATTCGCGATGGGATCGTTAGCATTCCCCCATGTTTACCAAGCGCATCATCCCTTGCCTCGACATCGACCGGGGCCGGGTCGTCAAAGGCACCAACTTCCTGCAACTGCGCGATGCCGGCGATCCGGTCGAGGTCGCGCGGCGCTACGAAGCTCAAGGGGCGGACGAACTCGTCTTCCTCGACATCGGCGCGACCCACGAAGGCCGCGAGATCCTCGTTGAGATGGTGAAGCGCGTCGCCGAGGAAATCTTCATGCCCTTCACCGTCGGCGGCGGCATCCGCACCCTCGCCGACGCCACGATGCTCATCCAAGCCGGCGCCGAGAAGATCAGTTTGAACTCGTCGGCCGTGGCGACGCCGGAGTTGATTTCCGAAGTCTCCCGCAAGTTCGGCAGTTGCGCGACCGTCGTCAATATCGATCCCAAGCGCGTGCGCCGCGATGGGGATTCCGATGAGTTTTGGGAGGTCCACATCCACGGCGGGCGCAAGCCGACGGGGCTGGAATGCGTGGCGTGGGCGCGCGAAGTCGAGCGATTGGGCGCCGGCGAGATCGTTCTGACCAGCATGGACGCAGACGGCATGAAGACCGGCTACGACCTGCCGATTTTGAAGGCCGTGTGCGCGGCGGTGAATATCCCGGTAGTCGCCAGCGGCGGGGCCGGCAACCCGGAACACCTGCGGCAGGCATTCGAAGCCGGCGCCTCGGCGGCGCTCGCCGCGAGCATCTTCCACTACGGGCAATACACCATCCCCGAAACGAAGGAGTATCTGGCGAAGGCCGGGATTCCCGTGCGGATCGTGAGCAAAGCGTGAGCCCAGACCAACGCTCCGCTGTGCCCCGGGATTTCGACGCGCATCTCGTCCGCCTTCGGATAAGATTCCGGTATCGTTCATTTCTCGGTTCTTCGCAGCGAGCGTCCCATGTCCAACCCGACTCCGAAAGTCGTGACTCCGGTGGCTTCGCAGCCCGGGCGCGTCGTCACCCCTGTGGCGTCGCAACCCGCGGCGGCACCGCCGGCCCCCGCCGGCGCCGCGCCGGGGGTGGCCAAGTCGACCGTGGCCATGTCCACGGGCGCGTTCGCCAGCCCGCACCCGATCAACGGCGACACGCCGGGGCTCGACTTGGCCGCGGCCGTACCGGGCGAACCGCCGGCGAACCAATTGTTCCGCACCGTCATGCGGCACAACGGCTCGGACTTGCACCTGAAGGCCGGCCTACCGGGGGCGATGCGGCTCCGCGGCGTCATCCAGAAGATGGCCACGAAGGCGATCTCCCAAGAGGAGATGGAAAAGCTGCTCTACCCGTTGTTGAACGCGAAGCAGCGCATCGTCCTCGATGAAACCGGCGGGGCCGACTTCGCCCACGTCGTCGGTCAAGACGAATGCCGCTTCCGCGTCAACATCCTCAAGCAGCGCGGTCGGCTCGCCTTGGTCGCCCGCCGCGTGAACACGTCGATCCCGACGTTTGAAAAACTCGGCCTGCCGCCCAGCATCGAGAAACTCTGCCACTACGACCAAGGCCTCGTGATCCTCGCCGGCGTCACCGGCTCGGGCAAATCGACCACCATCGCGTCGATGCTCGAGTACATGAACCAGCGCGAAGCGCTCCACATCCTCACCATCGAAGATCCGATCGAATTCGTGTTCGTCGACAAGATGTCGATCGTGAACCAGCGCGAAGTGTACCTCGACGTCATCGATTGGCACACGGCCCTGAAGCACGCCGTCCGCGAAGATCCGGACGTCATCCTCGTCGGCGAAATGCGGGACCAAGAGACCTTCGAAGCCGGCGTCCACGCCGCGGAAACCGGGCACGTCGTCTTCGGGACGATCCACGCCAGCACATCGGCGAGCACGATCAGCCGGATTTTGGACCTCTTCCCGCCGATTCAGCACCACGCCATTCGCCAGACGCTGGCCTTCAACTTGAAGGCCGTGGTGGCCCAGAAACTCGTCCCGAGCATCAAGCCGGGCACGAGCCGGGTGCCGACGAACGAGATCATGATCATCAACCCGACGATCAAGGATCTGATCTTGAAGAGCAAGGACGACAAGCTGCTCGACGCGATGCGCATCGGCTTCTTAGAAGGGATGGTCGACTTCACGCAGAACCTCCTCGACCTGCTCAACCGCGGCGACATCGACCGGGCGACGGCCCTCGAATTCGCCCCGAACCCGGAGCAACTGAAGATGGCCATCAAGGGCATTAAGGTCGCGGCGCCGGGGATTTTGTAGGAAGTGAAGAGTGCGGAACCGAAGATCGAATGGCGGGAATTACTCTCGATTGGAGCCATTAAATCCATGAAGTACTTGATTGTTTTGGAACCCAGCGCCGATGGGTACGCCGCCTACTCGCCGGACTTGGATGGATGCATCGCGGCCGCCGACACGCGCGAAGAAACCATCGCGCTGATGCGCGAGGCGATCGAATTCCATTTGGAAGGGATGCAGCAGGACGGCCAAGCTGCGCCCACCCCGCGTTGCGAATCGAGCTACGTTGAAGTCGGAGTCTGAATTCAACTAAACGCAACACCCTATTTCGGAGAACGCAACATGTTGGCAAAAGTTTTATCGACGGCCCACGGCACCGCGACCGGCGGTCGGAACGGGCATGCGACTTCCGACGACGGACTCATCCGCGTCGATCTTTCCGTGCCGAAGTCGATGGGCGGGCCGGGCCTGCCGAACTCGACGACGCCCGAGCACCTGTTCGCCTGCGGCTACGCGGCCTGTTTCGGCGGGGCTTGTGAATTCATGGGCAAACAGTTGAAGCTGGTCGCCCAAAGTTTTGAAGTCGCGGCCGAGGTCAACCTCGGTACCGTCGCCAGCGGCGCCTTCGGGCTCACCGTGACGCTGAATGTGAAAGTCGCCGGGCTCTCGCAAGCCGACGCCGAGACAGTCGTCGCCGCGGGTCACAAACTCTGCCCGTATTCCAACGCGATCCAAGGAAACGTCCCGGTGACGATCGTCGTTGTGGCGGTGTGATACCGGCCGGGCCACCCGCTCGCCACCTCACCTCGACATTACGGCTGCTCTCCGGGGTACACCGCCCGGAGCGCTCGAACGTATTCGACACCGCTCCGCCAAAGAACGCGAAGTGGTCGAGCGTCTGGGGGCGATCGACCGTCGTACAAAAGCAGCGAGTTTGAGGCGCGGAATGGGGTTGTAGAGACCGATCACGGCGGGAGTGCATTAGCGAGCAGTGTTTGAACTTCGCGCTTTGACACAACCACATCTTGTCCTCAACCAAGCGTAATCTCGACCCGCTTCTTTTCTGCGAATGCCAAAAAGCTCGAAATCCCCGACGGTTTCCGGGGTCTGTGGATGTAGACGCAT
>JAYSYN010000038.1:0-7286 GCA_043727575.1 Fimbriiglobus sp.
TGCGGCGAAAGCGCGATGCCTCCCCCTTTACCCCGATCTCTCGGAGGATCGCCGCGTAGAGGGTGGCGTGCGGCGTCTTGCCACCGGGGCTGGTCCAGAGCCCCGAGCCGGTCATCGCCGCGATCAACTCCTTGGCGTTGAGCGATTTGGCCTCCCGTACGAGCACCTCATGGGCCGCGTCGAGGGCGCTCATCTTCTTCGCGGGCGTTGCCAAGGCGGTCTTGTTGGTGGCCTTCGAAGTCTTGGTCGCCTTCGGGGCCGTGGTCTTCGTCGCGGTCATGGTCGATCTCCGAATGGGTCGTGGGTGGCTGCCATCGTCAGGCCCGGCCCGCCAAGGCCGGACGACGCCCGCGCCGGGCGTTTCGGCTTAAAGCGGGAGCCGTCCGAAGCAGAGTTCGCGGCGGTTGCCTTCCGCCATCAGAACTCCGGCCCCGTTCCCCTCCTCGTCGCAGGCGGCATCCAGCAGGGTTCCGTCGTCGAGCTGCAGCACCGCGGGCCGGTCGGGCCAGCCGACTTCCGCGGCTTCCGCGGCGGGCATATAGCCGACCCGGACGATCGTGCGACCGACGAGCATGTCGCGGGCGGCTCGGGCGAGGGCGCGTTGGGCGGGCGCGTTCATCGGGCCCCTCCGGTGCGGTCGAGGAAGGCCACCGCTTGGGCCAGCAGGGCGTTCACGTGGGCGAGGTCGCCGACGTGGCCCCAGTCGATCGGGTGGTCGTCGCGGCCCGGTGCCGGCAGGTCGGCGAGGAGTTCGCCGATCCGGTCGAGCAGGTCGCGGGCGACCAGGTGGGCGTTCTCGTAGGCGGGTTCGGCGAGGAGCTTCGGCTTCGGCGCGGTCATCGGTCGGTCTCCGGGGGTCGGTCGGTGCGGGGCGGTCGCGAGGCATCCCACAGTTACAGCCCGTGCCGGAGACAGGGAAGCGCAGGAGGGGAGAATTGCTCAGAAATTCCGGAGGTTTTTCGACGGAGGCGCAAATGGTGGTGAAACGGAGCGAGATCGGTGAAGCACAAGCAGTTCGAGTTCGCCGTGGTCACACTCCTTTTCAACGTGCTACGATAACCAGTTGCACGCTGGAATCGAATCATCGGAAAAATGGAAACGGACCGGGATCTGGAAATCGAATGGACCGGTTGTTGAATTTCGACAATGGCATAGTCCGATTGCGATGTCGTACCATGATCTGCGGATCGGACCACCCGGAGTCGACCATGGAAGTGATTGTGCAGTTGCTCGGAGCGGTGTCCGCTGGAGTCGGGATCACCCGGGGGACAATCGCCCTTTATCCGATGTTGGCCAAGGCGATTCGGGGAAAGTCCACCACGACAGCCGTCTACGATGACGATGGGGATATCGTCGATCTCGTCCCGATTAACACCGGGAGGGTGACCCAATTCCTGAACCAACTCGGTTTGGCTAGCGAAGCGGACGTCGAAAAAGCGATGGCGAATTGGCCATCCCCGCCGGGATTCACGGATGATCTGCGAAGCGAACTCACCATCCTGCTGAAAAACCTCGTCCGCGGAGCCAAGTTCCACAGCACGCACGGCACCCGTTTGAGCAACTACATCACGGCCGAAAAACTGATCGACCAGCTGCTCCAAAATGTGCAACCGCAGCGCCGGGCGGGCGAGCGGCTCGACGGGTGGGTCCTCAAGCAGTTCCTCGGCATGGGTGGCTTCGGGGAGGTGTGGCGCGCGGAGAATTCGCTCTTCCCGGTGTCGCACGTCTACAAGTTTTTCACCCAAGAGCGGTCTCGGGATTGGCTGCAGAAAGAAGCGGAGGCCCTCTTCGCCGTGGGCCAGCACCTCAAGCAATGCCCGAACGTGATCGACTACCTGAACGTCAACATCGATGCCCGACCGCACCCGTATCTCGTGCTGGAATACGCGGCGCACGGATCTCTCGAGGATTGGATTCTGGCGGAGCCGGAAGACAGGGCCAAGATCGCGGTCAACGAGTTGATGCGCGGGATCGCGCGGGGTGCGGCCGACGCCCACAAGCACCGCATCCACCACCGCGATTTGAAACCGGCCAACATCCTCTTGGCCGGGGATGCCGAGGATGTGATTCCGATGATCGCCGACTTCGGACTCAGCAGCGTCGACGACGCGGCCGAGTCCGGATCTTCGCAGCGCTCGCAGGCGGTGCTGGTCGGCACGATTATGTACCAGCCGCCGGAGGCCTCGAACCCGTTCCGCATCCGGAACTTCGCCCAAGACGACGTCTTCGCCCTCGGCGTCGTCTGGTACCAAGTCCTCACGGGGGAATTGGTCCGCCCTTCTTACGATTTCGCCGAGCAACTGGCCGCCGTCGGCGCCGACTCCCGGTCGATTCGGATGATCGCGAAATGCTTGGCCAACCCGAATCGGCGTTACCCGTCGGCGTGCGAACTCTACGAAGAATTGGACAAAGACGCCCCGCCGGGACCCGGCGAGTGGGCGGTGCCCGAAGGGTGCTTCGACGTGGCCGGCATCGCGAGGGAATACCTGGAGCGGACCCTGTGTTAACCGACCCGCAGGAGTTTCTCGAACTCCGCCTTCGGCACGAAGGGGCTTTGAAGGCGCACGAGTCCTCCGCCCCGTTTCCAAACCAGGTCGCCCTTGCCAAATAAGTACGCGGCGTCCGGTTCGTCCAAAAAGAGTTTCGACTCCCGCTCGCTGCCGACTTGCAGGCCGATCTTGCCCGGCAAGTTGCTCCGGAGCACCGGCGTCACCACGGTGGCGTCCGGGCGTTGGGTGCCGAGGACGAGGTGGATCCCGGCCGCCCTGGCCTTGGCACCCAAGCGTTTGAGCAGCGGTTCCAATTGCTTTTTGGTGGACTTGTCGGTCATCAGGTCGGCGAACTCGTCCATCACCACCACCCAGCGCGGCACCGCGTCGGCACCGGTGAGGTGGCGGATATGGTCCACGCCCCACTCTTGGAGGAGTTTGTACCGCCGCTCCATCTCCTCGGTGCACTCCTCCAACACCGGCAGGGCCTCCTCGCCGTCGTACACCACTGGGCCACCCAAGTAAGGGCAATTCGCGGGGACGTTGAACGTGACCCGCTTCGGGTCGATCAATCGGAACTGCACTTGCGATGGTTCGAGTCGTGCCGCGAGCGCCGCGATCATCGCTTTGAGGAACTCGCTCTTCCCGCTGCCGGTGGTGCCGGCCACGAGCAGGTGGCAGCCTTCGGGTTCGCTGAGGTTCAGCCACTCGGTGTTCCCGGCCACGCCGACCCCGACCGGGAACGCCGGTTCCCCGAAGAACTTCGCGGGGCCCGCGGCCAGTAGCGGCGACAATAGCACCGTTTGGCGATCGGGCCGTTGGACGTCGAGGCTCACGTACCCCGCTTGGCTGAGGATGAGCGGTTCCTGCTCCAGTGACAAAAAGACTTTCAGGTTTTCGGCCTGCCGTTTCACTTTGCTGAAGTCGGCGTCGCCGCGCAGTTCCACCTTGAGCCGGACGAACGTCGGCCCCACGACCGCACCGGCCGGCTGCACCGGTTGACCCTTCTTCTTCAAGTGCTCGGCGACCTTTTTCAGCATCAGCTCCACCCAATCCGGCAAGTCGCTCGTAGCGGGAATCGGAGGCGTCGGTAAAGATGGTGATATCGTGATCGGCACTGTTGACGGTGACGTAGCGGGAACGGGCGGCGAGATCGGAAGCTGGGCCGCGGCAGCAACTGGTGGCGGCGCCGGTGCCGCAGCGGGGATCGGCGCGACACTCTCTAGCCCCGGCCAGTTTTGGAAGACGAATTCGAAGAGCTTCAGATTGGCGAGCAAGCCCGACGTCACAATCAATCGCCGGCACTCCTCTACGCTGACTGTCTGCTTGCCGAGCAGCAGATCCCCAGTTTTCGCGTCCACTAGAATTCGCCGCAGGCATTCGAGTTGATGGAAGGTGGCTTCGTGCTCATCGAGGGGAAACGGGCGGATCGATTTGTTTTCCACGGCGGCGGCGTAATTCAAATAAGCCGCCGAAGTTTTGCCGACGCCTAGTTTCGCATGCGGCCAGACGATGACGGCACCGACCGATTTCTGTTTTGCTTTTTCGAGTGCGGTGTACCAATGCCCGAACGGAGTTCCAACATCTTTCTTGCTGACGGCGACGATGACCGACTTCCCGTCCGTCCCGACGAGGATAAGCCGCGCGCTCGGCCGGGTGTCGCTCTTGGAGGAATCGAGGGGCTGTTTGACGATGTCCTGAATCCGCAGACCGCCGAACGTATACCGGCCTTCTCGGGCGATCAGCATCGCCTCCTCGACACCGGCCCAAAGCTCGGCATCTTGCAGTTCGACGGGCTTCTTGCCGGTTTTCACCGACTCCAATTTTTTGGCCCACTCTTGCTTGAAGAGTTCGTCGACGGGCACCACTTCGACTTCGCTGCCGAATGTGATTAGGCCGTCGCGTTTGCCGGCCAACCAAGTGGCGAAGCGCGGTCGGCATTCCACCTGGATGAACGAACGGGGCGAGAGGATGTTCTTGTCGGCGAAACTCTTGACCGAGGACATGTTGAATGGCCAACCGACGGCCCGTTTCGGGTCGGCCTCCGACCACGAGGCCATACGCTTGACCAGCAATGCGACCGCTCCTTCGGCGGTCAGATCGGGCAGCACGTGGTTCGTGGCACGATCCGAGAACGCCTTGAACCCTTCGCTCCTCACCACTTCTTTCCAGGATACTTCCAATGAACCGATGCCAATCAATAAATTTGGAACGGTTTGGAGCCAACTCATGAGTTGAGCGGTGAGGGCTACAAAACCCGTGCGGTCCGCTTTGAACAACTCGTCCAACTGATCGAAGCAGATGACCAGCGGCACATCATTGGCCCGCAACAATTCCGCCACCGCGACGAGAATGTCGAAGAGCGGTGGCGATTCGCCGGGCAACTTCAATTCCGCCAATCGCTCCTCCGACAACTGATCGGCTTCGCCCCGGAGCCACCACCGCGCGTCGTCCGCCGCCGGAGAAGCCCCCAAAATCAGCGCGCGAAGAACCGACCCCGAGCAGTGTGGCATTTTTGAACGGACGGCGTCCGCGAGCAGGTGATAAGCTCCGATGCCGTCCACTTGGCCGAACATTTCCAAAACCGTTAGGGGATCCTTGAGTTCGAGACCCTCACGGATCGAAGTGCACCGCTCCTTCATCCCCGCGTCGAGTTGGTCGAAGTACGCACGGAACGACGGAGCGAGGAGCCGCGCAACTTGCAATCGCAGCGGAGCAAATGAGGTCGCCGAATAGAGGAGCGCCTCGACCAAGCGCCACCGCAGCACCGATTCCAATTGCTTGCCTTTGTCGATCGCGTCCAATCCCGTGATCGCCGGCATGAAGACGAAATGGACGCGATCGCCCTGCAGGAAGTGGATTCGCCCGAACAGATGAGTCTTGCCGTATCCGGCCGGCCCTAGAAAGGCGTGGATCCTACGGGTCGGGTCCAGACCCGGGCGCGCCCGCGTAGCGTCGATGGCCGCCGAGAAGGAAGCGGTGAAAGATTTGCCCAACTCCGGAACGTCCCATTCCGGTACGAAATCGCCGATATCGTTCAGGCGATCCGTGGAGAACGGGTCATCATACTGGAGCCGCGGCATCGGCTTTCTCCATGTAAAAGAGGGTGCCAACGGAGGCTTCGATCGAAGATTCGAGGTGTTGTTTTGTCGCGCGACTCCGGTCGTCGATCGCGATGAGACGAACTCGCTTCGCACGTCTCAAGTCGTGTAGCGCTTCATCGAACACCGCATGCGAGGCGGGCGCCGCCCCGTACCGCTCCGCCACGGCGGCCCGCACTTCGTGAATCGGCACCATGCGGATGTTGGCATGTCGCTCGCGGAGCAGCCCGTGGAAAATCTCCATCACCGCCGCTTCGAGTTCGGCCGCGGTGGGTGGGACGGTCGGTGACGGCGTCACGCTTGGGAGATTGGCCGATGCCCCACTTCGGGCGGTTGCCAAGAGCTCCGTGAGCGCAGACCCCTTGATTTCCAGCTTGTCGAATGCATCGAAGGGAAGTCCCGCCAAGTGCCGCATCCCCGCCGGGGTGAGGGTGTAGATGCCGACCTCGCCCGTCCAACTCGGGGTGAGATACCCTTGATTCGCCAATTCGCTGCGGACCAACCATGCCGTGGCGTTGCTCGGCTTGAAGCCCTTTGGAAAGGGTACCGCAAGGGCCTCGGTCGCGGTTTGCGTTCGGTGTGGCGCTTCCGACAACTTCAACAAGATAAACGCGATCTGTGCCTGTCGAATCCGCTCCTGCGTTTTCGCATTCAACCCGCCCGTCGGCGGCAGAACGGGGTAGTCAGTCCGCAACGACTTCAACCGTTCCGATCCCACCGGAGTGAGCGTGTACGAGATCCCATCCCCGGTTACTTGGACTGCGAGATCGCCAGAATCGACGTGCGCCGCCAGAAGGCCATGGAACGCCGCGACACTATTCAATTTGAGATAGCGCTGATCCCGAAACGGCAGGACACTCGGATGGCGCGCGGCGAGAACCTTCATCGTCGGTTTTTTCCCCAATGCCAGCTCGAGTTCCGCAGTCGAAATGGTCCGGTCCGTCGCTCGGGAGAAGACATCGAGCACATACGCTTCTTGAAATGGCAGGTTGGAATCTTTCAGCAGATGGGCCAATTCACCTAGTAGTTCCCGACCCGCCGGGGTAATCACGATCTTCGACGAACGCCCGATCTTGGTCGAAATGATTTTTCCTTCCCGCTCGAGTTCCCCTCGAATGAGTTCCGCGACCTCGGCGGTCAGCCCCAACTCTTTCTTGGTGATCGCGGGGATTTTCTTCGCTTCGCTCGCCGTCAGCATGCCCTCCGGAGCCTGCGCCAACTGCTTGAGTAAATGAGCGCGTTGGCGATTCGACAGCGAGTCGGCGTGGGGCATGTCCAAGACGTCTTCCTCTTCGGAGTTACATCAGTGATGTATTGCCTTTGGTTCTGGCCGGACATCCAGATCGGAGAATGGACGCGGCGGGGCTCGGACTTTGCGATGTTCCAAGTGAACTTGGAGAAGATCGGGAAATTTCTCGCAAATCGTCCAATCGGCGATTGACAGCGCTTCTCCGGCGGTGGTATTTTGATCGCGGGCATCCAGAGCCTGAGCCGGAGTTATCGCAACGCCGCCGGGCAGACTACCCACACCGACGACTACTTTGACCTCACCGGCGTGATCTACTCCACCGCCGCCAACATCGGCACCCTAAACGCGAATTACTACCGTATCCAGACCGGCTACGACAAGGGGTATCCCTCCGGATTTTGCCACGGCGTTAGGCGGCGGTCCAGAGGTCGTTCCACTCCGGGGTGT
>JAYSYN010000039.1:0-21912 GCA_043727575.1 Fimbriiglobus sp.
GACCGGGGAAGGTCAACGAAGCGGCGCCGCCCCACTCGGCCCGTTGGACGTTCACGAGGCTGGCGACCCGGCCGCCCTTGGGGATCGAAATCGTCTGGCGATCTTGGTTCGAGACGTTGTTGCCATCGACCTTCGGAATGCCCGTCGAAGTCGTCGGCACCACAGCCGTGACTTCGATCCGGTAGAAGTAGTCCGGCCCGCCTTTTTTCAGGTGATCGTGCAAGCTCAGCATGTATTCGCCATCCTGCGGCAGGGTCACGCGGAAGTAGCTATCGGGTCCGGCGCTGTCGTCGTTGCCGACGAGGTACTGGCCCATCGCGTTGTTCGCCCAAATATTCAGATGCATGACGGGATCGAGCGGCGAGCCGAGCCGGCGGGCGTAGCAATGGAAGTCGAACACCTGCCCCTTCTTCGCGGCGAATTTGAAGTGGTCGGTCTCGCCGGCCACGGAGATCGCGCCGTTGAAAGCACCCGGTGCGGCGCCGACGAGCGCGGTCGCAGGCGTGTTGGCGTTGGCGACTTCGATGGCGTTGGGCACATCCACAATCCGGGCCTTGAACCCGGTCGGGCTGATGCCGTCGGCGGTTTGGCAATGCAGGCGGAAGTTCGGGTCGGCCACCGCGGGGAGTTTGATCTTCTGTTTGATTTCGCCCGACGGATCGCCGAGGAAGCGGAATTCGATTTCTTCGCCCGGTTTGCCACCGGCGGGGATCACGGCCGTGGGCAAGGCGAACGTGCCGATGTGCAGGCGGTAGGCGGCGCCGCCCCCGTAGCTCGCTTCGCGCACCATCACGGTGTATTTACCATCGGCGGGGGCGATGATCGAGCAACGGCCGTCTTGCCCGCAGAGGGGGCTGTCGTCGCTGGAGACGACCTCGAAGTGTTTGTCGTTGAGGATGGCGATGTACGGATCCCACATGCCGACCGCGAGACGCATCCCTTCGATTTCGGCCGAGATCCGCTGGCCTTTCTTGGCGTCGACGACGAAATAATCGACGTCTTCGCCGCCGATGCTGCCGTGGACGTTGCAATTCAGCGGCACCGGTTGAGCTTGTTCGAATTCGCTATTTGGCTCTTTTTCGACGATGTCCGGTAGTGCCCCGACCCAGAAGGTGCGGGCTTCGCTGATTCCACTGGCGGTGCGCAATCGAAGCAGGTGTTCGCCGAGCCGGCAATCCGCCGCGATGGTGAAGGTCACCTTCACTTGGGCATCGTTGACGACTTCGAGCTTCTTGACGGTAATACCGGGGTAGTAGAAGAGCACTTCTTGGGCATCGGCGAGGCGGGCGCCGCCGAAGCTAACGACGGCCTCGGTGCCGCGCTGGGCGCCTTGCGGGGATATGCCCCCGAGCGACGGCGACGCGGCTTGGACCAGCGAAACGCCAAGAACCAGTGCCGCGAAGCAAGCGAAGGCGCGAATCATGGTGCGGACCCTGTTGCGAATTCAACCTGAAACAAAAGCATTGAACCGCGGAGAAGCGGAGGCGCGGAGAAAACGAACCAAATCTTGTTCTCAGATCTCCCGTTTCCTCCGCGTTCTCTTCTTTCTCTGCGGTGAAAAATTCTTCTCGCCTTACGCCAGCAGTTCCTTGCGGACGTGTCCTTCGCGGACGATGTCGATCGGCCGGTCGCCCGGGGACATCAGCTTTTTCGCGGCGTCGATGCCCAAGCAGCTGTAGACCGTTTGCGCCATGTCTTCGACCGTGAGCGCGTCTTCTTCCGGTTCGCTGGCGGTCGCGTCCGACTTGCCGTAGACCGACCCCTTCTTGATGCCGCCGCCGGCGAGCACCACGCTGAACACTTTCGGCCAGTGATCGCGACCCGCGGTGCCGTTGATTTTGGGCGTCCGCCCGAATTCGGACGAGATCATCACCATGGTCTTGTCGAGCATCCCGCGTTGGCTGAGGTCGTTGATGAGCGCCGCGTAGGCTTGGTCGAACTGCGGCAGTTGGTTCCGCGTTCCCGCCGTGATGCCGTTGTGAAGGTCCCAGCCGCCGTAAGTCAGCGTCACGAGGCGGACGCCGGCTTCGACGAGTCGGCGGGCCATGAGCATCCGCTGCCCGGCCGAGTTGCGGCCGTACACGTCGCGCAGCTTGGCGTCTTCCTTGTTGATGTCGAAAGCATCGCGGGCCTTTTCGCTCGAAATCAGACCGTAGGCGCGTTGGTAGAACGTGTCCATGGCGTCGAGGTTGTCCGACTTTTCCTTGGCTTTGAAGTGGTCGTTCACGGTGTCGAGCAGTTGCCGGCGGCTCGTGAAGCGATCCGGGGTCACCCCGCCCGGCAGGCTGAGGTCTTGGACTTTGAAACCGCCGTTGGCCGGATCCGAGCCCAAGCTGAACGGGGCATAGGCGCTGCTGAGGTAGCCGCTGCCCGCGTAGGTGTTCGGCATCGTCGGGATGGCCACGTACGGTGGCAGGTTGTTCCGCACGCCGAGTTCGTGGCTGACGACGCTACCGATGCTCGGGAAGGTCAGCGCCGGGCTGGGCCGGTAGCCCGTGAACATGTTGTGGGTGCCGCGTTCGTGGGCCGCTTCGCCGTGGGTCATGCTCCGGCAGACCGTGATCTTGTCGGCGATTTTCGCCGTTTCTTTGAGGCACTCGTTGAATTGCACCCCTTCGAGTTTCGTGGCGATGCTGGTCATGTCGCCGCGGTATTCGACCGGGGCGTACGGCTTCGGATCCCAGCTCTCTTGGTGGGCCGCCCCGCCCGGCAGGTAAATGTGAATCAGCGATTCGGCCTTCGGCCCCTTCGCGGGAACCACCGCCTCGGCGGCTTGGGTCGATTGCATCCGCAAGTATTGGTCGAGGGTCAGACCGAGCCCGGCCACGAAACCGACGTGCAGAAACATCCGGCGGTCGAGCGGCGAACCGTTGCAAGAGCGGAAGGGTGTCACGGTCGGACTCCGAGGGTAGGAATTCGGTCAAACGCGGGGTTTGGGCAAAACGTCCGGCCGCGACCAACAGTTTGGCGCGGATTCGAGGCTGGGTCAAACCGGCTCGTGCAAGTCGGACGCCAGAACGTGGGCAAAAAGTTCCGGTCGGGGCCGAAATTAGGGATCGATCTAGGCGGGAGGGTCGCATTGCCGGTGTCGCGCGAGTGAACCCGCGTCATCGGCACGCTGATGATAGGCTTTTGCGGGGTCGGTGTCAAAGGAGAACTGGCTGCGGAGCCGCGACTCCGAAAAATGGTTTCGGCGCCGGGCGCCCCACCCCTCGGCGAAATCAATCCGGATTTCGGGTAGAACTTATGCGGGCCAACGCTTTAAGTCCGATTTCGACGGCGGCGATGCCCGGCGAAACCAATGTTCACGGCGAGTTGAGCCACGGGATCGCCGCGTGACCCGCCCGCGTTCTGCTATCATTTCGGATTCCGCCGATCCCCGTTCGGATCCACCGATGCGTTTATCTCTCCTCGCGATTCTCTTCGGCCTGTCTCCATTTGCCGGGGCCGCCGAGTATCCGCCGGAGTTGGTGCCGGGGCCGCTCGTCATCGTCGGCGGCGGGTCGCTGCCGGAAGCGGCGCGGACCGAATTCGTCAAACTCGCCGGCGGGCCGGAGAAGGCGAAGCTCGTCGTGATCCCGACCGCGAGCGCCTCGGCCGACGATGTGAAGGAATCGGAGGGCTTCTTGAAAGCGTGGAAAGAGGCCAAGGTCGAAAGCGTGACGCTGCTGCACACGCGCGATCGCAAGCTGGCCGACGACCCGGAGTTCTGCAAGCCGCTGGCGGAAGCCACGGGTATTTGGTTTAGCGGCGGCGATCAGCGCAAGTTGATGGAAGCCTACGGCGGCACCGCGACCGAGAAGGCGATGTTCGCCCTCCACAAGCGGGGCGGCGTGATCGGTGGCACCTCGGCGGGCGCCGCCGTGCTGTCGGAGACGATGATCGCCGGCGGTAACCCCGAGGCGAGGACCGAGAAAGGCTTCGGCTTCCTGCCCGGCGTCGTGGTCGATCAACACTTCACCGAGCGGAAGCGCCTGCCGCGCTTGGCCGGGGTGATCGAGAAAAACCCGACGTGGGCCGGGCTGGGCATCGACGAAGGCACGGCTTTGATCTTGACGCAGGGGCGGTTTTTCAGGGTCGTCGGCGCGGGTGGCGTGACAACGGTGCTGGCGAAATCGCCGACGAAGCCGGCCCTCGCCGAAGTGCAGAAATCGGGGGCGATCGACTTGTTCCAGATCCGCCGCGCGGCCCACTTCCGCGCGATGACGGAACAATTCCCCCCGGCGAAATCGAAGGAGGCCAACGTCCCCAATGGTGCGCTGATCATCGTGGGCGGCGGCGGGGCGGGCCCGGAGATTTGGAAAACCTTCATCGAACTCGCCGGCGGGCCGGAGTCGACCATCGTCGTGGTATCGAGTGCGAATGAAGACCCCGTTCCCAAGGATCCCGGCGAGGCGGTCGCCCTCCGCAAGTTCGGGGCGAAAGCGGTGAAAATCCTGCACACCCGCGACCGCAAGGAGGCCGACAGCGAAGCCTTCACGGCAATCTTAAAAGAGGCCAAAGGTGTTTGGTTCACCGGCGGCCGGCATTGGCGCTTCGTCGATTCTTACGAAGGCACCCTGAGCGAAAAGCGATTCCGCGAGGTGCTCGAGCGCGGCGGGGTCATCGGCGGCAGCTCGGCCGGGGCGTCGATCCAAGCCGAATACATGCCGCGCGGGCACCCGCTCGGGAATACCGTCGTCGCGGCGGAAGGGTACGAGCGCGGCTTCGGCTACTTGCCCGGTTGCGCCGTCGATCAGCACTTCTTCGCGCGCAAACGCCCCGCCGATATGACCGGCTTGATGAAGCAATACCCGCAGCTTCTGGGCATCGGCATCGACGAAGGCACCGGCCTCGTAGTGAAGGGGACTACGGCCGAGGTTATCGGCAAGACGAAGGTCGCTTTTTTCGACACGAACGACAAGCCGAACGAGGGCGAAAAGGATTACGTCGAAGTGCCGAGCGGCGGCAAATACGACTTGAAGAACCGTAAGAAACTCGATTGATTCGTCGGAATCGCCCCCGGCGGCGTTTCTAGGGCAGGTCGATTTGGCCCGGCGGTCCCCGCGTCGGCTACAATGGTAGAGAAGGTCCCGCCACTTGCTCATCCGCCCGAGATCCGCTCCGATGATGCGCACAAAATTCTGGCCTGCCGCGGCTTTGATGGCGACACTGGCGCTGACGGGTTGCAAGGGGGAAGACGACGTCCGCACGTACACCGTCGAACGAGAGCCCGAAAAAGCCGTGGCGACGAAGGCCGAGCAACCCCCCGTCGGGGATGCGAAGTACCGCTTTTTGGGGGCCATCCTCCCGGCGGGCGAACGCTCGTTCTGGTTCGTCCGCTTCTTCGGGCCGAGCCAGCAGGTCTCCCCGCACGAAGCCGATTTCGACAAATTTTTAGCGTCGATCCGCGTCGCCGACGGCGGTAAAAATCTGACGTGGACGGTGCCGACCGGATGGAAACTCGGGCCCGCCAAGCAGATGCGGATGGTCACGCTCGTCAACGGCGTGACCGAGTTTTATATCTCCGACCCGATCAGCGGGACGATGCTCGAAAACGTGAACCGCTGGCGGACCGACTTCACCGGCATCGCCAAAGTCACCGAAGCGGAACTGCCGGGCGTGACGACGGAACTCGTCCTCGGCACGACCAAGGCCTACCGCGTCGATTTCCGTGGCCCCGGCGGCCCCTCCGCCGGCGGCGGGATGCGCGGGCCGTTCCAAGGCAAATAATCGGAGTGCGGCCCGGACGCATTCGCCAGCTATAAGGATCACCGATGAACTCTCCCCGCCCGACCGCGAAGTCCGATTGGGTCGATCGACTCATCCGCGGCATCCGGTACACCTTGGCCCCGGTGGCGTCGCTCAAGATCACCGTGGTCCTGTTCGCCCTGTCGCTGCTGCTGGTGTTTTTCGGCACCGTCGCCCAGAAGAGCGAGGGCATCTGGACCGTCGTCCAAGACTACTTCTATTCGTACGTCGTGAAGGTGAAGGTCCAGCACCTCTTCGAGTTCACGAAAATCTTCTTCCAGTTCCCGATGAAGAGCAAATCCGAGATGTGGTTCCCGTTCCCGGGCGGGTTCCTCATCGGCATCCTGATGTTCTGCAACCTCTGCTTCGCCCACATTTTGCAGTTCGTCAATTTGGTCGCGGGTGTCCGCAAGGAAGTCGGCCGGCGCTCGCCTTGGAAAAGCCTCGCTTTGCTCATCGCCAAGCGCACCGGCATCTACATCCTCCACGCCGGGGTGATTTTGCTCCTCGTCGGCGAATGGGTGACGCGCGAATTCCAAATCGAACAGCAGATGACGATCGCCGAAGGGACCAGCAGCAACTACGCCTTCGACACCCGCGACCACGAATTGGCGTTCGTCGAATCGGCCGGGGATCAAGACAAAGTCACGGTGATCAAGGCGTCCCGATTGCGGGCGGCGCTGGGCAAAGGCGAAACGATTTCGCACCCCGATCTGCCGGTCGACATCCGCGTGCTTCAATATTTCCGCAACTCCGACCTCGACGAAGTCGGCTCGTTGAACCCCAACCCGAAGGCCCCGGAGACCAACCCCTCGGCCGTCGGCTTGGGCAGCCGCTACCTCGCTTGGAACGAGCCCCAAGTCTCCGGCGTCGATATGTCCAGCAAGGTCGATATCCCCTCCGGGTACATCGCGCTGTTCGACAAGCAAACCGGCCGAGAACTCGGCACCTACCTCATCACGGCGATGTTGACGACGACCCAGCCGCTGGATGCGAACGGTGTCAAACTCCAATTCGCGCTGCGCAACACGCGATACTACAAACCGTACCGCTTGGAATTGATCAATTTCAAATTCGAGCGCTACATCGGCACGTCGACCGCGAAGAACTATTCCAGCCGCGTGATTTTGAAGGACCCGGAGAGGGGCCAAGACCGCGAGACGACTATCAGTATGAACGAACCGCTGCGGCACCGCGGCGAGACGTACTACCAGTCGTCGTTCACTCCGGACGAAAAAACCACCATCCTGCAAGTCGTCCGCAACCCCCTCTGGCAGTTGCCCTACGTCTCGTGCGCCCTCGTCACCATCGGCATGCTCGTCCACTTCGGCATCTACTTGGTGCAGTTCCTGTTGCGAATGCTCTCCGGGCGCTTGGGCGACCGGACGCGGGCCGAACCGGGAGTGCCGACGCCCCAAGTGCCGGTCGCGTTGGCGGCGGGGGAAAGGCCGCTCGACATCGCGGGTGGCCGGCTGACCGTCGTCGAGTGGCTACTCATCCCCGTCGGGGCGCTCATCTTCGCGTCGTTTTACTTGTTGGCGGGCGTGGCATCTTCGACCACCACGAAGAGCGGCCGGCTCGATTTGGCCGAACTGGCCCGCGTCCCCGTCGTCGACGGGGGCCGGGTGAAGCCGCTCGACACCGTGGCCCGCGTCGATCTGCGCATGCTCACGCACTCCGAGGAGTACGCCGGGGCGAACGGCAAGAAACAATCGGCCATGAAGTGGTTCATGGATACCGCCACCGCCCCGGAGCGTGGCCAAGGCGAAGCGTGGATTTCCGGTCCGCACGAAAACACGCTCTTCCGCATCGAAAACGACGAAGTCCTCAAACTCTTGGCCTTGAAGCCGCGCGAAGGCCTGCGCTACTCGATCAAGGAAATGCAACCGAAGTTCGAGGAGTTCGACAAAGCCGCCAAAGCGGCCGTGCAACGCCAGAAGGCGAACCAAGAACTCGACTTGTTCGAATTGAAAGTGCTCGAACTCCGCAAGCACATCGAACTCTACTTGGAAGTCTGGCAGGGCCAAGCCCCGCGGGCATTGCCGCCCCGACCGGACTCGCCGAACAAGGTGGAACAAGAGTGGCGGTCGCCCGCCGCGGCGCGCGAAGCCGCGTTCGAGGGGTCGAGGACTCGAGTCCGCGATGAGATCCGCCGGCGCGGTCTGCCGGACAACATGGAGCAGATGTCCAAAGAGGAAAAGAACGAAGTCTTGACCATCTTCACCGATGTCATGGCCGAGGAGACCAAAAAAGACGAAGCCGGTGACGCCTGGGAGCGCGTGCTGAAAGCCTACCGGACCGACGACCCGGCCCTGTTCGACAAGGCCGTGAAGGATTTGAAAACCGTCTCCGAACGCGACGTTCCGGCCGGGGATCGCCGCCGGGCCCAACTCGAAACCTTCCTCAACGAGACGGGCCTGTACTACCAGTGCATGGTCATGTACGGCCTCGCCGGTGGCCTGACGCTCTTCGGCTGGCTCGGCTTGCTCATCGCCCCCGCCTTCGGCAACGGCATCCGCCGCGCCGTCTTCTGGTGGTTGTTGGTCACGCTGCTCGTGCACACGCTGAACTTGCTCGCCCGCATGTACCTCATGGATCGGCCGTTCGTCTTCGTCACCAACCTCCACTCCTCCGCAGTGTTCATCGGCTGGGGCGTCGTGATGCTCTGCCTGTTCATCGAACTGCTCTACCCACTGGGCATCGGCAACTTCATCGCGGCGGTCCTCGGGTTCGGCACGGCGTTCATCGCTCACCAACTCGCGGCGGACTCGGGCGACACGCTCGAG
Organism: Fimbriiglobus sp.; assembly: GCA_043727575.1. Classification (GTDB taxonomy): domain Bacteria; phylum Planctomycetota; class Planctomycetia; order Gemmatales; family Gemmataceae; genus JALHQU01. Next base: position 8,517 of record JAYSYN010000039.1, read on the forward strand.
ATGATGCAAGCCGTTCTCGACACGAACTTCTGGCTCGCGACGCACGTGACCACCGTGACCCTCGGGTACGCCGCGACCTACGTCGCCGGGTTCATCGGGTTCATTTACGTCGCGCTGCTCTGCGTGCCGGAGAAATGGATGCTCAAGCGGATCATCAAAATCGGCGACGGCCCGACCGCTCGTACCATGGAACTCGGCCGGCTCATCGGCCAATTCCTCTACGCCGTCATCTGCTTCGCCACGTTACTGAGCTTCGTCGGCACCGTCCTCGGCGGCATCTGGGCCGATCAATCGTGGGGCCGCTTCTGGGGCTGGGACCCGAAGGAAAACGGCGCCGTGCTGATCGTCATCTGGAACGCCCTCATCCTGCACGCCCGTTGGTCCGGGCTCGTCAAAGATCGCGGCATCGCCGTTCTCGCCCTCGGCGGCAACATGATCACCACATGGAGCTGGTTCGGCACCAACCAACTCGGCGTCGGTCTGCACGCCTACGGTTTCAGCAACAAATTGGCCGTCGGTTGCATGGTCACGTGGGTCATCCACGCGATCCTCATCGCCTACGGTTGCCTGCCGTGGAAGTTCATCCACAGCAGCTTCCGGACGGCACCGACGGCGACTCCGGAAACGATCCCGACCCGAGCCAAGCGCGCCCGGCGTGTGGATTGAAATCGATCGATTCTGAACCGCGGAGTCGCGGAGAACACAACGAAAACCGACGCATTCTTACCATGCATGGGTTCTCTCCGCGTCTCCACTCCTCCGCGGTTCAAAATCTTCCGATCGTCCGTGAGTTGTCCCCGCGTCGGTCGTCCTGTAGGCGTACCATCGACGACCGGGGGCGAATCATGCCGCGCATCACCCATCTGGCCTGCGGATTCCTTCTGCTCGCACCGTTCTTCGCCCCGGCGGTGGAACTGCCGGACGGCGCTTTCGCTCAATTCGGCGGCAGTGCCTTCCGTCACCCGGACAAACCGACCGCTCTCGCTTACCGGCCCGATGGCCGGCACCTCGCGTCCGGTGGCAGCGATGGCACCGTGCGAATCTGGGACACCGCCGGCGTTGAAGTGGCCACGCTGAAAGTGAAGGACGGCGCCGCGACGAATCTGGCGTACACCCCGGATGGCAAACACTTCCTCGCCCACTTCGGCGATGAGAAGGTCCGGATTTACGATGTGGCCCAGGATTACAAACAGATCCGCACCGTCGCGGTCAAGAACCTCGAAACGCTGTCGTTCACCGACGACCTCAAGTACCTCGCCGGGGCCACCACGCTGGGCCAATTGCTCGTCGTGGAAGCGGCCACCGGACTCGACCGGATGGAAATCCCCGAAGGCCGCGCCATCGCCATCGCCCCGGACGGCACGGCGGTGGCCGCGGCCAATTCCGCCCACGTCGTCAACATCTACGAGGTGCCCAGCGGCAAACCGCTGGCGCAATTGCTCCCGCCGAAGGGCGGAAAGTCCGTCGTCACCGGCATCGTCTACTCGGCCGACGGTCAACGCATCGCGGTGTCGACCGAAGGCCCCGCGAGCCAAGTCCGCATCTTCGATGTCTCCAAGAAAGACGCTTTGCTGACCATCGACGGCGAAACGCCGATGGCCTTCTGCGGCGACGGCCGATTCGCACTCCGCCAAGCGAACGGGTTGGCCCTCTACGATCTCGGCACCTCGAAGCGGCTCCACTTTCTGGACGGCAAATTCACCGCGCTGGCGATCACGCTCGACGGCGAGTATGCCGCGAACGACGCCCCCGCCGGGTTCGCCACCGCGCGGATCCGACTCTGGAATTTAAAGGATGGCGCCGAGCGCTTCGCGAAGTCCGACCGCGTCGTCGATCTGCTCGGGGTGGTGCCCGCGAGCCCCGACGGAGAATATTTCGCCATCCACCGAAAAGGAATTTCTAGGTGGAGCGTCGGCCGCCAACCGATCCGTATCTTCGAGCAGGTAAAGCCGATCGTGGCGTTCGCCCGCTCGGATTCCGCCATCTATGTCGCGGATGCCGGGCGGATCTTGAAAGTTTCGCTGTCGGGGCGGGAAACCAAACTCGGGCGAGAACTCGACGCCTACCCCGGCGGCGTCCGGCCACTCGCCGTCAGCGCGGACGACGCCCTGATCGCGGCGGCCACGGTCGGGGACAAACCGAAGCTGCTCCTCGGCAGCGCCGACAAAGTTAACGCGACCATCGCGCTGCCGGCCGCGGCGCTCGCCATCGCGATTCACCCCGCCAAGAAATCGGTCGCCGTCATCGGCCGGGATGGCTTGCTGCGCGTCTGGGATACGGCCGGGGGCGAGAAAGCCCCGGAATTGTGGAAGGCCCGCGTCGCCCGGAGTTTGCAGGCGCACGTCGCCTACTCGCCCGACGGCGAACGGATCGCCGTGACCTCCGTCGTCCGCGTCGGCGTCTTCGATGCCAAGACGGGCGCGGTCATCGCAAGCTTCGAGCGGCAATGGGAAGACGGGCCGTATTGTCGCGTGGCGTTCTCCCCCGACAGCCGCTTGCTGATCGCGGGGACGCAAGGGACCGCCGGCACCGCCATCGTGTGGGAACTCGCCACGAACTCGGTCGTGAAACGCTTCGCGGGCGCCCGCGGGTCGATCGCCCACCTCGGCGTCGCCGTAGACGGGCGGACGCTCGTCACCATCGGCGCCGACGACAACGCTTTGCTCTGGGATCTGTCCGGGCGCCGCGGTCAACCGGCCCCGACCGAGGTGCAATTGAAATCGGCGTGGGTGCGACTCGGCGCGGTCGATCCCGAGACCGCGTGGCCGGCGGTGGAGCTGCTCCGGGCCGGCGGCGACGCGGCACTCCCCATCATTCAAGCGGGGATTTCGGAGGCGGCCACCGCGCTGCGAAAGATCGACCGGCTGATCGGGGAACTCGGTTCGAAGGAATTCGCGGTGCGCGACGCCGCGACCAAAGACCTCGCGAAGATCGGAGCGCCGGCACTGGCCGCGCTCAAAGTCGCCGAGGCCGCCGCGACGAATGCCGAACTGCGCGAACGCGCCGAGACGCTCATCGGCAATATCGCATCCGCCGGGGAAAAACTGCCGGACAGCGGCCTCGTCGGCGAACCGCTGCGCCTCGTGCGCGCCGTCGCGGTGCTGGAATCTTCGAAGGCGCCCGGGGCGAAAGAGCGACTCGACGAGATCCGCGTCCTCGGCGGCATCCCCGGCGTCGCCGCCGAGAAGGCTTTGAAATCGCGGTAGCCGCACTTGTAGTTCTTACACGCCGCAACCGTCCATCCCCGACCCGCCGGGGCAAACGGTAGAAGTTACACCGATTGCCCGGCGCCCCGCGCGAATCCGCACGGGCGCCCCAAACCCGAAAGGCAGTTCCGCACGCACTTTACTTCGCCCCACTTCCCCCTCGGCAGGTCGGTTCCCATCCTTGGCACCCGTGTTGCATTGTAAACTTCCGACGCCACCACGATGGTCCGGCGTCAACAACTGACGTTCGATCCACTCCACGGAGGTCAAAGGAATGACCCTTCGTCGGTCGCTCTTCCTGGCCTTGGCCAGCGCTCTGGTTCTGTCCGCCCCGGCTTCGGCCGACGAGCGGTACGTCACCGAGAACTTCGTCGTGCACGCGCCGACGAAAACCCTCGCGAAAACCTTCGGCGAATACGCCGAGAAGTACCGCGACGAAAAGGCCCGCGACTGGCTCGGCAAGGAAATGCCAAAGTGGTCGCAGAAGTGCCCGCTCGTCGTCGAGATCACCGAAGGCCGCACCGGCGGGGCCACCACGTTCACCTTCTCGGATCGCCAAGCGGGCGTGCTTTCGCAAGAGATGAAAATCTTCGGCAGCGTGAAGCAACTCCTCGACAGCGTCCTGCCGCACGAGATCACCCACACCGTGCTGGCGTATCACTTCGGCCAAGCCGTGCCGCGCTGGGCCGACGAGGGCGGATCGGTCCTTTCGGAAAACGACAAAGAGCGCCTCGACCACGACGTGAAGTGCCGGGAGTTCTTGAATGCGGGCCGGGGGATTCCGCTGCGGATTCTCTTCGCCATGAAAGAATACCCCCGCGACATGATCGTGCTGTACGCACAAGGCTATTCGGTTTCGGACTACCTCATCGCACTGGGCGGCTGCGGGTTGAAGGGCCGCAAACGCTTCCTCGCGTTCCTCGAAACGGGGATGCAGAAGTCGAACAAGAACTGGGAGAAGGCCGTCGCGGCTCACTACGAGTTCGACACCGTCGACAACTTGCAAGTCAAGTGGATCGACTCGCTCCGCAAGCCCCCGGCCGATCTGGCGTCCCGGTCCAAACTCAGCGGGGGCGGTTCGACCGCGTCGCTGAACAAAGGCCGGGACGAACTCCGCGGGTACGATCAACGCACGAGCGCCGGGCCCGCATTGCCGCAGTTGGAACCGCCGGTGTTGGGCACCGCCCGCGGCTCGACCCCCCGCGAAGACGACCGGGCCGCCCCGAGCAAAGGTCAACCGACGACCCGGCCGACCTATTCCTCGCCGCCCAACATGCTTTTGTTGCCTCCCGATCTGCCGAAGCAGTGATAGAGAGTACCCTCAGACTTTGCGGTAGCGGCTGCGGTGAATCGGCCGGCCTTCGCGGCGGAACTTGCGTTCGAAGTTCGTGAGGTAGTCCATGTCGTGCTCGGGGTTGTTCTCGGCCGGCGGATCGAGCAAGGCGAACGCGGGAAGACCCGCCAACAATTCGGTGACCATTTCGAAATAGTCTTGCACGTCGGTGACGAAGTGCAAGACTCCCCCCGTTTTCAAGACCCGTAAGACCATGTCCGCGAACTCGCGGGTGAAGAGCAATCGCTTCTTGTGTTTGGTCTTCCACCACGGATCGGGGAAAAAGACGTGGACGACCGCGACGCTGTCGGGGACCACGACCTCGCGCAAGATCCGTTTGGCGTCGGCGCAGCACGTCCGCACGTTCGGCAAGTTTCGCAGGGCGATGCGCTCGGTCGCGTACAGTTGATATTTGCGGACGATTTCGATGCCGAAGAAGTTGGTGTCGGGCCGGGCGACGCCGGAGTTCGTGAGGAACAATCCTTTGCCGAAGCCGACTTCGATTTCGACGGGCCGTGCGGTTTGGAAAATCCCGGACCACGGGATCGGCTCGAGCGGCCGGCCGGCCATCGTCCACTCGCCGGGAATATCCAGAAGGAACGGGCTCAAAGCTTCGCGCGGCAACCGCTTCGTCTTCCGCACGGGAGAGTCCTGGTAGTCGGTGGTCGTTGAGAGATGGTCAATTGTAGAAGGAGCCGGCCCCCGTTCGCGGGTGGTCGGGCGAATGAGCCGTTGGGGATGTGCGGACACCGGTTTCGCCGTCGGTGGATCAGCGGTCGTCGGGTTTGCCGAGTTTGGCGGCGGTCGCGGCGAGTTTCTCGCGGGCTTGACGGAGGCGTTTGGACTTGGCCAGCGGGCCGTCGGGGAGCGGGGACGAGTTGATGTCGTCGAGGCTTTGGACGGCGTTGCGGTGAATCGTTTGCACGCGTTCGTAGTCGGGCGAGCCCGGTTTGGAATCGCGGCGGGCGCTTTCCAAGTTCGGGGCGAATCCTTCCGAGACGATCTTGTCGAGGTGATCGCCGATTTCGCCGGCGCGGTCGGCGTCGGCGCGTTCGAGGGCCGTGCGGTATTCGCGGGCGAGTCGATCGGTGGTGCGCTGGCACTCGGCGGCGCGGTCGATCGGGGTATTCGCGTCGGCCATGAGCGTCCCCTGATCGAGGAGATCGTCGAGGAGTTCGCGGTTGGTTTTGAGGAGTTGCAGGCGCTCGGCCGCGGAGAGGCCGACCGTCCCGGTTTGGGCCGAGGCCCACATCGAAACGGCCCCGGCGAGCATTAGCGACAGGAGGTTGCGGATTGTCACGTCACACCCCCTTTTCGAGCGGTTGGAGCACGGACACGGCGGCGCGAGCCGTCGCGGCCATTTTGTTCAGGGTCTTCTGGGCGTCCGGCGGCGCGTTTTGCGCCCAGAGGGTCGTGTCGTTCACGACTTCCGACAAGCGGGCCAAGGCGTCTTGAAACAAAGCTTGGCGCTCGCCGGCGGGCATGTGCTTGTCGAGCATTTTGGCCTGCTTGACGATCCCGTCTTGCACGGCCCGTTCGAACAAGCGACCGAGGGCCAGCAGTTCGTCGCTCGCGGCGACTTTGTACAGGTCTTTGGTCTCGGATTTCAGATCGCTGGCCCATTCGGCCCAGACGGTCATTCGCTGCGGGGCGGAATCGCTGGTGGCCAGCTTCGCCACGTGGCGGACTTCTTTTTTCAGCAGTTCGTGGCGCGGCTTCTCGGCGAGTTCCGGGGCTTGGACTTTGTTCCGGGTGAAGTAAGCGAGGCCGGCGAGGGCGACGAGCAGCGCGGCCGCGAGACCGGCGTAATGTTCGCGGCGGACGGCCCGCCACGGTCGGAAGGTCCCGCTCGGCGTCCGCAGCGACCGCGGTTTGATCTTGATGATCGGTCCCGCTTCTTGGACCGATTCCAGAAATGCCGATTTCTTCGCGTCCGAGGACGGGGCGGGCGGAAGATGCGCGAGGTAGCCGTCGAGTTCCGCGGCGCGGGCTTGCCGGGCGCGGCAGGCGGAGCAACCGGCGACGTGCGCGGCGAGTTCCGCGCCCGGATGGAGGGCGTCCGGGGTCGCGAGCAATCGATTTTGCACCGCTTCGCATTTCATGGCGTCAACCTTCTTCGCCCTTCGCGGGCGGTACCAAATCCGGATCCAAGACCTTCACCAACTTCTGCCGGGCTTTGAAGACCCGCCAGCGGGCGGTTTCTTCGGTGATGCCCAAAATCGCCGCGACTTCGCGGAACGATAAACCCTCTTCGGCCCGCAGCAGCAAGGCGCTGCGGAAATCGGACGGCAACTCGGCCACGGCCCGCGACACCCGCACCAACGCTTCGCGGTCGGAGGCCGTATCTTGCGGTCCGGGCCGTCGCTCCGCGTGGGTCGGTTCGTCCGGCAGGCTCTGGATCGGGCGTTTCTCGCCGCGCTTAAGGTTCACAAAATTGTTGTGCCCGATGCGGAACAGCCAGGCCCGAAAGTTACTCCCCGGTCGGAACGAACCGATCGCCGCCAACGCTTTCAAGAACGTCTCTTGGGTCAAATCCTCGGCCTTGTGCCGGTCGTGCGTCATGCGGAAGAGCCAGCGGTACAGCCGATCCCAATACGCATTCACGACCCGGGCGTACGCGGCCCGATCCCCGGTTTGGGCGGCGATAATCCAAGCGGTCTCCTCCGCCGGATGGGAATTCGGGGGGATGGTATCCGGTTCGGGAGCTGGGGCCACTCGGGGCGTCCGGTTCAAGTCGTTCGAGGGGAGCATGGCGTCCGCTTCCCCAACTTAACGCTTTCGCCAAGTCGCGTCCAGCGCTCCGTTAGCGGGTTCATTCGTCTCAACCCCGCATCGCGAGGAGCGTTGGCGCGATTTTCAACAGGGGTGCGGACGGGAGCCGGCGCAATCGCTACGACCGGGGACTTCCGGCGGACAAAAAGCGATCCCCGGCTCCCGCTCTCGTATCATTTCCACAGAACCACCGGAGCCTCGCCTGTGAAACGCACCCTCGCTACCCTCGCCCTGATTCTGTCTCCGGCATTCGGCCTCGCCCAAGACATGCCGTTGTTCACCATCGCGAAGCCCGGGGAATCGTGGAAATCGGCCACCGGAGAACGGCCGAAGGGAGACTCGCAGCGGACGGCGACGAGTCCCGATGGCTCGGTGCATTTCATGGGGGAGACACTCGATTCTTTCGTCCGCGCCTACAACGCGACCAAAGAATTGACCATCGTCAGCCCGTATGCCCCGCTGCGGATCGAACAAAGTTACGACAACGACAAGAAAGCCCAAGCGAAGCGGAAAAGCGATCCGCCGAAGCTCGCGGTGACATCGCTGATGGTCGATGCCGCAGGGCGCATTTACGCCGGCACAAAACTCGGCGTCCAAATCTTCGACCCGACCGGCCGGCTCTGCGGCGTGTTGGTCCTGCCGACGCCCGGCGACCCGGAGCATCTGAGTTTTGAAGGCTCGGCCAAGGATCAATTATCGATGTGGATCGGCGACAAGAAGTTCACCCGCACCATGCTGGCGACCGGAAAGTGAGTACCCCCGATTGGGCTGCGGCCCGGGCCCAAGTCCCACTCGACCCGACCGTTTGCATGCTCAACACCGGCTCGTTCGGCCCGACGCCGACACCGGTGTTCGAGGTCGTCACCGAGTTGCGCCGTCGGCTCGCGGCCGGCCCGACCGATTTCTTCGTCCGGCAGATGCCGCCGCTTCTTTGGGATGCCCGCGTCCGCACGGCGGGGTTTCTCGGCACGGCCCCGGAGCGGCTCGTCTTCACGGGCAATGTCTCGATGGCGATCAACCTCGTCGCCTCGGGATTGCGGTTGAACGGCCCCGGCGAAATCCTGCTGACCGACCACGAATACGGGGCGATGCAGTGGTGCTGGGAACGCGCCGCCCAACGCCAAGGGCTGACGATCCGCACGTTCCCGCTGCCGACGATGGCGAAAGACCCCGCCGAGATCATCGGAGCCGCGGTGAAGGCGATGACCGCGAAAACGCGGTTGTTCTTCTTCAGCCATGTGCTCTCGCCGACGGGCTTAGTACTGCCGGCGAAGGAACTCTGCGCCGAAGCGCGGAAGCGCGGCATCATTACGGTTGTCGACGGCGCCCACGCCCCGGCCATGCTCCCGCTGAACGTCGATGCCGTGCGCGCCGACTTCTACACCGCGAACTTGCACAAGTGGTTGCTCGCCCCCATCGGTGCCGGGTTCCTCGCCATCGGCAGCGGCAACGAAGATCGCCTTCAACCGCTGCAGGTGAGCTGGGGCTATCACCCGGATCGACCGGCGAAGTTCTCGGACGAACGCGATCCTTACGGCAGCACTTGGCGGACGCGGTTTTTGGAATTCGAGGGGACGAAGGACGTCGGCCCATGGCTCGCGGTGCCGTCGGCCATCGACTTTCAAACGTCCCTCGGTTGGGACGCCATCCGCGCCCGCATGGCGGAGTTGTCCGCGTTCAGCCGGGCGAAATTGCTGCCGCTCGGGTTGAAGTTGGCCACGCCGGACGTGTCGGGGATGCACGGGTCGCTCACGGCCTTTGAACTACCGACGGGCTTGAATGCCGCGAAGTTGCGCGAAGGACTGTGGAAGCACCGGATCGAGATTCCTATCATCGAACGGCCCGACCGGATGCTGATCCGCGTCAGCGGACACTTCTACACGACCGAAGCCGAGATCGAACGATTGGCCGAGGTTCTGACGGCGCTGATTTGAAGCATTTGCTCTCACGCAGAGCCGCGAAGACCCAAAGTCGGAAATACCTTTGATCCAATTTGGCGACTTTGCGGCTTTGCGTGAGATCACCCAAAAAATCTTTCAGCGATTGCAAATTCGCACTCAAGTCCGGTAAAAAGTGGCAGTGAGCGCACCTTTGACAGGTCGGTTTGTGTCGGAATCGTCACATCGAAAAAATCCGCACACCTGCAAAAGCGAAGAACTGGTACCGCGATGGGCAGTTGTGCCGATTGGAATCGCGGGCCCCGGCGGAAAAGCGTGCCAACGAAATGATTGGCTCGCTTGTTGCTTAGGTTATTCTCGCACCCCAAGAGTTGACCCTCCCACGCGAACATGCCCCCCAAAATTCTACGATTTCTCCGGAATCGGACGCGAACGTGTCCGAACCCGGAAGAAATGCGGGACTCTTATGTTTGGGGATGTCCCCCGACAACCGACCTACGCAATGCGGTCCCCGTATGAGGAAATATCGAAAGAAATGTCCGGATTTCTTGTATAGCCCGATACGAATCGGCGTCCCACTTGTAGGGAACGCCGCGGAAGCAACCCGAAACCATCCTCGGAGACCGACCCCGACCCGGCGGCCAACCCGACACCACGGAAGATACAAAAGCCGCCCGCAGCGGAACCGAGGACGATCGTGATTACCTTCAAACACCCCACGATGCGCGAGCTGACGGATCAGCAAGTCCGATTTGCCCCCGCCATTCGACGCCAAGAACAACTGGCGAAAGCCGAAAAACTCCTCGCGGAAATCGACCCCGCCAAGAGTTACCCTTACTCGCTGATCTGCTTCCGCATCACCGATTTCCGGCCCGAAACGCACGCCGCCCTGCAAATCGCGGGGCAGGATCTCACGCACGACCTCGCCTTGTTTATCAAAAAGGTCGAGCGTTCGCTCCCGCCGTTGCCGATCGAGTTGGCCGCCGAGCCGATGCTGACCCTCGAAGAAGTCGGCAAGCAATTCAACGTCTCGACGAAAACCGTCAGCCGTTGGCGCTTGCTCGGTCTCACCGCCCGCCGCGTGCTCCGCGGCAGTCGGAAACACCTCGGCTTCCCGCAGTCGTGCGTCGAAGCGTTCGCCGCAGCGCACCAAGCCCAAGTGGCCCGCGGCGGCCGGTTCAGCCACTTGACGGACACCGAGAAAGACAGCATCCTCCTGACGGCCCGGCAGATGGCGCAAACCGGCGGCAGCCTGACGGACGTCTCCAAGAAACTGGCCCAGCAGTTCGGCCGGTCGGCGGAAGCGGTGCGTTACACGATCAAGAACTTCGACCGGGCCCACCCGGACAGCCCGGTCTTCCCGCAATCGGGTTCGCCTCTGAACACCGATTCGAAAACGAAAATCTACAACGACTACCAGGAGGGGAAACCCGTGGACCTGATCGCCAAGCGGTTCGGCCGAACCCGGTCGAGCATGTACCGGGTCATCAACGAGGTGCGCGCCGAGCAATTGATCCGCACCCCGGTCGATTACATCTATAACCCGGAGTTCGACGATCCGATCCTGGAACCGATCATGCTCCAGCCGATCCCGGAGCACGAAGAGTTCGACGAGAAGCTCCGCACGATGCGGGCGCCCAAGGACGTCGATCCGAACATGGCCTACCTCTACGAACGGCCGTTGCTGAACAAACCCCAAGAAGCGCACTTGTTCCGCAAGATGAATTTCTTGAAGCACAAACTACACAAGTTGAAAGACGGCCTCGACCCGACCCGCGTCCGCGCCACCGATCTCCACAAGATCGAGTCGCTGACCGAGCAGATCAAGGCCTGCCGCGATCTGCTGATCGAGTGCAACTTGCGCTTGGTCCACAACTCGGCCGCGAAGCACCTGCAGATCGGCCAAAACTTGGACGAGCTGAAGTCGGACGCCCACATCTCGCTCATGCGGGCCGTGGAGAAGTTCGACTACGGCCGCGGATTCAAGTTCAGCACCTACGCCACGTGGGCCATCGTGAAAAACTACGCCCGGAGCATCCCGGACGAGAACACCCACAAGATGCGCTTCATGACGGGGCACGACGATCTATTCGACGCCAAGGCCGACATCCACACCGACGAGCAAGAGCTGCTGGCGACCGCGGAAATGGCCAAGAACCGGGTCGCGAAGTTGCTGCAAGACCTCGACCCGCGGACGCGGGAAGTGATCCGGATGCGGACCGGCATCGACGGCTCCGCCGAGATGACGCTGGAGCAGATCGGCCAACACTTCGGCATCACGAAGGAGCGGGTGCGCCAGATCAACGTCCGTGGTATGAAACAACTGCGCGAGAAGGCCGCGCTGGACCACGCCGAAGTTTAGCGACCGGGAGTAGGAAGCGACTCCGGGTCCACAATGCACGCCGCGGGAAGTCCCCGCGGCGTGTGGCATTTGATTGAGTGCAAATGTCTTTCATGCAGAGTCGATACCGGACGAGTCTGGCATACTTCGTTCATGCTCAGACTGTTCGACCGGGGTCACGTCTCCCTCAGTTTGTTGCGATTTTGGCTGTAGGCTACCGAAAATAAGCATGGCATGAACGAGTCGATCTGCAATGACCGAGCTAAAACTCTCGGGCGGGACCAACCCGTGTGCTACATCGTTCCGAACGTTCCAGCCGCGTTGATCGGTCAACAATGATCGAAAATAGAAGGCTGTATCGTCACCCAAAGCGGTGACCACGTTTTCGTCGTTGAGGAGTTCGTCCAAGTTCCGAACATGCATCCCCTCGTGCTTCCCTTCGCGCCAAGTAACGCCCCCACTCAGGTCAACCAGTCTCCGAATCGTATCTTCGATTTGGGGAATCAGTAAGTGGATCGCGACGACCCAATTCTTCGCGATATAAGCTTCCATTGCACATTGGACGATAGCTCGCCGAGAAGGATCTGGTACTGGTGACTGATAAATGTGGCAAACGATCTGGTCGGCCGACATGCCTCGTTCCGCGATCAATGCTTCCATAATCCACCTCAAAAAGCTTTCAGCAAACTCAATCAATTTCGAATAGTGGTGCATTAGATTACCTTCAGGATCTCTGCTCATTGTGCCAATTTTCGCAATGACTCGCCCGGCATGGTCAACTTTGGTGGGGGTAAAAAGGTCAAGGGCGGGTCGATTCTTCATCGTTTCTTGAAGCTTTTCAAGTTCGCGTTCACGACACGGCAAGAAGGCATCGATAAGCCTACAGAAGACGACGTTCCATTCTCCTTGGATCATAAAGTTGATGCACGCGTTGAGGTCGGCAGTATTGACTGGCACCGAATAGGTGTGCTTTGGCATCGCCCGCCGCATCTTGACCGAAGCCACTCTCAATGTTGGTTGAAACTTCTTTGCCTCGTCGTGGAGTTGGAATTCGATCAACTTGCGATGCACGGTATCGAGCCACGCAGAGCCGACCCATGGGTTCGTTTCGGCCTTTCGCATGAACGTACCGGCATACAACTCCATGACGCGCCGCAAATCGTCTCGCCAGTTCATCTTACGATAGTGGGTCGCAAGGCGAAGTGCTGCTCCTTCGACATGGTGCGGATCAAGCTTGGCAACGTCTTCTTGGGCGGATAGCCGGGTCAAACGAGCCTCCAAATCCGCAATAATCTTGGTTGCTTGCTGAGGTGTGACCTTCATCTTTTGATTTTCGTTGATAAGCAAGTCGAAGCAAATGCCCCACGTGCCGGGAAGGCAATCTTTGGCATGCCGGTCTTCATAAGCAATCAAGCCACTTCGCAACGTGTGCACGCGTCCTGAATCTCTGATTGACATCCCGATATCAAGTGCCCTCTTGAGACCTTGGTATCCTTCAATTTCGTTCGGAAACGCATTTTGAACTGCAAGTGTCAGAACTGAATCGATCAAAATCGTGGCAATCTTGCCACGCACCACCTTATGATTAAGCCATTGAGAGAAATCCCAAGTCACATCTGCATACCGCATCTTGAGCAACGGATTATTCGCTTCATGGCTCCGTTGTACCCAATAGACGAGGGATTCAGTGGTAATATCTGCGATATTGGGCTGCGTACAACCGTTTCCCCATTCAGACATCGGACCGTAGTAAGAAGCTATCCGAAAAGTGACCTGTTCGTAAAGGTTTGTTTCTGAGCACGTTATCCGCTTTCCCCGATTGCGGAGCGGAGTCATGGATTCGACC